>NZ_JBEEAB010000005.1:0-415690 GCF_040120725.1 Actinopolymorpha sp. B9G3 | reverse complement strand
CCTGCCGCGGCTGCTCCGGCAGCAACGGCTCCAGCCGCTGCCACTCCTCATCAGTCAAGTCATGACGATCAAACACACCAATGATCTATCGAACTTCGACCACCAAGATCTACGGGACACGCCCTAGTCGCGATCATGACCCGTTTCCGCCCGCTGGCCGGCAACGGCCCGCACGTCCGCGAGCAGCACGGCCGCGGAGTCCAGCCGGGCAAGGAGATCCGCCGGGTCCGTGCCACCGGCGCACAGGCCGTGCGCCCGTTCCGCGAAGTCGGTCGGTGCCGAGGGCAGCCGACCGGCGCCGTCGACGAGGCCCTTCTCGTTCACGACCCACCGACCGTCGTGGGCATGGAGAGCGTGCGCCATGATGCCGACGGCGTGGGCAAGGCACATTCCGACGTACGCCGCGTCGCCGCGGCCGGCCGGTTTGTGCGCGATGTCGAGGCTGAACCCGGCCTCCCACAGCCAGTTCGCGAACGCCACGCGGAGCGGACTCGGATAGTGTCCCGCGGCGGCTTTCAGTCGTTCCAGCTCGCCACTGGGATCGGCGACGACGATGCCGAACGCCACCTCGCCCACATACGTCGTCGAGACGAATCCGAACGGGTGCCCCGGCTGGTGATGCAGCCCGAACTCCCCTCGCTGCGCGCGCTCCCACTCGCGGTGCACCCGGTCGAGGTCGCGCAGAATCCAGTCCACCCGGCCGCTCGGCAGGTCGAGCCAGGCACCACCGTTGACCCACGGACCCCAACCACCGGGCCCGGCGACCTCCGTGGGCCGACCGACCGTCTCGCTCGCGAGGGCGCGGAGGGTGTCGAGGTCCAGCGGTTCGCGGTAGTAGACGCCGAGGTCGAGGTCGGAGCTCCCGTCGGCGGTCCCGCGCGCATGGCTCCCACCCACCATGACGCCGACGACGCCGTCGACGTCGACGAGTGCGCGGGCGTGCTCCCGGGCGAGTACGAGGACGTCCGCCTGTCCCATCGTCGGCTGCTCAGTCATGGGCCGCTCAGTCATGTGCTGCCGGGACCGTGTCGTGTCCGCCGGCGTGTCCCGTCTCGTCGGCAGCGTCGGGTGCACCAGCACCGCCATCCTGCGTACGTGCGTCCATCACGATCCGGTGCTCGGCGAAGAACGCGGCGAACGGCACGGTCCCCGCGACCAGCACCACGAGGGTCCGCCAGAGAGACCACCGCCGCGCGTAGCCGAGCAGCAGGACGACCACCACGTACACCGCATAGAGGAAGCCGTGCAGCGGCCCGATCACCGCGCTCGGTCCCGGATTGTCCGCGAGGTGGTTAAGCGGGACGGCGACGAACAGCAGAGCGATCAGAACAATCCCGGTGACGTAGGCCATCACGCGGTAGGCGGTCAGCAGTCGCGGCATGTCGACGGTCCTCGTAGGTGGGCAGCGATCGAACCCCACCTGCCTATCACGCACCACCTGGCCGAAGTCCATCGAGGGGAAGACCCACGGACAGGGGCCTTCCCATCGCGGCCGGACAGCCGATAAGCTGACCGGTCCTGACAAATGCCCTGACGAGCGACAGCAGGGCCACAGCCCAGAACTCTCCACCTGACGAACCCCCGGTCCGCGTTGGCTCGGGGGACATTCGGCGTGCTCGGCTCGCCTGCACCCTTCGGCGCCAAGCACCCGACTCGCACCCGGCCATGACCACATGGCCGGGCGATTCCCCCTGCCCGAACCCGAATGCCCGGTGCCCAAAGCCCGACCACTGATGCCGACGACCGATGCCCGACGACCGATGCCCGACGACCGATGCCCGACGACCGATGCCCGACCACTGATGCCCGACCACTGATGCCCGGATGCCTTTCCACGAAGGGAGCCCGAACCCCGATGAGGGTCTATGCGGCCATCGCGCTGCGTACCTTCCGTCGCTTCGCGACCTACCGCGCGGCCACTGTCGCCGGTGTCTTCACCAACACCGTTTTCGGATTCATCATGGCGTTCACCTACATCGCCCTGTGGGAGGCCCGGCCCGGGCTCGGCGGCTACGACGTGAGTGACGCGGTCACCTACGTCTGGCTCGGCCAGTCGCTCGGCATGATCGGTGGCCTCTGGGGCGGCGGGTTCCGCGACGAGCTCGCCGAGCGCATCCGTACCGGCGACATCGCCGTCGACCTCACCCGGCCGGTCAGCTTCCAGGCCTGGTGGCTCGCCGGCGATCTCGGCAGGGCGGCGTTCCACCTGCTCGCCCGTGGCGTCCCGCCCACCTTCATCGGCGCGCTCGTCTTCACCCTCACCCTCCCCCGCGATCCACTGACCTGGCTCGCCTTCCTCCTGGCCGTCCTCCTCGGCGCGATCGTGTGCTTCTCGATCAACTACCTCTTCGCCCTCACCGGCTTCTGGCTCCTCGACTCCCGCGGGGTGCACCAGGTCGCCGGAGTGCTGGCGATGTTCTTCTCCGGCATGCTCCTCCCGCTGAACATCTTTCCCGGCTGGTTCGGCGACCTCGCCCGTATCCTGCCCTGGTCCTCGGCGCTACAGATCCCCGCGGACGTCTTCCTTGGCACCTACCAAGGCCTCGACCTCCTGCCGGTGTTCGGTTTCCAGGCGGCGTGGGCCCTGGTGCTGTGGGTGGCCGGCTACTTCCTGACCTCGCTCGCCACGCGAAAGGTCGTGGTCCAGGGTGGCTGACGCGCTGCGTGCGTACGGCTGGATCGTCACGATGTGGATCCGGTCGACGATGGTCTACCGGGCATCGTTTCTCATGCTGACGGCCGGGCAATTCGTGGTCACCGCGCTCGACTTCGTGGCCATCTTCATCATGTTCGCCCACACCCGCGAACTGGGTGGTTTCACCCTGCCGGAGGTGGCGTTCCTCTACGGGACATCGAGCTTCGCGCTCGGTGTGGCCGACCTGCTCATCGGCAGCACCGAGCGGCTCGGACGCCGGATCCGGATGGGATCGCTGGACGTGATGCTGGTGCGACCGGTGCCGGCGTTCATCCAGGTGGCGGGCGACGAGTTCGCACTGCGCCGACTCGGCCGGATCACGCAGGCGACCGTGGTGCTCGTCTGGTCGCTGTTCGCACTCGACCTCGACTGGACCTGGGACCGGGTGCTGTTGATGCCGGTGATGCTCCTCAGCGGCAGTGTGATCTTCGGGGCGATCTTCGTGCTCGGCGCCTCGTTCCAGTTCGCGGCGAGCGATGCGGCGGAGGTCACCAACGCGTTCACCTACGGCGGGACGTTCCTCACGCAGTATCCGCCGACGATCTTCGCCAAGGAGCTGGTCAGGGCGGCGACGTTCGTGATCCCGCTGGCGTTCGTCAACTGGATGCCGGCCCTGCACATCCTCGGCCACGCCGACCCGCTCGGGCTGCCGAAGGCGTTCCAGTTCGGCTCGCCCGTCGCAGCCCTCGCCATTGCCCTCGTCGCCGCGCTCGCCTGGCGCGCGGGAATCCGTAGCTATCGCAGTACAGGGAGCTGACATGTCGCCGTCCGTACCTTCACAGCCCGCCGGGCCTGGCGCGCTGATCGAGTTGTCCGGGGTGGGAAAGACCTTCGTCGTACGCCGGCGGGTCGGTCGGATCCGTCGTACGAAGGCGGAGGTGCACGCCGTCGCCGACCTGTCCTTCACCGTCGACCGGGGTGAGATGGTCGGCTACATCGGCCCCAACGGCGCAGGGAAGTCGACGACGATCAAGATGCTCACCGGCATCCTCGTGCCGAGCGCGGGCACGCTGCGCGTGGCCGGGATCGAGCCGTCGAAGGAGCGCCTCTCCCTCGCCCGCCGGATCGGCGTCGTCTTCGGCCAGCGCACCACGCTCTGGTGGGATCTCCCGCTGCGCGACAGCTTCGGGCTGCTGCGCAGGATCTACAAGATCCCGGACGGGAGGTACGCCGAGAACCTCGACCGGTTCGTCGACCTGCTCGAGCTGGGCCCACTCCTCGACGTACCGGTCCGCCAGCTCTCCCTCGGCCAGCGCATGCGCGGCGACATCGCGGCCGCCCTGCTCCACGACCCCGAGGTGCTCTACCTCGACGAGCCAACCATCGGACTCGACATCGTGAGCAAGGCGAAAGTCCGGGAGTTCCTCCGCGACCTGAACGCCGAACAGGGCACCACGGTCCTGCTCACCACCCACGACCTCACCGACATCGAGCAGCTGTGCACCCGGGTCATGGTGATCGACCACGGCACCCTCATGTACGACGGCGACCTCGACGGTCTGCACCAGCTCGGTGACAGCGAACGCACCCTCGTCGTCGACCTGGCCGAGCCCCTGCCCGCGATCGAGGTCCCGGGCGCGCGGGTCGTCCGGAGGGACGGACCACGGCAGTGGCTCGCGTTCCCCACCGCCGCCAGCGCGGCACCGCTCGTGTCCGCGATCGCCGAGCGGTACCCACTGGCCGACCTGTCCATCCAGGAGCCGGCGATCGAAACGGTGATCGCCAAGATGTACGCCGAGGGCGTCGCGGCCGACCGGTCATAGGGTCAGCCGCGGGGAACACAGCCGGCCGGACCGCGACGCCACCGCGGACGATCTCGTCTCAGGGACCGTAGACGCGGACGTAGTCGAACCTGGCCGTCGCTCCTTCGCCACCCATCGAGACGAGCCCGATCCGCGGTGGCGCCGCGTCGCCCGGGAGAGGCCAGATGGCGCCCCAGTTCCAGTGC
Organism: Actinopolymorpha sp. B9G3; assembly: GCF_040120725.1. Lineage (NCBI taxonomy): Bacteria > Bacillati > Actinomycetota > Actinomycetes > Propionibacteriales > Actinopolymorphaceae > Actinopolymorpha > Actinopolymorpha sp. B9G3. The sequence goes on along the minus strand of NZ_JBEEAB010000005.1, from coordinate 411,047 downwards.
GTCCCGTCGCGACTGGTCGCCGCCTGGAACAGGTGCTCACCGGTACCAGGGTGGGTCGTGTGCCGCAGCCGGAGCCAGAGCGTGTCCGCTGACGGGCCGAGCTGCACCGCGTCCGGCCACGGACTGGCGTCCGGGCCCACCCACAGGAACGCCTGTCGGGTCGCGCCCGTCGACGTGGGAGCCACGTGCACGGAGTCGACCCGGTCGATCCACGCGACGAGCCCAGCCCGTTCGTACCCCCGCGGACCCGTGCCGAGTGGCAGGGTGAGCTTCGTCTCCACGGTGTACGTGCCCTCCGGTGCCTCCCGCAGGAGGACCGACGCGTGGTCGTCCTGGCTGAAGTCGGCGTCCTGGGTGTCCCAGACATACGCACCATCGGCCAGATCGCCGCTGGGCGCCCCCTCCCACGTCCAGCCCTGGCCGAGGGTGGTGCCGTCGAACTCGTCGCCGTACTCCGGGAGGGGCGTGCCGACCTCGGGGGCGGGCACCTTCTCGGTCACCGGTTCGTAGAGCGTGGTGGTCCCCACGTTGTCGGCCTGCCCACCGCCGCCGCGGGACACCACGCCGACCGGTGCCTGCCCGGCGAGCTCGTCGGGCAGGTCCAGGTGCAGTCTCGCCAGCGGACTGCCCTCCATCGCGGCACTCACCTCGAACGTCGCCTGCGTACCGCGCACCTCCGCCGTGACCGCGTGCCACGCGTCGAAGGCGAAGCCGTCGTGGAGAGGCCTGGTCGCCGCCTGCACGGTCTCACCGTCCACCACGACGTCGACGACCAGCGCCCGCCGATCCGGGTCGAGCCAGGCGGTGGCGTGGGTGCCCGCGTTCTGGTAGCCGACCACCAGGCCGACCGCACCGTCGCCTCTCACCCGAAGATCCGCCTCGGCGCGGTAGTCGGCGGCACCTGCCTCCTTGCTGCGCAGCAGCACCGGTTGCGGGCCGCGCGATCGGGCGGAAGCGAAGGCGCCGGAGTCGGCGTCCTCGTCGAGGCGCCACGCCTCTTCGGGGCTCTGCCGCCACCCCCGTAGCGACCCGTCGGCGAAGGTGCCGCCCACGTCCCATGTCCCCGCGGGCGCCGGCTGCGGGGTGTCCGACGTCCATGCGCCGGCCCGGACGGTCGGCCAGCCAGCGATCCAGTCGAGCCGGTCCATCACCGTCGGGCGTCCACCCCAGGCGTCGAACCGGCTGTTGGCGTTGGAGAAGTACCAGTCCTGTCCTGACCTGTCCACGGCGACCGCGTTGTGCCCGGTACCGACCAGGCTGTTGCCGTTGGGTGAGTTGACGATCGTCCGGCCCGGTGCGGTGGCCGTCAGCGAAACACCTTCGGCGTCCACGAACGGACCGGTCGGCGACATCGAACGCCCGGCGAAGACCGGGTAGCCACCGGTGTCGACCGCGCAGCATCCGTACGCGGAGTAGAAGAGGTAGTAGTAGCCGTCCCGCTTGACGACCCAGGGCGCCTCCCCACGGTCGCCGGCGACCACCTGGGTCGACTCCCCCACGGCCCGCGTGCCGTCAGCGGAGAGCCGCACCACATGCATGCCGCCACGCCGGAACGAACCGTAGTAGAGGTACTTCGTCCCGTCGGTGTCGACGAACAGCGCCGGGTCGATCTCCATGATCTCGCCGTCGGGTACGAAGTCGACGACGGGTCCACCCGAGTCGGTCCACGGCCCGGCCGGGGTCGGCGCCGTGGCGAGGCCGATGGCGGCGTTCCCCCCGCCGGCGAGCGAGTAGTACAGGTAGTACCTACCGTCGACGTAGCGGACGTCCGGCGCCCAGTACCCCGTTCCCGGGAAGGGCTTCCACGTCGGGTGGTTCTCCTCGCTGAACACCGTCCCGACGTACTCCCAGTTCACCAGATCGGCGGTCCTGCCGATCGGCATGTAGTACGGCGGACCGCCCGCGTCCTGGTTCTCGTGCGTCATCACGGTCGCCGTGGCGAAGGCGTACCAGTAGCCGTCCTTGCCGCGAATCACTCCCGGATCGGAGAACGCGTCGGCGAAGTTCGACATCAGTGGGTTGGTGAACGTCCCCTGTGTGTTCACGCCCTGAGCCTCCACGCCCTGAGCCTCCACGCCCTGGGCGTCCACGCCCTGGGCGTCAACGGCCTGGGCGGCGACCAGTGGCGTGGTGCCCGTAGCAACGAGTGCGAACACCGCGAACACCGCGAGCAGCAGTCGTCGAAGCCGAGTGTGCATGAGCCGATCTCCCTTGCCGACGTGGTGATGGGTTGGTGCTACTCCCCCTGCATGACCAGTGCTGCCACCCGCCAGTAGCCGTCCCGTAGCGATCCGAAGAGGCGCAGATCGGCGAGACGTCCCGGCGTCCCGCCGTCCAGCACGAACGAGAACCACCGGAACTCGGCCTGCGGGATGATCTCCGGTCCGGAACTCCCGAGTTCGGTGTCGCCCTCGTAGACCGTCGTCGTCCCGGACGGTGCGAAGGCGTCTCCGGTGAGGATGTGGATCCGGTGCGGGCCGGCGGGTACCGCGACCCGCAGCACGTAGTCCTGGTCCCGGCCCAGGACGATGTCGCGGCGAAGGACGTCCATCCGGGCGCGGTCGCGGAAGTCGGGTGGCTCCCCGACCCAGCCGAATCCCCGACCGGCGTCCCAGGTCTCCGCAGGTGACAGCCGGGTGTAGCCGTCGAGCACGGGACTCGTCGGACTCCCGGCGTCGAGGGCGAGCACGGCTTCGTCGGCGGCAGGCACGCTCACGACGTCGAGGGGCCACTTCTCCGCCTCGGCGTCGCCCTCGATCCGGACTGCGACGGTCGCGAGTGCGGGTGGCGACGGCGGGGTGACGACCGCGACGAAGGTCCGTTCGTCGCCGGGAGGCACCTGGCCTGGCGCGGGCTCCACCGACCAGCCGTCGGGAACGTCGACGGTGATGGTGACGTCCGCCGGCGCGTCCGGCGTCGTACCCGCCACCGTCACCGTCACCTCGTTCGGTCGGCCGCCGAACCACACGCCGTCCGCACGTACATCGGTCACGACCGCGGGTGGCACCACCGAGTCGTGGTCGATGATGACCAGCGCGCACAGCCGCCAGAACCGTCCGGGGACGCTGGAGAACGCGAGGTCCACCTCCCGCCCGGACCCTTCACCGTCGAGGTCGGCATGCAGCCATTCGAAGGTGCCACCGCGGATCCGGCCACCCTCGGCGATGCGTACGCCGTCGACGTCGACGAACGTCGGCCACACGTCGGGACCTCCGTCACCGACCAGGATCGACACCTCGTGGACGCCTGCCGGGATCGCCAGCCGCAGTGTCGCTGGAGCCGTGTCACCGCAGAAGTCCCGGCGTGCGGCGTCCCATGCCCCGCCCCGGTCACGCTCCTGCGGGCTCCTGCCGACCCATCCGTACGCCCGCGTGGGGTCCCATGACGTCTGTGGTGTCAGACGTTGGTAGCCGGGGACGAGCGGGCTCGACCCGGAGCCCGCGTCGAGGGCCACGTGGCACCGGCGGCCGGCCGGCACAACGACCGCCGGCTGACCGGCGTTGCCGAGCAGCTCGACGTCGGGCGTCACCGTGAGCCCGAGCGGGACCTGGTCGGCCACCAGCGGCGGCTGCACCGGGGCCCTCATCTCCACCGTTGCGGCGGCCGCGAGCTCCGCCGAGACGGTGCCAGATGTCCATCCGCCGCTCGGGACGTCCACCCGCGCGGTGACGGCGTGCGTCGCGACGGTTCCGTTGGTCACGCTCAACGCGAGCCGGTTCGGCCAGCCACCGAGCAGGAGTGGGGCGCCGCCAGTGGCTTCGTACGCCAGCCAGCCTCGCCGCTCGTCCAGCGTCCGGGAGTAGCCGAAGAAGTACGCGACGATCGCGTCCCGCCACCGTCGCGCATGGAACACGTGGTCGTCGAAGGTCGCCAGGATGTCGGCATGGCGACGGGCGTCGACCTGTCCCGCGAGCCCGCGCCAGGTCTCGCGCATCTGCAGGACCCGTTGGTAGCCGGCGAAGTGACTGTCGTAGATGTGCTGGATGACCGTCGTACCCGAGTGGAGTCGGTGGGTGTAGGGCACCCAGTGCAGGAAGAGCAGCAGGTCGTCCGGGACCGTCTCCAGTGACTCGTAGCACTCGGACCAGTGCGCCGCGTACAACCCGGCGAATCCGGAACCCGTCGCCACGCTCCGGTCGAAGCCCGTGCCCTCGGTTGTCGTGTGGTGGGACTGGTTCAGCGTCGACCGGGGATCCGGGTCGAAGTGTGACCCGGTGGGGAACGTCAGATATCCCATGCCCAGCGGGGACGTGTAGGCCTCGTACGTACGCCAGGAGTCGAGCATGACCCGGCGCAGCTTCTCGACGAAGGGCGCAGCAGGGGTGAACGTCATCCGGATCCACTCGGTCACGATCTTCTCGGCGGACAGGTCGGGGTTCCACGCCAGCCGGGCGAAGCCATGGGTGTTCGCCGCGCCCAACTGGTACCCGGTCCAGTCGCGGTCGTCGCCGAAGTTGACCACCCCGATGAGACCGACGTTCGACTGCCCGTAGGCGGCTCCGCCGACGATGGCCTTGACGGTGGTGCCCTCCCCCTGGGCGAGCGTGTCGAAGTCGAGGACCTCCTTCCACTGCGGCACCAGGTAGCAGAGATGGACCTCGTGGCCGGTGTACTCCTGGGTGATCTGCAGCTCGATCGCCTGGTTGGTCCGCGGCATCGCCCCGAACAACGGGTGGACCGGTTCGCGGACCTGGAAGTCGATCGGGCCGTTCTTCGTCTGCACGACCGCGTTGTCGGCGAAGTCGCCGTCGAGCGGGGCGAAGGTCTCGTACTGGTACTCCGCCCAGTCGGAGAAGCCTTCGTGGACGAAGCTCCGCCACACCAGCAGACCGTCGTACGGGCGGAGCCGGTCGGCCAGCATGTTGGCGCCTTCGGCGTGGGTACGCCCGTAGTCCAGCGGACCGGGCTGACCCTCGGAGTTGGCCTTCACCAGGAAGCCGCCGAAGTCGGGGATCAGGTCGTAGATCTCGGCGATCTTGTCCTGCCACCACTGCTGGACCCGCGCGTCGAACGGGTCGGCGGTCGTGATCGGATCCGCGCCCCCGGCGGTCAGCACGATCGGGCTTGCGTAGTTGGCGGAGACGAACATCCGCACACCCCAGGCCCGTAGCACGCCTGCCAGCGCGGCGAGACCGGGCAGGCGTTCGGAGGCGAGGAACTGTGCGTTCGCGTTGACGCTGTTGACGACCGTCGCGTTGAGGCCGACGGAGGCGAGGATCCGTGCGTAGTCGCTGTAGCGCGGGTCGAGCTCGGGCAGCGCGTCCCAACGGAAGATCGACAGGCCGGCGTAGCCGCGTTCGACGTTGCGGTCCAGGTCGTCCCAGTGGTTCAGCATCCGAAGCGGATTGGCCGGTCGCTCCCGCACATCGAGTGTGTCGAGCCGCTGGTACGTCTGCAGCAGCCGGAGCAGGTGGAACGCACCGTAGAGCACACCACGCTGGTGCGAGGCACCGATCACGATCCCGGAACGCCCGGTCGTCCGGACGATGTAACCCTCGTCGCCGAGCGCGTCCATCTCGTCCCGGCTGACGTGGGCGCGGACCGCCGGCGACTCGTCGTACGTACCGAGGACGACAGCGCCGCCGTCCGGATCGACCAGCGGAACGTCCCGGTCGAGCAGCCCGCCGAAGCCGCGCCGCAGCTCTGCGACGGCGGAGGCCAGCAGCTCCCCCGAACCCTCCGGCGCGATCCCCTCGATGGCGCGGCGGTACTCGTCCAGGCGCCCGGCATGGGCGACCCGGCGATAGCGCAGCCACAGCTCGTGGCCGTCCTCGTCTGGTGGGCGGCCAGGCGCACCTACGGCTGGCGCTAACGCTGGTGCTGCCACCGCCGTACCGGCGCTGCCGACGCAGAGGTAGCCGGCCGCCGCTGCCGTGGCGCCAGATTTGAGAATCGTTCGACGGGAAAGGTCCGGCATGGTTCGAACTCCGTGACTGTCGTCGCCAATGTCGTGGTCGGGGTGGGGCGCGGACCTACCCTGCTCGATGGAGCTCGCGCCGTCGGCCGGGTCGACGACCAGCGGCTTCGCCGGCGGGCGATCGGCGAGTGCCGGGCGTCGCCATGCCTACTCCTCGTAGCCCGCGTTGCGGTAGTGGGGATCGGCGTCAGGGCCGTAGCCGAGCGCCGACCGTCGTGCCCGGAAGGTTTCCATCGCCGACGCGTACGCCGGGTCGGCCACGAAGTCCTTCGTCTCCGTCGGATCACGATCGAGGTCGAACAACACCTCGGGCATGCTCTCCCCGTAGTACTGGTACTTCAGGTCACCACGCTTGATCATCAGGTTCGTCTGTCCGAAGTGGGAGACGGACTCGTCGCGCCATCCGGTCGTGTCGCCGTGCAGGAGTGGCACAAGGCTTCGGCTGTCGAGCCCTTGCGGCGGTTCAAGCCCGGCCAGCGCGCACAGGGTGGCGAACACATCGCACAGGTTGACGTTCACATCGACCCGGCCGGGCCCGAACGCCGCCGGCCAACGGACCACCAACGGAACCCTGGCGCTCGCCTCATAGAACTTCTGCTTCTCCCACACGCCGTGCTGGCCGAGCATCTCCCCGTGGTCGGTCGTGTAGACGACGATCCAGTCGTCGAGGGACTGGCCCACGTGGTCGAGTGCTCGGAGCACCTGGCCGAACATCGCGTCGGCCTTCTCCACCATCGCGTAGTACGCCGCCGTCGCCCGCCGGATCTCGACGTCTGTCGCGTCGACGCCGGGACACACCTGGCGGGTCGACAGGAACGGATGCGGTGACACCGCCTCGTCGAGGAACGGCTCGACCCGATTGAGGTAGTAGGTGAAGAGATCCTTCGGAGCCAGGTAGGGATAGTGCGGCTGGTTGAGGCTGACCTTCAACAGCAGCGGCCGATCCGGAGTCGAACGGTCGTAGTAGGGGTCGCAGAAGTACTCCTCGATGAAGTCCAGCGCACCGCTCAGGGCCAGGTCGTCCTTGGCCGTCCACGGGCTGCGCCCGATCCCCGCCCGTCTGACCTCCTTGGCGTCCGACCACTTCAACCCCTTGAGGGTGTACGCACGGGAAGCGAACTCCGGTGCGGGATCCCTCACGAACTCCGGCGCCAGCACCGTGTCGGCACCGATCCGATGCGTCCAGCCCTGCATCTGGTCGGTGCCCTGATGGTGCAGTTTGCCGGCGCACACGGCCGCGTATCCGTGCCGCGCGAACGTCCGCGCGAACGTCGGATGACCCGGCGGCAGGTCCTGGCCGAACCGCAGGCAGCCCGTCGTACGTGGCAACTGCCCCGCCATCAGGCTCTGCCGGCCTGGTACGCAGATGGGCGCCGGCGTGTAGGCGTTGTCGAACACCACGCCTCCCGCTGCGAGCCGGTCGAGATTCGGCGTGCGGACGACCAGGTTGCCGGCGTACCCGGCCACGTCGTACCGGTGCTCGTCAGTCATCAGGAACAACACGTTCGGGCTTCTCGCCATCAGCGGTTCGCCTCCCGACCGGGAAGGGGCTCCTCGCGGACGAGGTTGGTGAGGACGAGCGCGGCCGCGCCGAGTGGACCGGCATGAACGCCCAGTTGGCCGACGCGAAGCCGCGGAAGCGCGAAGGGATACCAGCTCTCCAACGCGTCGCGTAGCGGCTGGACGATGAGCGGTCCCGCCCGCATTGTCTGCCCGCAGAGCAGCACCAGGTCCGAGTCGGTGACACAGAGCGTGGTCGCGACGACCGCTCCGAGGATGCGTCCCACGTCGGCGAGGACCTCGGTCATGAGGGCGTCTCCGTCGACCGCCGCGTCGATCACGTGGTCGATGTCGAGTTCTGTGACCGGGACACCCCGATGCGTTTCCCGGCCGGTCGCACGGAGGCGGTCGGCCGCCGTACCCGCGATGCCGTCCGCACCGACCCGCCCCCCGACCGTGGGCGCGGACCGTGCATCGCCACGGCCCGGAGCCTCGAGCAGCAACCGCCCGAGTGCCCCGGCACCCCCGTCGCCGCCGGTGAACAGCTCACCGCCCGCGAGGATGGCAGCGCCGAGGCCGGACCCGAGCATCAGGCAGAGCAGGTCGGGAGTTCCCCGGCCGGCGCCGAAGAGATACTCCCCGACCCCGACGGCGTGGGCACGGTTCTCCGTCACGATCGGCAGCCCGTACCGCTCGCCGAGGACCGCGAGGAGGTCGACGTCCTTCCAGTGCGGATGGCCGAGCGGCGTGAAGCGCCCCTTCTGCGAGGGGCGCATCATCGTGGGCACGGCGATCCCGATGCCGGCCAGGCGTTCAGTGGCGTCGGCTGTGAGCACGTGGTCGACGACGCTTGCCAGAGCGTCGACGAATGCCCGGTCGCCGTCGGCGAGGTCGATGGCGCGTGCCGCCTCGGTCGAGATCTCCCCCGACAGGTCTGAGACGACCGCCGTGATTCGGTCCGGGTCGACGCTCACGCCGACCGCCCGTAGAGCGTGCGTACGGAGTCCGTACAGCATCGGCCGCCGCCCGCCGGACGAAGGACCTTGGCCGACGGCCGTGACCACCCCGTCGGCCTCGAACTCACCGAGGATCTCCGTGATGGTCGGCACACTCAGCCCCAGCCGGCGGCCGATCTCCGCCTTCGACAGCGGCGCACCGGTACGCAGGGTCCCGAGTACCAGAGCGCGGTTCCGCTTGCGGACATGGAGGTCGGCCACTTCTTAAACCATCCTTCAGAAGGTCGACTCAGCCTCGTGTGCACGCACCGGACCGTCAACATCACGCGCCGCTTCCGGCCGTCCGAAGCAGGTGCGATCAGCCGCAACGCGGGCGGCGCGGGACGCAGGACAGGAGATCGGGCGCAGGAGGTGTGCGCAGGACGTCGAACTCAGGACGTCCCGGTCAGGACCAGGCCGATCAGTACGGCGTTCAGGAGCACGATGGCGGCGGTCGCGCCGCTGGCGAGGACTGTTGTCAACCTGCCATTGACATCAGGGCCCATCACCTGCCGCCTCGCCGTCAACACGACGAGCGGGACCAGCGCGAACGGCACACCGAACGACAAGACCACCTGGGACAGGACCAGCGCCCACGTCGGCTCGACACCCGCCGCCAGCAGGCCGAGCGCCGGCACCAGTGTCACGAGGCGGCGCACCAGGAGCGGAATCCGGATCCGCAGCAGCCCCTGCATGATCACGGCACCGGCGTAGCACCCGACCGACGTCGACGCCAGGCCGGACGCGAGCAGCCCGACCGCGAAGAACATCGCCACGGTGGGGCCCAGCACCTGGCCGAGCCCGGCGTGTGCTCCTTCCAGGGTGTCGACACCGGCCATGCCGCCGAGTGCACTGGCCGCGCCGAGGAGCATGGCGAGGTTGACGCTCCCAGCCAGCAGCATCGCCAGCCCCACGTCGACCCGGGTGGCGACGAGGATGGGGCGTTTCCGGTCGCCGGTCGGCCGGCCGTGCCGGTCGCGCGCCAGAGCCGAGTGGAGGTAGATCGCGTGCGGCATCACCGTCGCGCCGAGCATCGCGGCCGCGAGCAGGACACTGTCCGTACCGTCGAACCGCGGGACGAGGCCCGACACCGCACCGCTCGCCGACGGGGGCGCCACGACCAGGCTGGCGAAGAACCCGACCGCGATCACCAGCAACAGCCCGACGACGACCCGTTCGAACGGCGCCTGACCACGGCGGTCCTGGACGGCGAGCAGCAACATCGACACGCACCCGGTGATCAGCCCACCCATCACGAGCGGCAGGTCGAACAGCAGTCGGAGCGCCACCGCACCACCGATGACCTCCGCGAGGTCCGTCGCGATCGCCACCGCCTCAGCCTGCAGCCAGTAGCCCAGGCGTACCGGTCGAGGCATCTGGTCACGCACGGCTTCCGGCAGTGACTTTCCGGTGACGAGCCCGAGCTTGGCCGAGAGGTACTGCACGAGACCGGCCATCAGGTTGGCCGCGACGATCACCCACACCAACAGGTAGCCGTGCTCGGCTCCCGCGGTCACGTTCGTGGCGACGTTGCCCGGATCGACGTAGGCGATGGCGGCCACGAACGCTGGTCCGAGGAGCACCAGATCGGCCCGCGCGCGGAGGGCGGCGAACCCTTGGGCGGCACGCATCAGCATCACGGGCGCTTCCCTTCGACGGTGATCTCCGCGACCGCGCCCACTTCCACGGCGGGCACCTGGACAGCGCGGACACGTGACCAGCGGACACCTGACCAGGGGGAGCGTATTTCAGGTAGTCTCCGCTGGGAGCTGGGGTGGGAGGGGTGATTCATGCCCGGACGCCATGCCGCCGCGAGCCAGCCGCGCCGAAGCCGTGGCCTCCTCGTCCTCGTGGTGGTGCTCGCCCTCCTGATCCCCATCGCTGCGTTCGTCGTCGTGCGGGAGCTCCGGATCGCCACGATCGGCCACCCTGATCCCTGCAGTGGCACTCTCCGAGTTCACCTCGCCGCGCCGCCGGAGATCGCGGGACCGTTGAAGCGGATCGCCATGCGGGTCGAGAACGACCGGGTTCCGGTGGACGGCGCCTGCGTGACCTACTCCGTGACCCCCGCGGCCTCGCGCGACGTCTACGCCCGACTCTCCGGGGACAGCGCGACGAAGACGCCTGACCTGTGGATCCCCGACACCTGGGAATGGGTGGCGCGCACCGGCATCCCCAAGGACCGGCTGCTCTCCCTCAGCCCGTCCGTCGCCACGTCACCGCTGGTCCTCGCCACCAGCCAGACCCAGGCCGACGACCTGCAGGACGACGCGGGGAGCTGGGCCACCCTGGCGACCGCCGGCCGGATGGCCCTCGGCGACGCGGAGGAGTCAGGGGTCGCGCTCAGCGCCCTGCTCGCCCTCCGGCGATCGTTCACCGACGAGCCAGCGACGGCCCGGACCAACCTCGGCACCAGCATCCTCGCGCTGACCAAGGAACGCGTCGACGATCTCGACGTCGAGCTCGACCGTGCCACCGGTGACGGTCTGATCCGTGGGGTCCCCGCCACCGAGCAGCAGGTACTCAATGTGCGGCGCCAGAACCCGAAGGCCGACATCGTCCCGGTCGTACCCGCTGGTGGAACCGTCCACCTGGACTATCCCCTGGTGGCCGTCCTGCACGAGAAACGGAACGGTGCGCGGTTGATCGAGGCCGGCGCCACCCTGATGCGGTACGCCGACGCCACGAGCGGCCGGGCGGAGTTCCGCAAGGCCGGCTTCCGCGACTACCGCGACCAGGCACCTCCCCCAGACGCCGACGCCGCGGGCGAGGTCACCGTCCTGCCGCCCAGCACCCTGGACGACGCCGACGAGGTGCTCAGAAGCTGGGCCGCCATGAGCCTCGAGTCGCGCCTCCTCACCGTGGTCGACGTGTCCCACTCGATGGTGGTCGAGGCTGGCGAGCGCACCCGGATCGAGCTGGCCCGCGATGCCGCCAAGACGGCGTTCACCTACCTGCCGAACACCGCGGCAGTCGGCCTGTGGCAGTTCTCCGAGAACCGCGACGGTGCCCGGCCCTACCTCCAGCTGTCGCCCACCGAACCGCTCACCCCGCAGCACCGCGCCGACCTCAACGCCGACCTCGACGCGTTGCCTGGACAGACCGGAGGGAGCGGCGCGCTCTACGACACGGTCCTCGCCGCCTACCGGACCGTCCAGGCCGGCTACGACCCGACCCGCGTCAACTCTCTCGTACTCCTCACCGACGCCTGCCCGGGTGCCTCGGCAGAGACCGAGGCCTGCCGGAACGAAGCGGCCACCGGCATGACGATCACGCAGCTGCTCAGCACCCTGGACGCCGAGGCAGACCCTGACCGGCCGGTCGCCCTCACCCTGGTCGGCATCGGAGCGCAGGCCGACCTCGCCGCACTCGACCAGATCGCCGAGGTGACGAACGGCAGGGCCCACCGCGCCAAGAACGCCGGCGAGGTGGAAGGGATCATCATCGACTCGCTCCTACGCCGGCAGTGCGGTCCAGCCTGCGGCTGACGTGGCTGACGTGAACGGACGTGGCTGACGTGAACGGACGTGGCGGACGTCACCAGCCAGCTCGGCGGGCACGCGCCTCGAAGAGCAGGATCGCCGCGGATGCCGCGACATTGAGCGAGTCAGCGGCGCCGAGCATCGGAATCGACACCGCGGTGACGTTCGGCTCCGACCACTCGTGGGACGGGCCCCGACCCTCCGACCCCACGACCACGGCCGTCCGCGGGGTTCGATACCCGCAGTCGCGATAGGTCCGGGCCGCGCGCGGGTCGGCAAGGATGATCTCGAAACCCTGCCGGCCGAGCCATTCCGCCACCTCCCATCCGTCGGCGAACTCCAGGACCGGCATCGACAGAACCGTCCCGCGACTCGCTCCGAACACCCGCCGGTGCGTGAGCCGGACGCGGCGGTTCACCAGGACAAGGCAGTCGGCCCGGCACGCGTCGGCCGTACGGATCAGGGTGCCCAGGTTCCCCGCGTACTCGATGCCGTCAGCCACCAGGACGAGTGCGGACTCGCCGAACTCCCAGGTCCCGGCGTCCCAGTGCGGGAGCTGCGCGAGTGACACCAGGCCGTCCGGCTTCTCGCGGTCGCTCAGGCGGGCGAGGACCTTCTCCGAGATCTCGTACGCAGTGCTGGCCGTCGCGCACATCCGGTCGGCGCAGACGCGGGCCCGGGTGGTCCGCGTGGCGCCGGGGCACCACAGGAACGTGTCGGCCTTCGTACCGGAGGCGAGCAACATCTCGTGCGCCCAGGCTCCCTCCACGACGATGGAGCGAGGCGGGGCGGCGGTGGAGTTCTTCGCTGTCGCCAGGGTGAGGCGCACCTGGGGATGGTGGAGACCGACGCGTTGCAGCGTCATCGTCGTACTCCGGACGTGGGGCGGCGGCGCGCCAAGATCCGCGCGGCCGCGGGGAGACGGGGACACAGCTGGACGCCTGAGGGCCAGCACGACGAACCTGGCCCGCGTGATCCTTCGTCGTCGAGGAACCGGCAGGCCGACAGTCAGGCAGAGGCGCTAGGTCCCCCACATCTCCATGGGCGTGATGCTAGGACCGCGGTCCTACGTTCGGCACCTGATTTTTCCCCGCGGGGAAGGGAGGATGGGGTCATGCAGGAGGAGGGCAGGGACGCGTCCAGGCGACGGCCCGGCAGCACGGTGCGGGTCCGCGTGCGCGACCTCGACGGCGCCTCGACCCGTGACCGCGACGACCGGCTCGCCACCGAGGAACCCCTGGAGATCCGGGTCGCCTGGCCGGGTGCCGCACCCCGGCCGATCGTCGTGACCATGCGGACGCCCGGCGCCGACTTCGAGCTCGCGGCCGGGTTCCTCCGCTCGGAAAGTCTCGTTACCAGGGCCGACGATGTGGTCCGGCTCGCGTACTGCACCGATGCCAGCCTCACCGCCGAGCAGCTGTACAACGTCGTGACGGTGGACCTCGCACGGGCGCCGGCCGAACCGCCGTCGGCGAGGTACGGCGCCGCCACGGCCGCATGCGGGGTGTGCGGCAAGGAAAGCCTTGCCGAGCTGGAGATCCGCGGCTGTCAACCTGTCCTTGCGGGACCCGTGGTCGAGGCGTCGACGCTGTGTGCCCTGCCGGATCGGCTCCGTGCGGCGCAGGATGTCTTCAGCCGGACCGGCGGACTCCATGCGGCGGGCCTCTTCTCGCCCGATGGCGAGCTTCTCTGCGCCCGCGAGGACATCGGCCGCCACAACGCGGTCGACAAGGTGGTTGGCTGGGCGTTTCTGCAGGATCTCCTCCCGCTGTCTGGCCAGCTGCTCGTCGTCAGCGGACGAGCGGGATACGAGATCTGCCAGAAGGCCCTCGCGGCCGGGCTACCGTTCGTCGCCGCCGTCGGCGCACCGTCCAGCCTTGCCGTCGACCTGGCCGAACGCTTCGAGATGACCGTGGTGGGATTCCTGCGCGGCGAGCGCTTCGTGGTCTACAGCCATCCCGAACGCACGACCGGCCTGCCCGCCGATGCCGATGACCGCCGTGAGGCCGGTGGCGAAGGCGGGACCCGGCCGGTCTAGCCGTCCGCTGAGATCGCCCCGTCAGAGGTCGTGAAGGTGAGTTGGGTGCAGGGATGGTCCACCTCGGGTGGTCCGAGATCGCGGCTACCCATCGGACCGTCCGCCACCTCGGCCACCACCGCGGGCCAGAACTGACCGGCCGCGGCGTTCGCCTGGTCGAACTCCAGGCACCATCGGCCGGGGAACCGCCGGAGCAGTGCGCGGGCGGCCGCCCTGCCGACACCGTGCCGGCGATGCGCCCTCAGGACGAAGAACTCCGCCACCTGGTTGGTCCCGTCGTCCAGTCGCCGCATCAGAGCGAAGCCCGCGATCTGGTCGCCCGCCACGATGAACGACGCATGCCGCCCGGCCTCGACGAAGTAGTGGTCGAGATAGCGGTACGGGTACGTGCCGTGCGGAGTCAGCTCCAACGTCCGGATCTCGGAGAAGTCGTAGAGGTACAGCTGCAGCAACCTGTCGAGGACCGGCTTGTGGCCTTCCCTGACCGCGACCAGCCGAACTTCGGGCGGTGCCGGTGTGCCCGAGGTTCGGCCGCCCGGTGCCTCGACCGCGTCCTCGCTCATGGGGCGGAAGCCTGCCACGCGACTCGCGCTCAGGTGTCGTCCACCCGGACGATGCGGGCGCCGGCGACCGTTCCGGCGTAGCGATCGGGTACGCAGGTGAGAAGGATGACCTGGTTGCTCTCCCCCGCCCTGGCCAGCAGCGACCCCATCGCCTCGAGCCGGGTCGGGTCCGACCAGCCGAGCGCGTCGTCGAGCACGACGGGGACGCCGCTCCCGTCCGTGGCGGTGAGCCCGGCGATCGCCAGGCGTACGACGGTCGCGAGCTGCTCCCGTGCGCCGGTCGACAACGACGACACGGGCACGGTCACCCCGTCACGGGTCCGGGTCCGCACCTCGAGGTCATCGCCCAGCGCGATCCCGAACGACGGGCCGTAGACGACCCGGCCCAGAGTCTCGATCCGCTCGCGCAGTGGGGCGGAGTAACGCCGGCGGGCTTCGGTACGGTGCCGCACGAGCGTCTCGCGGAGTCGACTGGCCGCCAACGCACGGCGTTCGACGGCCTCGGCGCGGGTCTCGGCGTGGGCGAGTTCGGCGTGCGCGCGCTCGACCGCGGACGCCAGCCCTTGGACACCTGCCATCTCGAGCCGACCCTCGACCCGCCGCAGTTGGCCGGCGAGATCGTCGACCTGGCTGGCGAGCTGCCCACGTAGGGCGGCCGCCTCGACCAGGCGCTCCTCCAGCCGGTCGACGCCGCTCGCGGCCAGCGCGTCCTCAGCCTGGGCGAGCTGGCCGGCGAGGACGGCGAACTCCGACTCGACCTCCGCTACCGCCGCACTCAGGTCGTCGTCGGAAGCCGTCTCGCGGGCGGCCGCTACCGCCGCGTGGAGATCGTCGCGACGTTCCAGCTCCTGTTCGGCGCGGACCCGGGCGGCGGTCGCCTCGCCACTCGCCGTTTCGTACTGCTTGCGGGCCTGCGCCTCGCGCTCCTCCACCTCGGCGAGGTCCCGGGCGCCTGCCGCCTCAGCCTCCTGTGCCCTGACCAGAGCGGCACGCAGCTCGTCGGAGGACTCCGCCGCCGACCCGTCCGCGTCGGGCGCGGCCCCACCGTCGTCCTGGCCCGCCACCGCGGCGTCCAACCGCGCGCGGAGCAGGTCGCGGTCCGCGATCAGGTCGTCGGCCGATGCACCGTCGAGCCGGCGGGCCAACGCGTCGCGGGCCGCGGCCAGGGCCTGTGCAGACTCCGCACGGGCGCGTGCCGCCCGGCGGACGTCGGTGATGTCGGACACACCGAGATCGGCGAGCAGGTCCCGCTCGTGATGTTCGGCGTCGGCGCACGCGGCGGCCAGCTCGGCGGCACCAGCCCCGGGCCGTACCGTCACCTCCACGATGCCGCGCACCGCGACCGTCGTGTCTCGCTCGACGACGACGTCGACCGTCGGATCGGTGAACGGGTCGCCCCCGACCTCGACCTCGCCGGCGCCCAGCCGCTCCACGACGAGCTTCGGCGAGCCCGCGTGCAGGGCCGCCCGGGCGGTGAGAACGTCGCGATGCGCGGCCTCGGCCGCTTCGAGGACGCCGTCGTCGATCGTGGCCTGGGCCAGCTGGGAGGCCAGCCGACGCTCGTCGGCGCGGGCCGCCTCGACTTCGGCCAACCGCCCTTCCAGAGCTGCGAGGTCGGCCCGGTCGCGTAGCCGGGCCAGGTCCGCTTCGAACCGGCGTACGGTCGCGCGGCGGTTCGCCAGGTCCTCCCGGGCCGTGCGCAACGCCGCGGTCCGCTGGTCGAGCTCGTTCTCGGCCGTACGCAGGACACCGCCGGCCTGGCGGGCGACCTCCACGGCTGCCGCCGCAGTCTCCTCGCGCTTCGCCGCGTCGTGACGGAGCTGGTGACGGCGCGACAGCTCGCCACGGGCCGCGATACGACGCTCCCTCGCGAGATCGGCGTCCCGGCGCAGCCGTTCGACCCGTCCGATCAGCTCCGAGGCGGAATGCCGGCGGGACTCGAGCTCGCCGACCCGTGCCGCCTGCTCGGTCAGCCGAGACGCGAGGACCTCCCGGTCGCGGCCGAGACGCTCGGCCCGTTCCACGTCCTGCTCGACCTCGCCGAGCTTTGCTTCCGCGTCCGCCACCGCCACCCGAGCCCTGTCGCGGTCGTCGAGCACGTGGGCGTATTCGCCGGTCGGGCGGCCGGTCGGGGTGAAGTAGCGCAGGAACTCTGCCTCGACGGCACCGACCAGAGGGACCGCGGCGCCGTGGTCGACCTCGCCTCCGGCCACGTCGTCCAACGCGGTGAGCACGGCCGTGACCCAACCGGCGACCGGAACGGCGAGGCTGTCCTCCTGCCCGACGGACAGTGCGGCCCAGAGCGTCCGGTCGACGTGCTCGCCGAACAACCGGGCCGCCTCGTCGTGGGCCTCCCGACCGGTCAACGCCCGGTCGTCCGGCTCGACCCTGAGCTCGGTCGCGCGTTGCCGGAACCATTGTTTGCGATAGTGCAGGCGGACATCGCCGAAGCTGACCTCGGCGGCGACCTCAGTGCCGACGTCCCGCCCCACCGGCTGCACGGCGCGTACCTTCGCCGCCTTCGAATCGTCCGGCAGCTCGAACAGCAACGCGAGCGCTTCCAGCAGGCTCGACTTCCCGGTCTCGTTGTCGCCCACGATGACCGTGACCCCGGAGGTGTCGAAGGCGAGCTCGCGTTCGGTGACGCCCCGGAAGTGCCGCAACGAGATCCGGTGCAGTCTCACCCGGCGCCTCCTGTCGTGCGTCCTGCCCGTGCGGGCCGATGCGTCCGCCCAGAGCCGTGGCTCATGCGACACCACCCGCGAGCCGGTGGAGCAACGCGAGCGCGTCGGCCGCCTGGGTGTCCCCGCCACCTGTCGCGATCCGAAGCTCCTCCAGGGCCGCCCGCGCGGGGCCCGTCACCGGTAGCTCGTCCAGGTCGCCGTCGTCGGGGAGAACCGTCACCGCCCAGTGCCGGTTCCAGCGCTGGATGGCAGCGTAGACCTCCTCCTGCGCCTCGAGCAGCATCTCCAACCTGGTGAGACCGCCGACCGTCAGGCTGCCCTGGACACCAAGGCGTACGACGGTGCGAGACTTGTCCGGCTGTGCTCCCAGCCACGCGGCGAGCTCGTCGAGACCGTCGTCGACGTCGACGTCCACCACGTGGGACCGAAGCCGCCAGGTGCCGACTGACACGGGCGTGACGGTGCACGCGTCGCCAGGACCGACCTCGACCACGAGGACCTCGCCTGGCCGTTCCTCTTCCGGCCGGGTCGGCTCCGGGGTGCCGGAGTACCAGATCCGCCCCGTCTCCCCGACCGACGTGAGCGAGTGCCGGTCCCCGAGCGCGACGTAGTGCAGCCGACCCTCCTCGATCGCCTGCTGCAGCGGTTCCAACCGGATCAGGGCCGGGTCACCCGAGCTGGCCGCGAGCGACTCGACCTGGCCGTGACCGACGAGAATCCGCACGGCGCCGGCGTCCGGAACCTCCGCCCACCCCTCCACCGCGCCCAGCGGATCGCTCACCGACCGGCGCGTACGCCAGGGAACACCGACCACCTCGACACCGGCGACCGGCCGGCGGGGTGTGGAGTCGGTGAGGATCTCGACCTGGCTGGGAAGGTGCGCCGCCAGCATCGGGCTGGACCAGACCGTGCCGGGCTCGAGGGAGTCATGGTTGCCCGGCACCATCAGCACCGGACACGCGATGGCGCGAAGGGCGTCACAGGCGCGCGAGACCACCTGCCGGTCGACCTGGTTGGCGTCGAAGACGTCGCCGGCCACCACCACGAATGCGGCCTTGTGCTCGCGCGCCACGGCACCGATCCGCTCGATGGCGTCGATGCGGGCCTGGCTGTAGCGCGCGCCGGCCTCGGGACCGAGAAACCGCCGCATCATGCCGAGCTGCCAGTCGCTGGTGTGCACGAAGGTGACAGGCGTGCCCTGCGGGCCGGGACGAGTCATCGCAGAGGTGATCGCCATGATGTACCGCACGCTAGCGGGGACCGCCGACGATGCGCGCGCCGCCACGCCCGCAACCGGCGGCACGAGCGGCTCCGAACTCCCGAGCGCCAGCCCAAGGGGTCAGCGCGGGTACGAAGCGGCTGGCCGACCTGGAAGGCTTCTCCGCATGCCGGACCAGCAGCCCACTCCGCCGGACGTGCCTCCCGCCTCCGGACGTGCGTACGCCGTCGTCGACATCGACGGTGTCCTGGCCGATGTCCGACATCGGCTACGGCATGTGGAACGACGGCCGAAGGACTGGGACGCGTTCTTCGCTGCCGCGGCCGGCGACCCGCCGTTCGCCGAGGGTCTTGCCGTCGCCCGGAGGCTCGCCTCCGAGCACGAGGTGGTCTACCTGTCCGGCCGTCCCGAACGGCTCCGGCATACGACCGAACGGTGGCTGGCCAGGCACGACGCACCGTCGGGGCCCCTCCACCTGCGCCGTGACGGGGACCGCCGCCCGGCCCGACAGGTCAAGCTCGGAGTGGTCCGCCGGCTCGCCGCGGCCGCTCCCGTGGCTGTCGTCGTCGACGACGACCCGGAGGTGTGCGCCGCGGTGAAGGCCGCAGGATTCTCCGTCTTCCAGGCGAGCTGGGCATTTGTCGACGGAACGGATGACAACGGTGCGAAACGGACTTTGCGTGAGGCCCAGGAGGGCGACGGACGAACCTGACGCACAGCCCGGATCGCCCGATTTTCCATGGGTTTCGGTGGTAATGACCGCGCCAATAGTCCGCGATCGGTGATTGTTAACGAATTGGCCACACCGTTAGAGTCTGTCCGGTCGCGCCGCGCCAGGCGCGATTACGACCCGCTTCGCCGAGCTCCGCCCAGCGGTGTCGTAAGGCCGATTTCCATCGAGAGGGCGGAGTCGGAGGAACCAACGACGGACCCGCGCAGGCTACGAGGGTCCTTGGGGTGAAGCCGCTTTCGTGCGGCCGGGCATTCCTCTCGCCCGAACCCGACAGCTCACTCCGCAGGCGACGAGAGGGAGCACTCCAGCATGCCCAAGAACGCACGACATCGCGGCGCGAGCCGACCCAGCAGGACCGCAAAGAAGGTGACGAAGACCGCCGCGCTCACCGGTGTGGCGGCCGCCGTGCCCGTCGTCGGATTCACCGGCCTGGCTCAGGCCGCGACGACCGACACCTGGGATCGTCTCGCTCAGTGCGAGAGCAGCGGTGACTGGCAGATCAACACCGGCAACGGCTACTACGGCGGCCTGCAGTTCGCCCAGACGACCTGGGAGGAGTTCGGCGGTACGACCTACGCCGAACGTGCGGACCTCGCCACCAAGGCGGAGCAGATCGAGATCGCGGAGAAGGTGCTGGACGTTCAGGGGTGGAACGCCTGGCCCGCCTGCTCGGCCGAACTCGGTCTCGATGAGAGCGACAAGGCCGGCGACTCGACCACCTCGACGGACACCAGCGAGGACACCGCCAGCCAGGACACCACCAGCGACGACTCCGCTGACCAGGATGCCGCTCGCGACGAGGCGGCTGACCGGACAACCCGCAGCGGGGAGCGCACCGCGGTCTCGGAGGGCACGACCGCGACCAAGCCTTCCGAGCGGGAGACCTACACGATCCGTACCGGCGACACGCTCTGGGACATCGCGATCTCCCACGACGTCGACGGCGGATGGCCGTCGCTGTGGTCGCTCAACCGGGACTCCCTCTCGAGCGGCGACCCGGACCTCATCTTCCCCGAGGAGAAGGTTCGGCTGCGTTGATCCGGCGCCGCTAGCGGCCCCACAGACCGAGCGCCCCGCCTGTCCCCCCGCAGGTGGGGCGCTCGCCTTTCCTGGCCAAGGTTCCCGGCCCCGGGACGGGCACAGGTCGGTCGAGGTCCACCCCGGCCGGCCAGCAGCCAGCTCCCCCTCGACAACTGACCCTTCGCCGACGACAGACGCACGCCCTTGACAACTGGTTCCTGAACCGGTTTAGATCTGAACCGGTTTTGTGAACGACAGATGTCCGGATCCTCACCTCGGGATGTGTGATGGCCAAGCGGCGCCCCACGATCGCGGACGTGGCGCGCCGTGCCGGCGTCTCCAAGGGGGCCGTGTCGTTCGCTCTCAACGACCGGCCCGGCGTCGCCGAAGCCACCCGCGTACGTATTCTCGAAGCAGCTGACGCGCTGGGGTGGCGACCGAGCCAGCGGGCGCGGTCGCTCTCGGTCTCCCGGGCGTTCGCTCTGGGGTTGGTCATCGCACGGGAGCCGGCACTTCTCGGGTCCGACCCGTTCTTCCCCGCGTTCATCGCCGGCGTCGAGACGGTGCTCGCCGGTCAGGGCCAGGCGCTCGTCCTGCAGGTGGTCGGTGCCGGCCCACCGGAGGAGGAGGGCTACCGGCGCCTCGCGCAGGACGCCCGGGTGGACGGCGTGTTCCTCATCGACCTCCGTCGGGGTGATCCGCGGATCGCGCTGGTGGAGGACCTCGGTCTGCCCGCCGTGACGCTCAACCGCCCGGACACCCCGTCCTCGTTTCCAGCAGTGTGTCTCGACGACCGGCCGGGCATCACCGCGGTGGTCGACCACCTCGCCGGGCTCGGTCACACCAGGATCGCGCACGTCGCCGGTCCGGATGACTTCCTGCATGGGCACGGACGCCGGCAGGCGTTCGTCGACGCGCTCGAGACCCACGGTCTGCCGGAGGCTCCGATCGAGGTCGGCGACTTCACCGCCGCCGGCGGTACCGCCGCCACCCGCCGCCTGCTGGAACTCCCAGACCCACCTACGGCGATCGTGTACGCCAACGACCTGATGGCCATCGCCGGCATCAGCGCGGCCCATGGCCTCGGCCGCACCGTGCCGGACGACCTGTCGGTCACGGGCTACGACGACACCGAGTTGTCCGCCCACATCCACCCGTCCCTCACGACCGTACGTACGGACGTCTTCGGCTGGGGCCAGGTCGCGGCCCGCACCCTGCTCGCCCTCGTCGACGGCGAGCCCGCGAGCGACGTCGCGCTCGACCCGGCCGAACTCGTCGTACGGAACTCGACCGCACAGTGCCGATCAGCAGGCAGACCATCAACGGGCAGCCGATCAGCAGGCAGACCATCAACGGGCAGCCGATCAACGGGCAGACCATCAACGGGGAATCCACCAGCGGAGCACAGCTCTACTCCGGAGGACTCATGAAGCGCACCACCCTCGCCACGACATCCGCCGCAGCGCTCGCCGCGACCCTGCTGGCGGCCACCGCCTGCGGTGGCGGCGACACGACGAACTCGGACGCGGCCACCGCCCGCGGACCGATAAAGGTCTGGTACTCCAACAACGAACAGGAAGTCGCCTGGGGCAAGCAGATGGTTGCGGCCTGGAACTCCGCCCATCCGAAGGAGAAGGTCACCGCGCAGCAGATCCCGGAGGGCAAGAGCTCGGAAGAAGTGATCGGTGCCGCGATCACCGCGGGCAACTCACCCTGCCTGATCTTCAACACCGCGCCCGCCGCCGTGCCGCAGTTCCAGAAGCAGGGCGGCCTGGTGCCGCTCGACGACTTCGACGGGGCGACGGACTACATCGAGGAGCGCACCGGCGACCGTGCCGAGCAGTACCGCTCCCCCGACGGCAAGTACTACCAGCTGCCCTGGAAGTCCAACCCCGTGATGATCTTCTACAACAAGGAGATCTTCGCCAAGGCCGGGATCGACGCCGACAACCCGCCGCTCCAGACCTACGACGAGTTCCTCCAGACCGCCAGGACCATTGTGAAGAGCGGCGCGGCCGACTACGCCATCTGGCCCTCACCGACGGCGGAGTTCTTCCAACCCTGGTTCGACTTCTACCCGCTGTTCGCGGCCGAGACCGGAGGCGAGCAGTTGGTCGACGACGGCAAGGCGACGTTCGCCTCCGACGAGGGCAAACAGGTCGCGGCCTTCTGGAAGAGCCTCTACGACGAGAAGCTCGCCTCGCAGGAGACCTACAACGGCGACTCGTTCGGCGAGGGCAAGGCGGCGATGGCGATCGTCGGGCCGTGGGCGATCGCGTCGTACAAGGACTCGATCGACTGGGGCGTCGCCCCGGTGCCGACCTCCGGGGGCACCTCGCCCGAGGACACCTACACGTTCGCCGACGCGAAGAACGTCGCGATGTACTCCGCCTGCAAGAACCGCGGCACCGCCTGGGACCTGCTGAAGTTCGCCACAGCGGAGGAACAGGACGGCAAGCTGCTCGAGATGACCGGCCAGATGCCGATGCGGGCCGATCTCTCGGAGGTATACCCGGACTACTTCGCCGCGCACGAGGAATACGCCACCTTCGCCGCACAGGCCGACCGCACGGTCGAGGTGCCCAACGTCGCGAACTCCATCGAGATCTGGCAGGCGTTCCGCGACGCGTACTCGCGTTCGGTGATCTTCGGCAAGCAGCCGGTGGACGCCGAACTCGACCAGGTGGCAACAAAGATCGACGGCCTCGCCGGCCAGTCCTGATTCAGGACCGGGGCAGGGTCGGACAGGATCGGGCCGTCATGATGATCGGTAAGCCCAGTGGGCGAGCGTCGTTGGGGGCGGTGTTCGTCGCGCCCTACGTCGTGTTCCTCGCGGCGGTCTTCGCCTACCCGCTGGGCTTCGCGGTCTACATGTCGTTCCACGACTACTTCTTCGCCGCACCCGGTGCGATCGTGGAGCGGCCGTTCGTCGGGTTGGCCAACTACGCCACGGTGCTGGGCGATCCGGCGGTGTGGCGGTCGTTCCGGAACGTCGGGGTCTTCCTGGTGATCAACGTCCCGCTCACGGCGGCGCTCTCGCTGGTGCTGGCGACCGCGCTCAACGCCAGCATGCGGTTGCGGGCGTTCTTCCGGGTGAGCTACTACGTCCCCTACATCACCGCGAGCGTCGCCGTGGTCGGCGTGTGGCTGTTCCTGTTCAATTCCGGCGGGCTGGTCAACAAGGTGCTCGGCCCGCTCGCACCCGACCCGTCGTGGCTCGTCAACGAACGGTTGGCGATGCCGACGATCGCGTTGTACGTCACGTGGAAGGGGCTCGGCTTCTTCATTCTTCTCTACCTCGCGGCCCTGCAGAACGTGCCGACCGAGTTGTACGAATCGGCCGCAGTCGACGGTGCGGGTCGGTGGCGGTCGTTCTGGGTGGTGACGGTGCCGGGAGTTCGGCCGGCCACGACGCTGGTGGTGCTGCTGGCGACCATCACCGGGGCGAACCTCTTCACCGAGCCGTACCTCCTCACCGGGGGCGGCGGACCCGACGGAGCCTCGGCCTCACCGGTGCTGCTGATGTACCAGCGCGGCATCGAACAGGGCAATCCTGACATCGCCTCGGCGATCGGCGTCATCCTCGTCGTCGCCGTCCTGCTCGTCGCGCTGCTGCAGCGCCGGCTGCTGGACGAGAGGTGAGAGCATGACCGTCAAGGACACCTTGACGCCCGGTCGGCATCGTACGGCCAGTGCCATGCGGGACCGTCGCACGAGGTCCCGCCGGCCAGCGGTGCTGCGGTTCGTCCTCCTGCTGGTCGGGGCGTTCGTATTCCTGTTTCCCTTCTACTACATGCTGGTCGGCAGTCTGCAGGACGAGCCCGACACCTCTCCCGCGGGCGCGTTCCCGGCGCCGGGCAACCTCACCCTCGCCAACTACCGCGAGATCGACGGGGCCATCGACCTGCTCCGCTCGCTCGTGAACTCCGGCCTCTTCACCGGCGGAGTCATTCTTGCCACGGTGGTGTTCGGCGTCCTGGCCGGCTATGCCCTGGCCCAGTTGGAGTTCCGCGGCCGCGGTGTCGTCTTCCACGCGATGCTGCTCGTCCAGGTCGTGCCGTTCCAGCTGCTGATCATCCCGCTCTACGTCCTGATCGCCCGCAACTACGGGCTGGCCGACAACTACCTGGGAATGATCCTTCCGTTCGCGATCAACTCGACGGCGGTCTTCATCTTCCGGCAGTACTTCCTGCAGCTCCCCGCCGAACTCTTCGACGCGGCACGCATCGACGGGGCCGGCGAGTTGGCGATCCTCGTCCGGATCGCTGTTCCCCTTGTCAAGCCCGCCTTGCTCACCGCGGTGCTCCTGACCTTCATCGGTCCGTGGAACGAGTTCCTGTGGCCGTTCCTCATCACCAAGGAAGCGGACATGCAGCCGCTCGCGGTCTCCTTGGCCAGCTACATGGACAGCGTCGCGGCCCGGGCGGCCAACCCGTTCGGCGCGATCCTGGCTGGTGCGTGCGTGCTGGCCGCTCCGGCCGTGGCGCTGTTCCTCGCGTTCCAGCGCCACTTCGTCTCCACCAACCTCGGCAGCAGCGTGAAAGGTTGAGCAGTTTGACACAGCAGGACACCTCCCCCGTTTCCACGAACGGCCCCGCCCTTTCGGCGACATCGGTTCCGTACACCCTCACCCGCCTGGGCGTGGTGATGGCGCCCGAACCTGGCAACGACCTCGAAGCCGACGGCGTACTCAACCCCGCCAGCGGTCGTACGCCGGACGGCCGGCTGCACCTGCTCCCCCGGCTGGTCGCGTCCGGCAACGTGTCGCGGGTGGGGCTCGCCGAGGTGGTGCTCAAGGACGGCGTACCGGTCGGCGTCGAGCGCCGCGGCGTCGTACTCGCCCCCGACCAGGGATGGGAACGCGGCCTCGCCAACGCCGGCGTCGAGGATCCCCGCACGACGTGGATTCCACGGCTCGGCGTGCACCTGATGACCTACGTCGCCTACGGCCCCCTCGGCCCGAAGCTCGCGCTGGCCGTGTCGGAGGACCTGTGCCAGTGGCGGCGGCTCGGGCCGCTGCACTTCTCCTATCAACCTGACCTTGACACCGACCTGAACCTGTTTCCGAACAAGGACGCGGTCTTCTTTCCCGAGCCCGTACCAGGTCCTGACGGCGAGCCGGCGTACGCGATGTTGCACCGCCCGATGTGGGACCTTGGCTGGTTCCGCCCGGGCGAGGGCGTCCACCTGCCGGCGGGGGTCACCGACGAGCGTCCCGGGATCTGGGTGTCGTACGTCCCGGCAGCGGCGGTGGAGCGCGACCTCGGCGCCCTGGTGCACCTGCGCGACCACCGGCTCGTCGCGCTGTCGGAGTACGCGTACGAGGAACTCAAGATCGGCGCGGGTCCACCGCCGATCCGGGTCGAGGAGGGCTGGCTGCTCCTCCACCACGGCGTCGCCGGACATATTCCGCCCGGCTGGGACCCGACCACCCAGCAGGTGCGCTACGGGGCGGGCGCGATGCTGCTGGACCCGTCCGACGTCACGAAGGTCCTCGCCCGCACACCCACGCCGATCCTCGAACCCGAGACGGCGGACGAACTGACCGGCACCGTCGCGAACGTCGTCTTCCCCACCGCCGTCGAGGAAGTCGACGGCGTGCGTTACGTCTTCTACGGCATGGCGGACGCCAAGATCGGCGTCGCCCGGTTAGAGCGGATCCCATGAACCTACGCACGGCCCCGCGCGTACGCACGGCCCAGCAGGTACGAAGGAAGCTCCTTGCCGGCATCGCCGTCGCCGGAGTCCTGGCGGTCGGAGCGGTCGGAGCGATCGCCGGCGCACCCGCCACCGCACCTGCCCGTGCGGCCGAGCCGCTGACCAACCTCGCGCATCTGGACTGGCTCCGCGACGAGGTGGCCCCGCCACGGCAGGCGCGGCACACCACCTACCGGCTCGGCGAGGAGCCCGACCTCGGAGTGCTGTGGACCTACGCCGACCGCCAGGCGGACGGTACGTACAAGCGGATCGGCGGCGGCACCTACGACCCGGCGACCGACACCTACGGGCAGGGTGCGTACAACGCCGACGACATCAGCCGCGCCGCCGTCGTCTACCTGCGGCACTGGCGGCAGACCGGGGCGACGTCCAGCCGAGACGCGGCGTACGACCTCCTGCGCGGGCTCACCTACCTGCAGACCGAGACCGGGCCCGACGCCGGCAACGTCGTGCTGTGGATGCAGCCCGACGGCACCCTCAACCCGAGTGCCGAGCCCAAGGAGGAGCCGGACCCGTCCGACAGTGCCGATTCGTACTGGCTTGCCCGGACCCTCTGGGCGCTGGGCGAGGGATACGCGGCGTTCGAAGGCTCGGACGATCAGGAAGACTCCGCCTTCGCCGCGTTCCTGCGCGACCGGCTCGAACTCGCGCTGGACGCAGTCGACCGTGAAGTCCTCAACCACCACGGCGACTGGCTGGACATCGACGGCACCCGCGCACCCGCCTGGCTCATCGCCGACGGGGCCGACGCCACCGGGGAGGCGCTCCTGGGCCTTTCCGCGTACGTGCGGGCGAGTGGTGACCCGCACGCCCGCGGAGTCCTCGCGAAACTGGCCGAAGGCGTCGCCGCGATGCGGGCCGGTACTCCGCGCACGTGGCCGTACGGAGCGGTCCTTCCCTGGTCCCTGTCCCGCGCCGTGTGGCACGCCTGGGGTGGACTCGCCCCGGCGGGTCTTGCCCAGGCGTACGACGTGCTCGGCGAGAAGCGCCTACGTGACGCCGCGCTGTCCGACACTGCGTCGTTCACGCCGCACCTGCTGATCGCCGCCGGCCCGCAGAACGGCTGGCTGCCCACGCCTGCCGACCAGGTACAGATCGCGTACGGCGCACAGTCGCGGGTGGGGTCGCTCCTGGCCGCGGCCGACGCCGGACGCCGGCCAGCCCTGCGGACCGTCGCCGGCGTCGCGGCCGCGTGGTTCTTCGGGAACAACCCCGCGAGGACGCCGATGTACGACCCTGCGACCGGCCGCACCTTCGACGGCGTGGACGGCACCGGCACGGTCAACCGGAACTCCGGAGCCGAGTCCAGCATCCACGGCCTGCTCGCAATGCTCGCCCTCGACGCCGCACCCGAGGTGGCCGCAGTCGCCCGGTCAGCCGATGTCGCCGAACGCCACACCTGGCAGCTGGTCGAGGCCGAGTCCGGCGTCCTGGCCGGCGACGCGAGCCGGCACGAGCCGGCCGAGGCCTGGACCGGCGAGAGCCTGTGGAGCGGAGGCGCAGGCGTACGCCTGGGCCGGGGTGGCAGCGTCACGTTGGACGTCGCGATCACCGGGCCGAGCGTCCTGATGCCGGTGGTCGAGCTGACGCCGGGCGCGGGCTCGAGTACCTGGGATGCGAGCGCCAGCGGTCTGGGAACGGTCGACCATGGCAAGGTCGGTGCCCAGGGCGACTCACCCGCCCCCGGCCTCCTCGCGGTCCGGACCCTGCCGCGGACGGTCGACAAGGTGACCACCGTCACGGCCACCGGCGCCGACGGACCGGCGCTCGTCGACGCCCTGCTCGTCCAGCCCGAGGTCGAACATCTCGTCGTCGAAGGAGAAGGGCACGCCACGGCGCTCCTGCGCAGCTTCGCGACGAAGACCAGGACCACCACCGTCGAGGTCCCGGGTTCCGGCACGGCCGCCGTCACGGTCCTCGACGAGTCCGGTCGAACCCTGCGTACGCACACCACGACGGACGCCACTGTCAAGGTCACCTTGCCGGCAGGGTGCACTGCGGTCGTCCGCCGCTGAAGCCGACCCTCACTCGGACGGCTCGTGACTGGTGGCGAGGGCGGTCAGCACGGCCAGCATCGCGGTGACCGCGGGTGGCCGGAAGGGTGGTTCGGCGACGGCGGCGTACAGGCGGCGGGACGGCAGTGTCGGCGTGGTCGGTCGTAGCACGACACCGCTGTGGATCGCGCCGCTCGCCAAACTGGGCACGAGGCTGATGCCCACACCGGCGGCGACGAGCGCCTGCTTGCCGTTCCAGTCGTCACACACGAAACCCACCCGCGGCTGGTCGCCGAGCGCCTCGGCCAACGGAACGATCGGCCCCAGGCAGTCGGGGTGCGCCCCTTCGATCCACGTCTCGGCGCGCAGGTCGGCGAGCCGGACCCGCCGTTGTCGGGCGAGCGGGTGGTCCCGCGACAGCGCCAGGCGCAGGTCCTCGTCGAGGAGCCGGACCAACTCGACACCGTCCTGCCGCTGCGGCGCGAGCTGCGAATGGTCACTCGCACCCTTGGCGGCGTGCGGGTCGGCGAACAGCTCCCACGCAGTGACCAGCGCGACGTCGACGCGCCCTTCTCGGACCGCGTGAAGAGGTCCGGACGGGTCGGCCTGGACCAGGCTGAGAGCCACGGCCGGATGGGCGTCGCTGAACTGGCGGATCGCCTCCGGTACGAACGATGTGTTGGCGCTTGCGAAGGCGGACAGCCGCAGGTGACCTGCGTCAAGACCAGCATACGCGCCAAGGCTTGCCTCCATCGCCCGCAGGCGGGCCAGCACGTCACGGGCAAGGTCGACCGCCACGCTGCCGGCGGACGTCGGCACGACCCCTCGGGGCACACGCCGGAAGAGGCGCACCCGCAGCCGCTGCTCCAGTCCGGCGATCTGCCGCGAGATCGCCGGCTGTGTCATCGACAGCGACTCGGCCGCCGCGGAGAACGACCCCCGCTCGCCGACCTCGATCAGCACCCGGAGCGACCACACGTCTAACATGCACACAGCTTATGGCAGATCCAACAAACCTGCATTTGTGCTCATGGCAGCGTCGCCGCACGCTGGACCGTATGAGTGTCACGAACGTTTCCACCCAATCCGTTCCCTCCCTCCGATCCGGCCCGCCGATCGGGCTCGTCACGGTCGTCTTCCTCACCACGCTGATCCACCACGTCTACGGCGGGATCAGCTACGCGAGCGTCGAACGGATCGTCCTTGCCGCCGTGTTCTCGGCGGCGTACGTCCTCACCGCCGGGCTCTTCCTCGCCGGGCGGACCAGGCGATGGGCGCGCTGGCTCTATCAGGGGCTTGTGCTGGTCTTCTGGATCGTCCTGATCGGCGTGTACGAAGGCGGCTACAACCACACGCTCTACGTCGCTCTTCGACTCCTCGGAACCGATCCGCACGACCTGGAGCAGATCTATCCCGGCGGGGGCGATCTGGTGGTCCCGAACGACCTCTTCTTCCAGGGGACAGGGATCCTCACCCTCGCGACGGCACTGTGGGTCGCGTTCGCCTGGGCACGCCGAAAGAGGGACGCGTCATGACCTCCAAGGCGAAGTCTCGTGCCGGCAACGGACAGCGTCGGCCCAGCACCGCCCTCGCCGCCGAGCAGGCCGACGTGCTGTCCGGACACCTGCCGGCACCACCCGCCCGCGTCCTCGACGCCGGCTGCGGGACCGGCGATCTCGCGCTCGCCCTGACCCACAGGGGCTACGACGTGACCGGGGTCGACGTCGACCCGCAGGCGGTCAGGTCTGCGGCGGGCCGGGGGGTACGCGCGGTCGCGGCCGACATCGCCGAGTATGCAGGTGACCAACCGTTCGACGCGGTGGTGTTCTCGCTGTCGCTGCACCATGTGGCCCGGCTGGACGACGCGGTCGCACGTGCCCGGCAACTGCTGGTGCCTGGTGGACACCTGGTGCTCGACGAGTTCGCCTGGGAACGCGCCGACCGGCCGACCGCCGGCTGGTTCTACGACATGGCCGCGATTCTCGGAGCAGCCAACGTCCTGGCCCATGCCGACGACGCCGACGTCTCCGCTGATCCGTTGCGCCGCTGGCAGTACCAGCACCACGACCGCGAGCCGATGCATCCGGGCACCGCACTGACGGCGGCGGTCACGCGACGCTTCGGCGCCTGCGACACCGTCGAGTTCGCCTACCTGTACCGCTACCTGGGCGGATGGGTCCAAGACGACGAAACCGGCCTCCGCATCGTTCGTACCCTGCGCGACATCGAGGAACGCGAGATCATCAACGGCGGCTTCGCCCCGGTCGGCCTGCGCGTGGTCGCTCGGCGCCCCGGCCCTCCCAGATGATCAGCCCAAAGATGATCATGATCATGGGATGGGGCCGGGATGGGGAGGGCCGTCCACGGCGCGTACTAGGCTCGGCCTCGTGCCGCATGACATCGATCACGACTTCCTCAGCCTGCCGCTGCGTACCCTCGCCGACGCCGCCCTCACCCGGGCGCGGGAGTTGGGTGCCGAACACGCGGACTTCCGGCTCGAACGCATCCGGGCCCAGAACCTCTCCCTTCGCGACGCCAGGCTCGTCGGCAGTCGCGACGGGGAGGACACGGGATTTGCGGTCCGGGTGATCAAAGACGGCACCTGGGGGTTCGCCGCCAGTGTCGTCCTCACCCCCGCCGAGGCGGTCCGCGTCGCCGAGCAGGCCGTCGAGGTGGCCGGTGTCGCGGCCGGGATGAACGCCGAACGCATCGAGCTCGCCGACGAGCCCGTCTACAGCGACGTCACGTGGGTATCGGCGTACGACATCGACCCGTTCACGATCGACGAGCCCGACAAGGTGGCGCTTCTCGCCGACTGGAGCAACCGGCTGCTGACCGCCGACGGTGTGGCGCACACGAGTGCGACGCTCTACCAGGTCAAGGAGCAGAAGTTCTACGCCGACAGCAGCGGCACGGTCACGACCCAGCAGCGGGTCCGGCTCAACCCGACACTGGAGGCGTTCGCCAACGACCCTGAGTCCGGGCGCTTCGACTCCATGCGTACCCTCGCGCCGCCGGCCGGGCGTGGCTGGGAGTTCCTCACCCCCGCGTCGACCTGGGACTGGGACGCCGAACTTGCCGAGCTGCCGGACCTACTCGCCGCCAAGCTCAAGGCTCCTAGTGTCGAGGCAGGCAGCTACGACCTCGTCATCGACCCGTCCAATCTCTGGCTCACCATCCACGAGTCGATCGGACACGCAACCGAGCTCGACCGTGCGCTCGGCTACGAGGCCAACTACGCCGGCACGTCGTTCGCCACACCGGACAAGGTCAACACGCTGCGGTACGGCTCCGACGTCATGCACATCACCGGTGACCGGACCGTCGAGCACGGCCTCGCGAGCATCGGCTACGACGACGAGGGCGTGGCGGGTCAGTCCTGGGACATCGTGAAGGACGGCGTTCTCGTCGGCTACCAGCTCGACCGCAGGATCGCGAAGTCGTTCGGCTACGACCGTTCCAACGGGTGCGCATTCGGCGACTCGCCCTCGCACATCGCGATCCAGCGGATGGCCAACGTCTCGCTCCAACCAGCGGCGAACGGACCATCGACCGACGAGCTGATCGGCCGCGTCGATCGAGGGATCTACGTCGTCGGCGACCGGTCCTGGTCGATCGACATGCAGCGCTACAACTTCCAGTTCACCGGGCAGCGCTTCTACAAGATCGAGGGCGGGAAGCTCGCCGGGCAGCTGCGCGACATCGCCTACCAAGCGACCACCACCGACTTCTGGGGCTCGATGGAGGCGGTCGGCGGACCCGCGACGTGGGTCCTCGGTGGCGCGTTCAACTGCGGCAAGGCCCAGCCCGGGCAGGTCGCACCGGTGAGCCACGGCTGCCCGTCGGCACTGTTCCGCGGCGTACGCATCCTCAACACCACACAGGAATCCGGACGGTGAGCACACCAGTGAGCAGTGACCTGACCCTGCAGGAGACCGTCGAGCGCGCGCTGGCGAGGTCCAAGGCCGACGGGTGCGTCGTCCTCGCCACGGAGTCCTCCAGCGCCAACCTTCGCTGGGCCAACAACACCCTCACCACCAACGGCGTCATGCTGACCCGCTCCCTCACCGTGATCGCGACCGTCGCCGGCAAGACCGGGACCTCCTCCGGCGTGGTCACCCGCAGCGCGCTGACCAGGGACGGGATCGACGCCGTCGTGAAGGCCGCCGAGGAGGCTGCCCGAGCAGGCGATGCCGCCGAGGACGCCCAGCCGCTGATCGAGGGCGCTGCCACCTCCGACTGGAACGAACCGCCCGCCGAGACCTCCATCCGAGTCTTCGACACCTTCGCCCCCGCCCTCGGAGACGCTTTCGGCAAGGCCCGCGACACGGGCCGGCACCACTACGGCTTCGTCGAACACGACCTGAGCACGGTCTACCTCGGTTCGTCCACCGGCCTGCGCATGCGCCACGTCCAGCCGACCGGCTTCGTCACCATGACGGGCAAGTCCGCGGACCTCAGCGGCTCGGCCTGGGTAGGCCAGGCGACGCGGGACTTCACCGACGTCGACGCGACCACGCTGGCCGGTGAGCTCGACCGCAGGCTGGACTGGTCCGAGCGCAGGATCGAACTGCCCGCCGGCCGGTACGAAACGCTGCTGCCGCCGACCGCGGTCGCCGACCTGCTCATCTATGCGTACTGGACCATGTCGGCGCGGGACGCCCACGAGGGGCAGACGGTCTACAGCAAACCCGGTGGCGGTACCCGGGTGGGCGAACGCCTCTCCCCCAGCAACCTCGCGATGTACTCCGACCCGGCGTACTCCGGGTTGGAGTGCGCGCCGTTCGTGGTGGCCCATTCGTCGTCGTCCACCCAGAGTGTCTTCGACAACGGCCTCACCCAGGGCGGTACGCACTGGATCCGCGATGGCGAACTGTCGGCGCTCGCGACCAGCCGGTACTCCGCCGAGCTCACCGGTCTGCCGGTCACGCCGTACGTCGACAACCTCATCCTCGACATCCCGGACCCGGCCGGATCGATCGACGACCTGGTCGCCCGGACCGAACGCGGATTGCTGCTGACCTGCCTGTGGTACATCCGCGAGGTCGACCCACAGACACTGTTGCTCACCGGGCTGACCCGCGACGGTGTCTACCTCGTCGAGAACGGCGAGGTCGTCGGTCTCGTCAACAACTTCCGGTTCAACGAGAGTCCGGTCGACCTGCTGGGGCGCTTCGCCGAGGCGGGCGGTACGGTGCCGGCGTTCTCGCGAGAATGGGGCGACTACTTCCCTCGCGTGGCCGCTCCCGCCCTGCGGGTCCCCGACTTCAACATGTCGAGCGTGAGCCAGGCCAGCTGAGGCACCCCTGATGACGGGCCTGGTCCTGCGGCGGACGGCGTGGTGGCTCGTGGTCGTCGCCGCGATCCCGCTCGGGGTCATCGGCGCGTTGACAGCCCTGGCGGCTACGGCCTCTCTCTCCGGCAGTCGGTGGGCCGCCGTCGTCGCAGCGCTGGGGTGTCGGTCTGTACCGGTCACGTGGTCCGCCCGGCGGTCCGCCGGATCGCCGAAACCCGCAGCTGGCGTCGTGGGCTGACCGGCGGAGTCTCTGTTCTCACGACCGCCATCGTCACCGCGAGCACAGGTTCGCTGCTCCTCGCTCCCGCACCGCCCTACAGCCCGGCCGAGCCGACCGCGGAAACGAGGTTCTGGGACCTCCCCACGGGTTCTCGTCTCGCCTACACGCACACCGCCGCCACGGGCGAACGCCGGCCCACGCCGGTCATCCTGGTCCACGGCGGCCCCGGCGCACCCGCCTCACGCCAGGACTCGCTGACGCGGGCACTCGCCGACGTCGGTTTCGACGTGTACGACTACCACCAGGTCGGGGCCGGCTTGTCCGAACGCCTGCCAGACGTCCGCGAATACACGGTCGCCCGGCACGTCGCCGACCTGGACGGAATCCGGGAAATCCTGGACGCCGACCGGCTGGTCCTTGTCGGAGCCTCGTGGGGCGGCACGCTGATCGCCCACTATCTCGCTGCCCACCCGCATCGGGTGGCTCGAGCCGTGATCGACTCGCCAGGGGAGATCTGGCCGCCGGCATTCCCTGATCGCGGGCGGCTCACCGAAGCGGGACAGAGGAACCAGCAGGAGGTGCTCGGACGTTACCCGCGCTTCCTTCTCGCTGCTGTGCTAGCCGGCACAGTTGGTCCGCGTACCGCTCACACCCTTCTTCCCGACTCCCAGATGGACGGCGTCTTCGAGGCCTTCGTGAGCGAGTTGGACATGCGTCCCGGGTGTTCACCGGCGGCTGCCGCAGCCGATGATCCAGCCGACAGGGACTCACCGGCCGCGGACTCAGCGGAACGGCCACGCGGGCTCGGCTTCTGGGCCAACGTCGCGACGACAATGGACGCGGCTCAGGTCGCTGATCCGAGGCCCGCACTCCAGCTCGCCACGGCACCCGTCCTCGTGCTCCGGGCGGAGTGCGACTACCTCTCCTGGGAGGCGACGCGGGAGTATCGGGATGTGCTCCCCGTGGCAACGCTGCTTGCCGTCGATGACGCCGGACACACTGTCACGACGAGCCGGCCGGATGTGCACCGCCGACTCGTGCTTGCATTCCTCCTAGGAGAGCCGCTGCCCCAGCCGGCCTACACCGATGCCGATCCGCCCTGGTGACGCCCGTTACCGCAGCGCCAGGCGGAGGACGTCGGACACGCCGTACCTCGCGGCTGCGGCCCGCTTGATCGCGCGCAGACCGGATCCGCGGACCTCGACGACCAGATCGGCCAGGGACCGCTGAGCCTTCGCGTCGCCGCCGAACGCCGCGATGCAGGTCTCCGGTTCGGCGTTCGCGAACGCCAGCAGGGCGCCGGTCGCACCGACCGGGCCAGCGAGAGCGATGAGCGCGCCGGAGCCGACGTAGACGTTCCCGTCCCACGTCGACAGCTCGTGGAGCAGCCGCGCCGGGTCGGCCGAGGAGTCCTTCACCGCGCCGATGGGCAGGTCCGACAGCGCGGAGACCTCGATCCCGGGCACGCCGAGAGGCCCGGGATTGTGGTAACCGATCACCCGGCTTGAGTCGCCGACCGCCTCGGCGACCGCGGAGAAGAGCGCTACCTGGTCCACACCGGCACGAGCCGGGCTGACCAGCACGGCGTCGGCACCGGCTTTGCGCGCCGCCACTGCCCGGGCGGCCGCTGCCCGCGCCCACGATCCGCTGGCGCCGGCGATGACGGTGACGTCGTCCGGGAGTGCGTCGCGGGTCGCCGCGATCAGCTCCTCCCGCTCCGACTCTTCCAGTGTCTCCGCCTCGCCGGTAGTCCCCGCGACCAGGACGGCGCGGACTCCGGCGTCGACCAGTCGCTGGGCGTGGGCCACTGTGCCGGGCACGTCAACGGACCCGTCGGGGGCGAAGAGAGTGATCAGGGCGACGCCGACACCACGAAACGTTGGATCTGCCATCAAGTCTCCTCGTTCGTACCGGCCAGACATCGGGCATCTTCCGCACCCATTCTGTCTGACATCTGATGACTCGCTCAGGCCGGGCGGCCGTCAACCGGTGCCCTGACCGGGACCGGGCAGGGCGCGGTTCCACGGCTGGGCGCCGGGATTGTTACGGTCCTCCCATGGCGACAGGCGTCCTCCCAGCCCATGAGCTCCTGGTCAGGCTCATCACCGCTCCCGCCGTCGCCGCCCGCGACGTCGATGACACCGGCCGGCTGCTCCTGGGCAACGACACGTCCGGCACGATGCAGCTCTACGAGGCCGGAACCGACGGATCATGGCGGCAGCTGACCGCTCTCGACGGTCCCGCGAACGGCCGCTATCTTCCGGACAGCCGGACCGTCGTCGTCGAACACGATGCCGGCGGCAACGAACGTGCGCAGCTCTCCCTCCTCGACCTCTCCGAGGAGGTTTCGTCCGAGCTGCCGACCCTGCGCCCGTTCGTCCACGATCCGCGTTGGCTGCACCGGCTCGCCGGCGTCCAGCCCGGCCGCGTGCTCTACCTGACCAACCGCCGCAATGGCGTCGACTTCGATCTCGTCATCCGCGAGGTCGCGACCGACGAGGAACGAGTTCTCTACGACGGTGGCGGCTACGTCCTGGAGGCTGAGGCTTCACCCGACGGCCGCTGGGTGGCCCTGACCCGGCCCAACGCTCCCGCAAACTCCTACCAACTCGTCCTCGTGTCGACGGCCGACGGTCAGGCCGAGGAGATCACCGCATGGGACGACGACGCGTTCATGCGTACGCCCTCGTGGCTCCCTGACTCCAGCGGGCTGTTGCTGTCCACCAACAGCGGCCGGGAGATGACCGCGGTCGTGAGGTACGACCTGGCGGGCCGCACATGGAGCGAAGTCGTCGCCGACGACGCCCATGACCTCATCGGATGGGCGTCCCCGGACGGTGAACACGTTTTGGTGGCGACGAACGACGACGGAGCGATATCCCTGGCGATTCACCGGCTCGCGGACGGTGGCCTGGTGCGCGTGCTCGACCTCCCACCGGGCGGATGCCCCGCGCTGGTCCGTGTTCCCGACCCGGTGTGGTCAGGGTCTGGTGCGGCGTTGGCCGTGACCTACTCCTCTCCAGCCGGACCCGCGTACGCGATCCGGTGCGACCCCTCCACCGGTGTGCTGACCCCGGTCCGCGCACCGGACGCGCCGCCGCTGCCGGAGGATCTCCCGCGCCCGACCTCGCACCGCGTCCCGACGCCGGACGGCGAACGGATCCCGGTGTTCGTCTACCGACCGGCCGACGGCGGTGACGGCTCCGCGGTCCTCGTCATCCACGGTGGTCCGGAGAGCCAGTCGGTCCAGCAGTGGAATCCGATCGTCGCCGGGCTCGTCGCGCAGGGACACACCGTCCTCGTGCCCAACGTGCGAGGTTCGACCGGGTACGGAAAACGGTGGTACGCCCTCGACGACGTACGCCGCCGGCTCGACTCGGTGGCCGACCTCGCCGCCATCCACGACTGGTTGCCGACCGTCGGCCTCGACCCGGCGCGGGCAGCGCTCTACGGCGGTTCGTACGGCGGCTACATGGTCCTCGCCGGACTCGCGTTCCAGCCCGAGCGTTGGGCGGCCGGGGTGGACATCGTGGGGATCGCCTCCCTGGTGACGTTCCTGGAGAACACGTCGAGCTACCGACGCAGCCACCGCGAACGCGAGTACGGCTCCCTGGAACACGACCGTGAGTTCCTGCACGAGGCGAGTCCACTCGCCAGGGTCGACGCGATCCGCGCACCGCTCTTCGTCATCCACGGCGCCAACGACCCGAGGGTGCCGCTGTCGGAGGCGGAGCAGTTGGTCGCAGCGTTGCAGGCCCGCGACATCCCCTGTGAGCTCCGGGTGTACGCCGACGAGGGGCACGGCCTGGCCCGCCAGGTCAACCAGCTCGACGCGTATCCTCCGGCGCTGGAGTTCCTCGCCAAGCACCTCGCCCGGACGTGACCGTGACCTGGCAGACGTGGACCGAGACAATGCAGACGTGCCTCGCGAGACTGCACGTGACCGTGATCGAGCAAGGAGAAGGACGACCGCATGAGTGAGCCAGTGGGTTTTGTCGGACTCGGCATCATGGGCGCCGGGATGGCCGGCAACCTGCTCCGCGCTGGATTCGACGTCGTGGTCTACAATCGCACGGCCGCGCGGGCCGAGCCATTGGTCACGGCCGGTGCCCAGGTGGCCGACTCGCCGCGTGCGGTGGCCGAGCGCTGCCCCGTCGTCTTCACGTGTGTGAGCGACACCCCGGACGTCGAGCAGGTGCTGTTCGGCGACAACGGTCTCGCCCAGGGGGTCAGCGACGGATCCCTCATCGTCGACGCGAGCACCGTCAGTCCCGAGGCGACCCGCGGGTGGGCGGCGACACTCGCCGAACGTGGCGTCGGCTTCCTCGACGCACCGATCTCCGGCGGCAGCGAGGGCGCGGCCAAGGGCACGTTGTCGATCATGGTCGGCGGCGACGCGGCCAGCGTCGACCGCGTACGCCCGTACCTCGACGCCATGGGCAGCACGATCACCCACGTCGGGCCGGTCGGCGCCGGGCAGACCTGCAAGCTCGTCAACCAGATCCTCGTCGTCGTGTCCATGCTCGGCGTCGCCGAGGCGCTGGTCTTCGCCAAGGCCGGCGGACTCGACCTGGAGAAGACCATCGCGGCCGTCGAAGGCGGTGCCGCCGGTTCCTGGATGCTCGCCAACCGCGGACCGCAGGTGATCCGCGACGACTGGCGGCCGGGCTTCACGATCGACCTCCAGCAGAAGGACCTGCGCCTGGTGATGGAGGCGGCCGACGAACTCGGCGTACCCACGATCGCGACGAGCACGATCTTCCATCTCTATCGCACCCTCCAGCGCGACGGCCTCGGCGCCGAGGGCAACCACGCACTCGTCAAGGCGCTGGAACGCCTGTCCGGGATCCAGGCGCGCCAGGAGTAGGCCAGGACGATGCCGACGTGAACCACCATGCCCACTGAACCTCTCGGCGCCGCGCTCGACCGCGTGCGTGCCATGCTGCTCGACCCCGAGCGCCTTGTTCGCGCCGTCGCGGCCGGCCGCCGCCGCGGGCACACCGTGCCGTGGCGGCGGGCCGAGCTGCGCTACGTCGACCTCAAGGCGGGCCGGGCTCTGCAGGTGACGACGTACGACGAAGCCCAGGCCCACACCCACAACAGCGCGGTGGGAAGCGACGCCGCCGGGGCCGTCGAGGAGCTGCTCGAGCTGCCCTTCGGAAACTGGCACGTCGACACGCTCGACGAGGTGGTGCAGGTTCGGGTCACCAAGAAGGGTGAGGCGCAGGTCCACACAAAGCCGCGTGAGGCCGGCAGCGACGCCGAGGTGGCCGTACGCCGGGAGCATG
Organism: Actinopolymorpha sp. B9G3; assembly: GCF_040120725.1. Lineage (NCBI taxonomy): Bacteria > Bacillati > Actinomycetota > Actinomycetes > Propionibacteriales > Actinopolymorphaceae > Actinopolymorpha > Actinopolymorpha sp. B9G3. The sequence continues at coordinate 372,380 of NZ_JBEEAB010000005.1, read as the reverse complement.
ACCGGGCGAAGCCACGACTCCTGCCGGTGGACGATCCGGTGCTGCGCGCGGTGGGCATCGCCGACCATCGCGGCCAGATCAAGCCCAGCCGGCAGTCGAAGTACCGCCAGGTCGACGAGTTCCTCCGGATCCTCGAACCCGCCGTCGACGACGCCGTGGAAACCGGTCGCGTCCCCCGACCGACGCCCACGCGGCCGTTGCGAGTGGTCGATCTTGGCTGCGGGAACGCCTACCTCACCTTCGCCGCGGTCAGCTACCTCGCCACGGTCCGTGGATTCCCGTTGCAGATGGTGGGCGTCGACGTGCGCCCTCAGGCGCGGCAACGCAACACCGAGCTGGCCGCGTCTCTCGGGTGGGATCGGCAGCTGACCTTCGTCCAGTCCTCCATCGAGGCCGCCACGGTTCCCGATCCGCCGGATGTCGTGCTGTCCCTTCACGCCTGCGACACGGCGACGGACGAGGCGTTGGCTCGGGCGGTGCGTTGGGAGGCCCCGGTCATCCTCGCCGCGCCGTGCTGCCATCACGACATCCAGACCCAGCTGAGCCAGGCCGAGGTCCCGGACCCGTACGCGATGATCACCCGGCACGGCATCCTGCGCGAACGCTTCGCGGACGTGCTCACCGACGCGTTGCGCGCGTCCATCCTGCGCCAGCACGGCTACCGGGTGGAGGCGATCCAGTTCGTGGGCAGCGAACACACGCCCCGCAACGTGCTGCTCCGCGCCATCCGGACGGGTGCCGTGTCTGGAGCGAACGTCGCCGAGGAGTACGCCACGATGGTGGAGCAGTGGGGTATACGCCCGGCCCTGGCCAGCATGCTGGAGACCTGATCGGCCCAGCGGAGCGGTCACAATCGAAGCCGACGCGTGGGCATGCAGCAGGGGACTGTAGGTATGCACGGCTACCTACTCTCCGGAGCATGATCAGCGAGGTAGATCACGACTCGCCTGTGCCTTTGTGGCGGCAGGTCTTCGAGATCGTCACGGCGAGGATCGAAGACGGCACCTACCGTCGGCGACTGCCCTCCGACCGGTCGCTCGCCCAAGAATGCGGCGTGTCCATCGGCAGCGTCCGCCATGCGCTCGACGACCTCACCGGTCAAGGCGTGATCTACACGGTCAAGGGCAAGGGACGGTACATCGCCGAGCGCACATAGCTGGATCAGGCGCGGTGCGTGGGGAGCACCAGGCGTAGTGCTGACAGATGTCAGGAGAGGTGAGCCGCCTCGACGACTCTCATCGGCCGCCAGCGTTGATCGTAATCCGGATGATCGCTATACAACTCGGCGACGACCGCCAGGCACAGCGCATACGCCGCATGTGCCTCGCGCGGTTCCCGAGTTGCCCGATACATGGTGACCAACTGGCGCCGTGCACGGCACGTTTCGAGCACCCACTCCAGTCGCTCCTGGCTCAGGTCCCGGTTGTACTCCGCGAGCGCGCGCCGTTCGTCTTCGACTACCCGCTTCAGGACGAAGTGGTCCATGGTCTCCACGGCCTTCGACCGTACGTAGTGGACCATCCGCCCGGTGAGGGGCTAAGGACCCAGAGCCCTGGGCCGTCGACTCCCGGACGCGAAAGCAGCGGACCGCTGGCCTGTGTGCGTTGGAGGTTCGTCGGCTTCTAAGGCGACAAACCTCCAACAACTCGACTCGAATCGAGCGCCACCGAGGGCTTGCCAATAGTTAACAGATGCTGCAACTATTGCGTCCGTGACCGATGAACGGGCCGACAGGCTCTTCGAGACCCTCGCCGACCACACGCGCCGGGAGATCGTCCAACTGCTCGGCCAACGCCCCCATCGCGCGGGTGAGCTGGCCAAGGCGACCGGAACCTCCGCGCCCGCCATGAGCAGGCATCTGCGCGTCCTCCTCAGTGCCGGTCTCGTCACCGACGAACGGGTGCCCGACGACGCCCGCGTGCGCATCTTCCGCCTCCGGCCCGAGTCCCTGACAGCTGTCCAGGCCTGGCTCGACCAGGTGCAGGCCCACTGGAACGAGCAACTCCAGTCCTTCAAGCGCCATGCCGAACGCAAGGAGCCCCGCCCGTGACCAGGACATCGGCCTCGGCCTCGGTGGAGGTGGATCTCGACCCTCACACGGCCTTCATGGTCTTCACCGAAGAGATCGACCTGTGGTGGGTACGCGGGCCGATCAACTTCCACGACGCGTCACGGCTGGCGGAGCTTCGGATGGAACCCGGTGTCGGCGGCCGGATCCTCGAGATCTATGACGAGGCCAGCGGGGACATGCTGGAAACCGCACGGATCACCGTGTGGGAGCCAGGAATCCGGCTGATCCTCCGCGGCACCGTCCAGGACACCGAGACCGACATCCGCTTCGAGGCCACCGACCACGGGACGCGCGTCAAGGTCGAGCAGTACCTCCTTCCTGGCGGCAACCCAACCACGATCGGCTTCGGCTGGGTCCACATGCTCGGCACGTTCGTGGCCTGGTGCACGCGCCGCGGCTCCGCGCCGCGCACGCCGCGCGAGCAGGGTCGGCTCGGGATCGTCCTGTCCTACGAAGATCCGCCGGCAGCCGCCCGCTGGCTTCGTACCGTCTTCCAGCTCGGCTCCTGGGACGTCGACAGCCCGCCGGAGGAAGGCGCCAGCCCGTCGTGGATCGAGTTCCACGTCGGAGACAGCATCGTGATCCTTTCACCGCTGGAGAATGCCCCATCGAAAGACCTGCCGGTCACCCACATGACCCGCGTGTACGTCGACGACCTGGACGCGCATTTCGCTCACGCGAAGGCGAACGGAGCGACGATCGTGCGCGGCATCCACCTCCACGGCGAGCGCACGTACATCGCCGAAGACCTCGAGGGCCAGCGGTGGGTCTTCGCCCAGGCCCGCCCAACCATGCACTGACACCCACGACCACGCCAGCCGGTGAGAACGGCAGGAGAGGGGAAAAACATGCCAGTTCGCTGCGAGGAGATCCTCCGAGAGGCCCGCACCGTCGTGTTGCACGACTGGCCGTCGCGAGATGTGCCAGACACGTTGACCCGTGCAGGCTATGAGGTAGTGGTGTTCGGCGGGCCCAAGCCAGACGACGTGTTCGCCAGTGAGCTTCGCGACGGCGAGATCGTAGAGACGCGGATCGGCGTCCCTCCTGGCCGCGGCGACCTGGTCTATGTCTTCCGGCCGATCGAGGAGCTCCCCGGGATCGTCGCCGACGCCCAACGGATGGGCGCCACCGCCGTGTGGTGCCAGTCCGGACTGTCGGCGGAAGGCGTCACGGATCCACGCGGCTGCTGGACATCGGAGGCGGAATCTCAGGAGGCGCGCCGCATCGTCGAGTCTGCCGGGCTGACCTACGTCGCCGACGCGTACATCGCCGACGCCGTGCGCACGCTGCAAGGCCAGGTCTGAGCGGGCCGGTCCGGCCACGACCGGCGACCGGCGACCGAGCCATCGAAGGTGGAGTAGGGGCTGACCGCCAAAGGGCCCGGCCGGTCAGCCCCTACCCAGCACAGTCACATCACGCCGCAAACCCCGGCGGGCTCAACCGCAGGACTCTTGGTAGGCCCCGAACATGTAGGCGTTGACCGGTTCCACCTTGATGGATGTCCAGACCACGACGACCTGGTCCTGGAGCTTGTCGAACGCCTGCTTGCCGCTTCTCTTGATCCCGTCCATGTCGAGTGCGGCGGTCGCGACGACCATGCATCGGCCGAAGGTGTCGACGCTTCCGAGAGCATGATGGGCGCTGATCTCCGGGATGCCGAAGCTCATGGCTTCGGCGATCTCGTCGGCGTTCTGCTCGATGAGCTTCCTGGCGGCCTCGGCGGACGCCTCGTCCCGGTAGGCGAACACTCGTTGGTCGATCCAGAACAGTCCGGATCCGTGTTCCATGGCGATCTCGATGCCGTAGAGGCAGCCACCATTGTCGAAGGCTTTCCGGCCCAAGGCGCTCCGGCCCGCGCCAGCACAGCTTTCATGGTCCCAAGTGCCCTTCACGTGCATCGTCGCCTCGGCATCACCATTCGAGTACGCCACTGTCTTGTCGTCGCCGTACCAGTCTCGTGCAGTGAGCTTGTCGGCACGAGCACTCTGCTTCGGGGCCTCGGCCGTCTCCGTCGGTACCCGTGAGGGAGTCCGGGTACCGGTCGGAGATGCTTTCGGTCGGGTCGTACCCACTGGCTTCGACACGGTTTCGGTGTCTGGCCCGTCGCCAAGCGGGAGGTACCCGTGTGCGGACGCAATCACCGCACCAATGACGACGTGGGCCGCGGTTGCCGCAGCCACGATGAGCGCCGTTCGGCGCCGAGACTTCTGCGGCTGGATGACCGGGGGCATCGGCGAGTACGACTCTGCAGCCCCCGGACTTTCCGGCGGCATGAAGTCTGGTCCCGAGCGGTGGCTGGCTGGGGGTTCGAATGGCGACATGGCACCTTCTTTTCTCCCGTTTGATCCCATTGGCGCCAGCCCAGGGGCAAAGGTAGTGGATCATGTGACAGAGTCGCCGGCCAGGTCAGGCTCAACTCGGTCACACCCGTACCGAGTGGGCAGCGGAGTTGTGGTTGACCATCCGGGCCGGATGGTCAACCACAACTCCGCGCTGAAACGTCAGATGTGCGCGGTGCCTGAGATCTACTCTGCGAAGGCGTCGGGCGGCGGGCAGACGCAGACCAGGTTGCGGTCACCGTAGGCCTGGTCGATCCGGCGGACCGGCGACCAGTACTTCCGTCGCCGAAGGGGCGCCACCGGATAGGCCGCCTCCTCCCGGGAGTACGGATGGTCCCACTCCCCCGCCAACATCTCGATCGTGTGCGGCGAGTTGCGCACCGGGTTGTCGTCACCCGGCCATTCGCCGGCCGCCACCCGGTCGATCTCCCCCTTGATGGCGATCATCGCGTCACAGAACCGGTCCAGCTCGGCCAGGTCCTCGGACTCGGTGGGCTCCACCATCAGGGTGCCCGCCACCGGGAAGCTCATCGTCGGCGCGTGGAAGCCGTAGTCGATGAGCCGCTTCGCCACGTCGTCGACGGTGATGCCGACCTGCTTCGTGATCGGGCGTACGTCGATGATGCACTCGTGCGCCACCAGCCCGTCGCGGCCGGTGTAGAGCACGCGGTAGTGCGGCGCCAGCCGGGTGGCGACGTAGTTGGCGGCGAGCACAGCCGACTCGGTGGCGAGACGCAGCCCCGGCCCACCCATCATCCGCATGTACGCCCACGAGATCGGCAGGATGCCTGCCGACCCGAACGGCGTCGCCGACACCGGCCCCACACCTGTCGCCGGTCCCGCCTGGGCGAGCAACGGGTGGTTGGGAAGGTACGGCGCGAGGTGCTCGCGGACGGCCACGGGACCCACGCCCGGACCGCCGCCGCCATGAGGGATGCAGAACGTCTTGTGCAGGTTGAGATGTGAGACGTCCCCACCGAACTCCCCGATCCGCGCCAGACCGAGCAGGGCGTTGAGGTTGGCGCCGTCGACGTAGACCTGGCCGCCACCCTCGTGCACGATGTCGCACAGCTCGCGGATGTCCTCCTCGAAGACACCATGCGTCGACGGATACGTCACCATGATGGCGGCGAGCCGATCCCGGTGCTCGTCGACCTTGGCGCGGAGGTCCTCGAGGTCGACGGTCCCGTCGTCGGCCGCCCCGACCACCACCACCCGCATGCCGGCCATCACGGCCGACGCCGCGTTGGTCCCGTGCGCGGACGACGGGATGAGGCAGATGTCGCGATCCGCCTGAGACTGGGCGCGGTGGTACGCACGGATCGCGAGCAGCCCAGCGAACTCGCCCTGCGACCCGGCGTTCGGCTGCAGCGACACCGCGGCGTAGCCGGTCACGTCGGCCAGCCACGACTCCAGCTGGCGGATCAGCGCGAGGTAACCCTGTGCGTCCTCGATCGGCGCGAACGGATGAATGCCCGCGAACTCCGGCCAGCTGATCGGCTCCATCGCCGCTGTCGGATTGAGCTTCATCGTGCAGGACCCGAGCGGAATCATCCCCCGGTCGAGTGCGAAGTCGTCATCAGCGAGGCCGCGCAGGTAGCGCAGCATCGCCGTCTCGGAGTGGTGCTGCGCGAACACCGGGTGAGTGAGATAGGGAGTCGTACGCAGCAGCTCGACCGGAACGGCGTCGGGCGTCGCCGCGGCGATCTCGTCCACGTCGTACGGACCCACGCCGAACGCAGCCCACACAGCGGCGAGCTGCTCCGGACCAGTCACCTCGTCGCAGGCGATCCCCACGTGGTCGTCGTCTGTCAATCGGAGGTTGACGCCGCGCTCCCGTGCGCCGGCGACCACCTCGGCCGCCCTGCCCGGCACGCGGACCCGCACGGTGTCGAAGAAGTGCTCGGTGACGACGTCGACGCCGCCCTGCCGGAGACCCTGCGCGAGGACCGCCGCCAGGCGGTGGACCCGCGCCGCGATACCCCGGAGCCCGTCGGCTCCGTGGTAGACGGCGTACATCCCGGCGATCACGGCGAGGAGAACCTGTGCCGTGCAGATGTTGCTCGTCGCCTTCTCCCGCCGGATGTGCTGCTCCCGCGTCTGCAACGCCAACCGGTAGGCCGGTCGACCGGCGGCGTCGACGGACACCCCGACGAGGCGCCCGGGCAGGGAGCGTTCCAGCCCCTTGCGTACAGCCATGTAGCCCGCGTGCGGACCGCCGTACATCAGCGGAACGCCGAACCGCTGGGCACTCCCCACCACGACGTCGGCACCCATCTCCCCGGGCGGCCGGAGCAGCGTCAGCGCCAGCAGGTCGGCAGCCACCACCACCTGCGCATCCCGCTCGTGCGTGGCACGCACCACCCCGGTCAGGTCCCGCACCGTCCCGTCGACGCCCGGATACTGCAGGAGTACGCCGAAGAAGTCGCCCTCTGGCAGGCCGGTCGTGATGTCTGCGACCTCCAGGGCGAGACCGAGCGCCTCGGCCCGCGTACGCACCACCGCGATCGTTTGCGGCAGGCACCCGGCGTCGACGAGGAACCGGTCGCTGGAACTCTTCCGGTTGGTCCTGCGCAGCAGCATCATCGCCTCGGCCGCCGCCGTCGCCTCGTCGAGCAGCGACGCGCCCGCGACCGGGAGACCGGTGAGGTCACCCACCACGGTCTGGAAGTTGACGAGCGCCTCGAGCCGACCCTGGCTGATCTCCGGCTGGTACGGCGTGTAGGCGGTGTACCAGGCGGGGCTCTCGAGGATGTTCCGGCGGATGACCGGCGGCGTCACCGTGTCGGAGTAACCCAACCCGATCATCTGGGTCATCGGACGGTTCATGGCCGCGAGCGCCCGCAGCTCCGCCAACGTCTGCGTTTCGGTCGCGGCCGGCGGAAGGTCGAGGGGGCGCCTGGTCCGGATCGACCGCGGCACCGCCGCCGACGTGAGCTCGTCGAGCGAGCCGAACCCGCAGGCCGCGAGCATCTTGGCCCGGTCCTCGCCGGACGGGCCAATGTGGCGATCGGCGAAGTTCGCGGCAGGCGGCGGAGCGCTGATCCGCTGGGAGCCGATGCTGGACGAGATCGAGGCGTTCATGGGAGCTCCCCGGTCGAGGCAGGTGGCCTGTCAGGTCGAGTCCCCCTCTGTCACGCCACCGTGGCGCTCCAGAGTCGCCTCGCCCGCATGGTCCGTGAGCCTGAGAGGTTCCGGGGGGTTGCCCCTTCGGCGCTCCACGACCTACGAGGAGTAACCGCCCTACTTCGGCCGGTTCATCCGGTCGTGGAGACTCTCCCACGCGGGGTTGTCAGCTCGACCCACGCTACCAGCGTCCGGACTGGAGTTCGGTCAACCCCGCCAGCAGCTGCCGGCTTCGCGGCAAATGACCACGCTGAGCTGGCATCTGATTCCTGGGCGAGGCATCGGCACCGTACAGGCGACCACAGACCTACCGGGCGTGGTCATTTCCCGCCGAAACGGCCACCGGAACAGCGTCCGGACGAACCTTTTGCACCGGGAACTCCCGATCCGAACGCCTCCGCGAACGTCAGCCCGTGAGCCGGGCGCGGCGGCGCAACGCGAGCTCGTCACCTGGGTGCTCGTGGTCCTCGGGGGCATCGGGCCGCTCACCCGGGAACTCCGCGAGGGTGCCCTCGACCTCACGGGACACCCGCCCGAGAGCGATGCCGAACACGCCCTGGCCACCCTGGAGCAGGTCGATCACCTCGTCGGGCGAGGTGCACTCGTAGACGCTCGCACCGTCGCTCATGAGCGTGATCTCCGCCAGATCCTGGGCGCCCCGCTCGCGCAGGTGCATGACCGCGGTGCGGATCTGCTGCAACGAGACGCCGGCGTCGAGCAGGCGCTTGATCACCTTGAGCATCAGGACGTCGCGGAAAGAGTAGAGCCGCTGGGTGCCCGAGCCGGACGCCGGACGGACGGTGGGCTCCACCAGACCGGTGCGCGCCCAGTAGTCGAGCTGTCGATAGGTGATGCCAGCCGCGGCACAGGCGGTGGCACCGCGGTAGCCCAGGCCGTCCTGGGGCGGATCCGGAACGCCGTCAGCAGGTCCGAACAGCAGACCCTGCGCACCAGCCGTACGGCGGGCTTCGGTCCGCTCGGGACTCTCGCCCATGGCGGCGCCGGTGGCACCGCCTCCCGCCTGGTCACCCGTGCCTGTCACGGCCGCCTCCCACATTGTTGGGGTCGCGGTGAGCGCGACACCCTCTCCAGTCCTACCCGACCCCGACCCGGACGAGACCGCTGGTCATGCGGCAGAGCCGCATGCTGGCGCCTCCTGCGAGAAGCGCCCCTCATGGAAGCCGAATGACATCCACGAAGTTTTCCTCGTCACGGTAGGCCCGCGCGTCGTGACGGGTCAACGCGACGGCCGGCGTGTCGCCCTGAAACCTCAACCTGAGGTCGAGACCGAAAGGGGACCTCAGCCTGGGGTGTCGAAGTCCTCCGGTGTCACCTGGTCGAGGAACTCACGAAACTTCTGGACCTCGGCCTCCTGCTCGTCCGGGATGGCGATGCCGGCCTCGGTCAGAACCTCGTCCGAGCAGACGATCTTGACGTTCAGGCGGAGTGCCAGGGCGATCGAGTCCGATGGCCTCGCACTGACCTCGACACCGCTCGCGAAGGCGAGGATGCCGTAGAAGACACCGTCGCGGAGGTCGGTGATCCGGACCTCGGTCAGTTCCTGGCCGGTCGCGATCAGCACATCGCGGAACAAGTCATGGGTCAGCGGCCGCGCCGGGACGATCCCCTGCTGGGCGTGAGCGATGGCACTCGCCTCAGCGGGCCCCACCCAGATCGGCAAGAACCGTTCGCCGTCGACCTCCCGGAGCAGGACAATCGGCTGGTTCGAAGGCATCTCCACCCGGACACCAACGACGTCGAGCTCGCGCACTCGTCCACACTACCCCGGTCGGTTGGTGGCCAGTCGACCGACGCACTTCACCGCCCGAGCCCGGTCTTCACCAGGAGCGCGTGCAGGCGTACCGCCAGCGCCGCCAATTCCCGGATCCGGTCCTCCGTACGCGCCCGCGAGTCCATGCCGCGCTGCCGCGCCAGCGGAGCCACCACCTGCTCGATCAGTCCCACCTCACGGTCGGCGGCCGTACGAAAAGCACGAAGGTGGCGCGGCTCGAGCCCGAACCCCGCGAGCTCACCTGCGGTCTTCGCGATCTCGAGTGCATCCTCGTCGTAGTGGTCCCTGCCATGCCGGGCCGAGACGAGGCCATACGACTCGAGCTGGTCCAGCAGGTCCGAGTCGATCCCCGCGTCCTCGACGAGCTCCTTGCGTGACAACCGCACGTCGGAACCATTGGCCCCGAACGCCTCCGCGCCCACCTGGTCCGCACCGCCGAGCAGCACTCTCGGAGACGGCGCGGACGGAAGTGCCCGACCCGGAAGCTGCGGCGGTTCGAAGCCCCGGTCGAGTGCGTCGAGGTGGTCCTTGATCACCCGCAACGGGAGATAGTGGTCGCGTTGCGCGGTCAGCACGAAGCGCAGCCGCTCGATGTCGTCATGGCCGAACTTGCGGTAACCCGACGGAGCTCGCTGCGGTTCCACCAGACCTTCGGCCTCGAGAAAACGGATCTTCGAGATCGTGACGTCGGGAAACTCAGCGCGCAGCCTCGCGAGTACCTCACCAATGGAAAAGCTGTGGGACCGCGCGGACGCCGCGCCACTCACCGAAGGAATCCTTGCGGGTACAGCTCTTGGACCCCCCGAAGGAGAGCGTCGCTCACCGTCTTTCCCCCTCCGGCCCCCCGTCCCAACCAGCACCGGTCCGTTCGGGTGCGCCCGTCATGCCGAAACCGCGCTGGCTGGCGAAGTAGACCAGGCGGAACTTGCCGATCTGCACCTCGTCGCCACCGATGAGCAGGACCTCATCGATGCGATCGCGATTCACGTAGGTGCCGTTCAGGCTGCCCACATCGCGTACGACAAAACCTTGCGGCCGGCGGCGGAACTCGGCATGCCGACGGGAGACGGTGACGTCGTCGAGGAAGATGTCGCTCTCGGGATGCCGACCCACGGTCACCACGTCGGCGTCGAGCAGGAACCGGCTCCCGGCGCTCGGACCGCGCTGCACGATGAGCAACGCGCAGTCGTAGGGCAGGGCGTCGACGGCGGCCTGCTCCTGCGGACGGAGCTCGGCCTCCGCCCGGTCGTATTCGGGCTCGAGGCCGAGTGAGATCGTCGCGGTCTGCTCGACAGGTCGTTCTCCCCCCAGCGCTCTGCCGCACTGCGAGCAGAACCTGCTGTTCTCGGCGTTCTCATGCCCGCACTGAGTGCAGAAAGGCATCGACCCTCCCGTGGCGGAACTCTCTCGTCGTCTGAGTTGAACTCGTCCACCGCACACACCCTAACTCTTGACCAATGGTCGAGGTGGGCAGCCCGCAGCGATTGCGTCCATCCGCGACCCAACCGGGCGAAACGGCGAATGAGCGGCTACTCGGACAGTGTGGAACGCGTGATCAGGTCTGCTCGACCTGCGCCTTGTACGCCGCGGCGTCGAGGAGCGATCCGAGTTCGTCCGGATCGCTCGGCTGTAGCTCGATCATCCATCCCGCGGCGTACGGCTCGGCGTTGACAAGCTCGGGGCGCTCGTCGAGCGCGTCGTTGCGGGCGACGACCGTGCCACTCAGTGGTGCGTACAGCTCACTTACGCTCTTGGTCGACTCGAGCTCACCGACCACCGCACCGCGCCGCACCTGTTCACCCACCGGTGGCAGGCTGACGTAGACGATGTCGCCCAGCGCGTCCTGGGCGTAGTGGGTGATGCCGATCCGGACCGAACCCTCGGTGTCTCCGGGATCGCGTACCCACTCGTGCTCGCTCGTGTACGTGACGTCGTCCGGGAACACCACTGTCTCCTCGCTGTCGACATTTCCTGGGCAGCACCACCGCACGCCGCGCCAGCACACCCCGTCTGAGGAGACAGGCTAGTCGCCGGACTTCGCTGTCTCCTCCGGGGCCGGCCGAGCGTAGCGAGGCGTCACCGGACGGTGCAAGGAGTCGATCTGGATGTTCGACTGTTCCAGGACGGTGACCAGCCCGCCCTTCTGGCCCACCTCGTCGACGACACCGCCGGGGATGCGCATCGCGGTCGCGAGTGTCCTCGTCTCCCCGATCGCATCGATCGTGTACGGAGGTGGGATGAGCGTGCCGTCGACCAGGATGCCGCCCTGGCCGTCGAGGACGTAACTGCCGGCGACGAGTCGGACACGATCGTTCACCTCGATCGACTCGGCTCCCGCATCGCGCAGCTCCTCGATCGTGTTGAGAACCAACGACGCCGTTACGGCCGATCGGGTGTCGGAGATCGTGAGCCGGATACCTGGGCCGCTCGCCGGGAGAGTGCCGGCGAGGATGCCAAGGGTTTCGGCGCGCGCCTGGGCCTGGTTGACCGCCGCGCGGGTCCGGTCGGCACCCGACAGCAGCTCCGCCCGCGCCGACTCGAGCTCGCTGATCTCCGCCTCCAGCCGGCGGGTGCGCTGCTGCAGACCATCGAGCATCTGGATCAGCTGTGGCCTGTTGGCACCGGAGAACTCGTCGTCGGTGCGCAACGCCTGCACCTGAATGGTGGCGGCGAAGCCGAGGATCGCCAGCAACAGCGCCCCGGCCAACTGGGCGCGGGAGATGTAGAGGCGGAACGCGCTGTTGAGCCGTCGCCATGCGGGATTACGCGGCTTCTTGCCACCAGACGCCTTGGGCTTCTGCTCGGCCATCGCCTTCGTACCACCCATCAGGCCTTGAACAGGCGCCGACGGATCGCCGCCATGTTGGAGAAGATCCTGATGCCCAGGACGACGACGACACCGGTCGACAGCTGTGCGCCGACGCCAAGCTGGTCCCCCAGGTAGACGATCACGGCGGCGACCAGCACGTTGCCGATGAACGACACGACGAAGACCCGGTCGTCGAAGATGCCGTCCACGAGCGCGCGCAGTCCACCGAAGACCGCGTCGAGGGCAGCCACGACCGCGATCGGGAGGTACGGCTGCAGCCACAAAGGCACTGCCGGTTGGAGCAACAGCCCCACGATGATTCCGACGAAGAGGCCGATCGTCGCGATCACTGGGCGCCTTCCGTCCGCGCGTATCGGAGTTTGTTACCGGAGTCGGCGGGCAGTAGGAGCTCGTCAACCGCCGCCGTTCCAAGTGCTATATGGTGCACTGCCTTGAGGTTGAACAGCCACTTGCCACCCGGACTTTCGGCGAACTGCGCCTCCAGGGTGTCGGGATCGCCGATCGCCTCGACGACGTACGGACGGGCAAGCGGTCGGTAGTCGACGGTGATCGACTTGTCGGCGCCGCGGATCGCGGTCAACGCGGTGAGCCGTTGGCCGTTGATGGCGATCGCCTCGGCGCCGGCCGACCACAGACCGTTCACGACCTGCTGCAGGTCGATGTCGAGGATCCGTCCTTCTGCACTGCTCGCCCCGGAGACCTCGTCGACGGGCGCGTCGTCGATGACCAGGCGGAGCCCCGGACCCTCGACCCGACCTGTTCCCGCCAGCACGTCGAGCGCGGCGAGGCGTTCGCGCAGGTTCTGGCCACTCGCCGTGCTCGCCAGGACGTCGTTCTGAAGGACGGTGACCTCCTCCTGCAGTACGCCGGCGTGGGTGCGCATGTCGTCGTTGCGGGCGGTCTCGGCCCGGATCCGCTCCAAGAGTTCCGCCTTCTCCTGCGCCACCGCCGGAGCGGACTGTCTGGTCTGGACCGCTGCCACGGTGAGGAGCAGGCCGAGCAATGCTAGCGCCACCAGCGTCGCGCCCAGGCCGCGGCGGGAACGGGAACGACTGGGACCGCGGCGCGCGGCGGCCGCCGCGTAGCCGTCGTCGAGGGCATGCGTGACGAGCTCGCGCATGAGCGACATCGAGTCGTCACGCTTGAGGATCGTGCCCGCGCGCGGCCAGGCGCCTGGTGGCGCCGCCGGGCGGCCAGGCGCCGCAGGCGTACCCTCGAGACGCACCGTCGGCGCCTCCCGCTCCCCTGAGGCCATGCGGACCATGGTGTCATGACGTGCTGGGTGTGTGTCCCGCGCGGTGATCACAAAAAACGATCATCGGCGGCTGACAGGTCGACCACGACCGTTCGGCCACGGATCCAGCTGTTCTGTCTGCCTCGACATCGGCTGGCCTGCCCATATCCCGAGCGCGCTAGCGGCCGGCTCGGGTCACCAGGTCCGCCCACCGGTGCGCGAGGGTTGTCGCGGCCTCCGTACTCCGCCCCTCTGCCCACACCCGCGTCACCGCCTCGGTCGGATCCGGGAGGACGAGTGCCCACGAGCCGTCGGGTTCCAGCACGCGTACGCCGTCAGTCGTGTCGAGCGGACGCCCGTCGGCGGCCTCGATCGCGGCTCGCATCACCGCACCCTTGCTCGCCCACGGCGTCGGGACCGCGAGTTGGACGACGTGGGCCCGCGGGATGCGGGCGTTGATCTCCGACAGCGGAAGCCGGGTGCGTGCCACCACTCCGAGCAGGCGTACGAACGCGGCGAAGCCGTCGACCGCGTTGGAGAACTCCGGGACGATGAACCCGCCCCGACCGTCGCCGGCCAGGAGCAGACCGTCAGCGGCCGCGGCCGTGGCCAACGCGTCCGGTGCGGTCGTGGTCCAGCGGATCCCGACGTTGTGGAAAGCGGCGACCTGCTCGGCCACCCGGGTCGTCGTCACCGGTAGCGCGACATGTCCTTCCGACGCCTCAGCCGCGATCAGGTCGACGAAGACGAGCAGCGCCCGCTCGTCGGCGATGACGTTGCCGGTCTCGTCGACGAGTGAGATCCGCTCTCCCAGCGGACTGAACCGCACACCGAACGCAGCCCGCGACGACGCCACCACCTCCGCCAGGTTGGCGATCGCGCGAGTGCGCTGCTCGGCCGTTTCGGTCGGGCTGCGCTCGTCCACACCGGAGTTGACCGTGAACGCTTCGACCGCGAGCTTCCCGAGCAGGCTCGGCAGCAACAGGCCGGCAGTGCCGCGGCCGGCGTCCACCACGACCTTGAGACCCGTCCCGGCGACGCCCGACGCGTCGATGTTGGCCAGCAGGTCATGGACGTAGGTCTCCGCCACCCGCGACGGAAACGTGAGGTCACCGATCTCGCCGGGAAACGCCCGGCGGAACTCCTGCCGGCCGAGCACGCGCTCGACCTTCCGCCGCGCGGCGAGTGAGAGGTCCGCGCCCGTCTCGTCCATGAAGATCAGGTCCACCGAGTCGGGACGGCTGGGAGTCGTACGAATGAGCAGCCCACCGCCGGCGTTGCTCCTGGACGTCTCCAGCCGGGCGACCGGGTTGGGCGAGACCTCGAGGTCGCAGACGTTCAGGGCGCTCGAGGTGAACGCCGCGATCGCCGCCCGCTTGAGCGCTCTGGCCGACCGCGAGGTGTCCCGCGCGGTGAGCACGGTCGCTCCCTTGCGCAGCGTCGTCGCGTAGGCGCTCGCCAACCGGACCACCAGCTCAGGGGTGATCTCGACGTTGACGATCCCGCTCACCCCGCGCGGGCCGAAGAGTGCCTGGCGGCCCTGCGACTCCCAGATCACGCTCTGGTTGACGACCGCGCCGGCCTCGATCGTCTTGCTCGGATAGACCTTGATGTCGGGATGAAGGACGGCCTCCTCCTCGATGACGCAGTCGTCGCCCACGACCGCACTGTCGTCGATCCGGGCCCCGCGCATCACATCGGTGTTCTTGCCGACCACGCAACCGCGGAGGTTGGAGTGCGCGCCGATGTAGGCGTTGTCGTGCACCACGGCTCGGTGCAGGAACGCGCCGCTGCGGATGACGACGTTGTCGCCGACGACGGTGTGGTCACGCAACTCGGCCCCGCCTTCGACCTTCGCGTAGGCCCCGACGTACAACGGGCCCTTGAGGGTCGCGTCGGGGTCGACGTCGGCGCCCTCGCCGACCCAGACCCCCTTGGAGACCTCGAACCCGTCGATGTCGATCGCGATCTGCCCGTCGAGGACGTCGTAGTTGGCCTTGAGATAGCTGCGATGGGTGCCGACGTCCTCCCAGTAGCCGTCGGCGACGTAACCGTAGAGCGGCGCACCCGCCTCGAGTAGGCGCGGGAACACCTCGCTTGACCAGTCGACGTTCTCGGCCGCACCGACGTGGCTCAGCATCTCCGGCT
Organism: Actinopolymorpha sp. B9G3; assembly: GCF_040120725.1. NCBI lineage: Bacteria > Bacillati > Actinomycetota > Actinomycetes > Propionibacteriales > Actinopolymorphaceae > Actinopolymorpha > Actinopolymorpha sp. B9G3. The sequence goes on along the minus strand of NZ_JBEEAB010000005.1, from coordinate 356,840 downwards.
CCATGACATAGATGCCGGTGTTGATGGTGTCGGAGAAGACCTGGCCCCAGGTCGGCTTCTCCAGGAAGCGCTCGATCCGGCCGTCGTCGTCGAGGATCGTGATGCCGAACTCCAGCGGGTCGGGGACCCGGGTGAGGCACACGGTGGCGAGGGCGCCTGAGCGCCGGTGATGCTCCACCAGCGCGGTCAGGTCGATGTCGGTGAGCGCGTCACCGGAGATGACGACGAACGTGTCGTCGGACAAGGCGGCAGCGGCGTTCTTGACGCTGCCGGCGGTGCCGAGCGGCTTCTCCTCGGTGGCGTAGGTGAGGTCCATGCCGAGGTCCTCGCCGTCACCGAAGTATGCCCGGACCATCGAGCCGAGGAAGTGGACCGTGACCACCGTCTCGGTCAACTGGTGCCGCTTGAGCAGCCGCAGGACGTGCTCCATGATCGGCCGGTTGACGACGGGGAGCAGAGGTTTGGGCATGCTGGTGGTCATGGGTCGCAGGCGGGTACCCTCGCCGCCTGCCATGACGACGGCTCTCACATCCCCTCCCCTCCCGGCCCCTACCCGTGGAGCTGATCTTCGGCCGATACCGGTTGGACCGGCGGGGATCGGCGAAGCAGCTGAGACGCCTGGAAGCCGTAAAGGACCCCTGCCCACCAGTAAAGTCCGGTGCCCCAGATCGCGAACGCCCACCCCGCGACCTTGGCCACCGCGGCGAAGGCACCCCCGCCGTCACCGAGGAACAGCAGGGGGAACGCATACAGCAGACAGAAGGTCGCGGCCTTGCCGAGGAAGTGCACGGGAAGCGTCCCGTGACCGCGCTGGCGCAGCAACAGGATCAGCCCGAAGAGCAGGACGTCACGCAACGGGATGAGGACGGCGAGCCAGATCGGGATGACCTCGCGAAGGGCGAGACCCACCAGGACTGCCAGGATGTAGAGCCGGTCGGCGAACGGGTCGAGCAGTTTGCCGAGTGCGCTGACCTGGCCGAGCCGCCGGGCGAGCTGGCCGTCGAGCCAGTCGCTGAAACCGGACAGGCCGAGCACGATGATCGCCCAGCCGTCGGCCTTGGGTCCGAGCACCAGCCAGAGGAACAACGGGACCCCGGCGAGCCGGGCGAAGCTCAGGAGATTGGGCAGGGTGAACACGCGAGCCCCGTCACGCGTCTCGACCGGCTCCGCCACTGCCGCCCCCTCCGGCCCACCATCCACCACGGTGGGCCTGCCGAAACCCTATTACCCGCGGGCCACACTGGCCCCGATCCGCACATTTCCGCCGGACGGCGGCCTTCGTGTCGAAACCCGTCGTTCCTTTGAGACTGGTGTCGGCCGCGTCAACCGGCCGGTGCCAGGCCCTGGTGCCGCTCCGGCGGATGCGGCGAATCTGGCTGCCGGGCGGCGTGGTGGGCGGGCCACCCGGCGTCAGTACCGACCGTAGCCAGGCGCTGCGTCGCCCGGGTGAGCGCGACGTAAAGAGTCCGTGTCCCGACCGGGGTCTCCGCCGCGATCTCCGCCGGCTCCAGCAGGGCGACGGCATCGAACTCGAGACCCTTGCTGGCGATACCGGTCGTCACGACGACCCGATCGCCCTCGTACCCGGTCTGTGTCCGCTCGCCGCCTGTCGCACCGTTCGCACCGTTCGCTCCGTTCGCCGTGTTCGCGTCGTCCACCCAGGTGGACACCCAGGTGGACACCGTCTCAGCCATGGCTTGTGGGGCGATGACGCCGACAGTGCCCTGCACGCTGGCGAGCAGGTCCAGGATGGTCCGGCGCAGCGCGTCGGGCAGGCCAGCTTCCGTCGCGACCACATGGTCGGGGGCGTGGCCGGTGGCGCGGACCGCCCGTGGGAGCGGCCGGTCGGGGATCTCGGGCCGGATCACACTCGCGGCGAGGTCGAAGATCTCCTGGGAGTTCCGGTAGTTGGTGCTGAGATGGAACGTCCGCCGTGTCCGCCTGCCGAGAGCCGTGTCACGGGAAGCCTCGGCCTCGTCGATGTCCGGCCATGAGCTCTGCGCCGGGTCACCGACGACCGTCCAGCTGGCATGCCGGCCGCGCCGCCCGAGCATCCGCCACTGCATGGGCGAGAGGTCCTGTGCCTCGTCGACCAGGACGTGCGCGTATCCGTCGTACTGTGTCGCCCGCTCGGCCCGCGCCCGCGCGGCGTAGTCGCGGTCAGCGGCGGTCGTGACCTCGCGTACACCGTCGATCTCGAACGGATCCCGCGGTGCCGGCCGACGCGGAGGCTCACCCAGCAGGGCGTGGAGTTCGTCGAGCAGGGGGACGTCCTCGACGGAGAATCCGTCCTTGCCCGCGTCGGCGCCGCCGGCCCACGTGGCGGCCAGCGCGTCGACCTCGGCTGGGCGGAGCACGCCCTTGGCGGCCTGGCGCAGCCTCTCAGGGTCGGCGAGCTGGCGGAGCACCTGCACCGGCGTGAGCACCGGCCACCAGGCGTCCACGAACTCCTCGAACGCGTCGAGATCGGTGACGGACTCCTCGAAGTCCGACCGCGCACCTCGCCCGTTGGCCGTCGTACTGTCGGCGGACGCCTTGCGCCACAGGGCTGCGACCAGACCGCGAACGGCGTCGCCGCGGGCCCGGTTGCGGCGCGCGCCGCGCTGCAGGACGGTACGCCGGACCTCGGCCAACTCCTCGGCGTCCAGCCGAAGAATCCGGCCGCCGACGTAGATCCGGAGCTCCTCGGGCGCACCGGGTGCCGGCCCTCGCGCCGCCCGGCCGAGCACCCGGCGCATCCGCAGCGATCCCTTGATGAGCCCGACGTCGAACGGATCGGTCCGGGTGGCAACGATCCCGTCGACGACCTCCCCGAGCGAACGCAAGGTCGCCTCGTGCTCACCCAACGTCGGCAGTACGCGCTCGATGTAGCTCATGAAGACCGGTGACGGCCCGACGACGAGCACGCCACCGCCCGCGATCCGGCGCCGCTCGGAGTAGAGCAGGTAGGCCGCCCGGTGGAGCGCGACGACGGTCTTCCCGGTGCCCGGCCCTCCGCTGATCAGCGTGACGCCCGGCGATGGCGCCCGAATGATCTCGTCCTGTTCGTGCTGGATGGTGGCCACGATGTCGCGCATCTGCCGTCCACGGGCAGCGGTCAGCGCCGCCATCAGCGCGCCGTCGCCCACGACGGGCAGATCGGACGGAGCCGCTTCCGGGTCCAGCAGGTCGTCCTCCACCCCGACGACCCGCTGGCCCTGGCAGCGCAGGATCCGTCGGCGTACGACGTCCTTCGGGTCGGCCGCCGTCGCCTGGTAGAAGACCGCGGCGGCAGGCGCCCGCCAGTCGATGACGAGCGGCTCGTGTTCGGCATCACGTACGCCGATCCGCCCGACGTAGCGGATCTCGCCCCCGCGGTGGTCCAGCCGCCCGAACACCAGACCCTCGCGCTGGGCGTCGAGAACGGCGAGCCGGCGGACCGCGTGGTCGACGAGCACATCTCGTTCGAAGAGGCTGCGGTAGTCCTCTTCCTTGATCTCGCCGGTGTAGTCCAGCAACCCACGGTCTCTGCCGTCGCGACCCACCTCTGTCGCGCGGGCCACCATGACGGCCAACCGGTCGTAGACCCGGTCGACGTAGCGTTGCTCCTGCTCGATCTCCGCGCGCTCCGACGAGGTGGCGGGGTCAGAGAAGGCTGCCAACGACGCATCCCCCTTATCCAGGGCCCCCATATACAGGGCCCCCATATACAGGGCCCCCATATCCAGGGCCCCCATATCCAGGGCCCCCATTTACAGGGCAAGGCCCGGACGACTGGTGCGAGACGCTGCCCAGGAACCAGGGCAACCGCACAAGTCTAGATGGTCAGTTCCAGGGGGCGCCGGTGAAGCGAGCCGGTCTTGCGAGTGAGGTGACCGACCACACATGGGTGTTTTCACGGCGGGGCCGACCGTGGAAGGATCGGCGGGTGATCCCCATCGTCGTACGCATCCTCGTCAATGCGGTGGCGCTGTTCGCGGCCACGCTGGTCCCGGGAATCGAGCTCACGTCCAGCTCGACCGGTGGCAAGGTCGGCACGCTCCTGGCCGTTGCCGTCATCTTCGGCATCATCAACGCCGTCCTCAAGCCGATCATCAAGGTGGTCGGCTGCGGCTTCTACATCCTGACGCTCGGCCTGATCTCGTTCGTGGTCAACGCGTTGCTGTTCCTGCTGGTGGGCTGGCTGGCCGGCGAGCTGGACCTCGAGTTCGTCGTCGACGACTTCTGGGCCGGCTTCTGGGGCGCGATCATCGCCGCCCTGGTGAGCTTCGCACTGAGCGTCGTGATTCCGGACAAGTACGACAATCGCTGATCCGCGGGCTTCGAGGCCATGAAGATCACCGAGGTACGCGTCGCTGGGCTTCGTGGCGCCACTCCCGAAGGCGGCTGGAGCCACGAGCTGCGACCCGACGATGTGGTCCACACCCTGCTCGCGGTCCACACCGACGAGGGGCTGGTCGGAGTCGGCAGCGTCTTCACCTCAGAGTCGCTGGTACGCGCGGCGCTCGAAGTGCTCGAACCGCTCTACCGCGGCGAGAACGCCCTCGAGCCCGAGCGGGTCAGCGAGAAACTGCACCAGCACTCGTTCTGGATGGGCCGCGGCGGCACGCTGACCCACGCGATCAGCGGCATCGACGTCGCGTTGTGGGACATCCTGGGTCAGGCGTGCGGTCAGCCGGTCGGCCGGCTGCTGGGTGGCCGCTTCCGCGATCGGGTGATGCCGTACGCCTCCCTGCTCATGACCGAACCCGGTCCGCTCACCGAGACACTGGACCAGCTCACGGCACAGGGGTTCCGGGCGTTCAAGATCGGGTGGGGCCCGTTCGGTCGGGTCGGAGCCCGCACGGACGAGGCGATCGTGTCGGCCGCCCGCGCCGCCGTGGGTGACGACGCGATCCTCGCCGTCGACGCCGGCGGGTCGGACGCTTTCTGGGACGGCGACTACGCGTGGGCGCTTCGGACGTCACGCATGCTCGCCGATCACGGGGTGGCGTGGTTCGAGGAAGCGCTACGACCCGATGCGCTCGACGATTTCGTGGCCCTGCGGCGGTCGTCTTCCGTGCCGATCTCGGGCGGCGAGGTCCTCACCCGGCGGCAGGCGTTCGCGCCGTTTCTCTCGGCTGGGGCGTTCGACATCGTCCAGCCCGACACCACGAAATGCGGTGGTCTGAGTGAGGCCCGGCGGATCGGCTGGTCGGCGCAGGAGCACGGCGTGCGGCTGATCCCCCACGGGTGGAACACCGCCGTCGGTCTGGCCGCTGACCTCCAGCTGGCGTCGGCGCTGCCGGACACGTATCTGGTGGAGTACCGGACCGGCTCGCCGTACATCGACGACATCGTGACCGGACATTGGACTCTCGACGGCGCCGGCATGCTGACGATCCCGGACGCACCGGGCCTCGGCCTCGCACTCGACCCCGACCGGCTCGCGCGCTACGCCGGTGGCGCCCAGATTCTCTAGCGGGACATCCCCAGGCCCTGTCTCCCATCACGCCTCACTCGCGACGCCCCGCATCCCGGCTGGCTGGGGACGTCCCCAGGCCAGGGTGGCGACGATCGCCAGCTCGAGCATGTCGTCGTGCGCCCAGGGCCGGACCACCTGCTCGACCGCGAGATCGAAGTCCCTTGCCTCCTGCTCCGACATGTGTTCCCGGGCGAGGGACGACGTCGAGTGGAACTGCTCCACGTAGTCGCTGACCGACTGGCGGAACGGCGTCGGGGAACTCTCGGCGCTGCCGCTCAGCTCGAGGAGGCCCCGCTGCTGAAGAGCCCCGACGACGGAGAACCGGGGATCGTAGTCGGGGTAACGTGAATGGCGCTTGATGACGGTGACCAGATCGTCCTGCCAGGGGACGTCACGGGGGCCGTGCTCGACGATGGCAAGGTACGCGTGCGGAGTCATCACTCGGGCCAATCGGTTCAACGTCGGTCCCCACCGCATCCAGTGCAGGCTCGCCCCGGCAGTCACGAGTGCGTACGGCCCGCCCAGCTCCGCCGTCTCCACCGCACCGAGAATCCAGCGCAGATTGGGTCGCTCTCCTCCTGGCCGCCGGCGGCCCGCCTCGATCATCGCGGCCGAGACGTCGAGGGCGTCGACCCGGCCGACCCTCGAGGCGAGCGGACGGGCGATGGCTCCGTCTCCCGCGCCGATGTCGAGCACCGCGCGCGGTTCCTCGGTGACCAGTTTCTCCAGGATGTCGAAGACCTCTGGCGGGTAGGGCGGGCGGTGTACGTAGGCCGCCGCGACCCCCGGGTTCGAGAAGACCTCGCCGAGTTCCGGGCGCGTGTGTTCCGCAGGCTCGCTCATGCGCGGATTCTCGCCCCTTTTCGGATCCACGGCACCAACCATCTCGGACCCTTTCCGGTGCGCGGCCCACCGGAAGCGCTATCATTCGAACGTCAGTTCGATCTGCCCTGCCCAGGTCATGATCGAGAGGGACAGCACATGATCGACCGGTTCGCCGTACGCAAGACAACCAAGGGTTACGGCGTCTGGGACGCCGCGGTCAATGGTTGGCACAGCCGGCAGGACCTCGGCCAGCCCGAGGCGACCGAGTTGGCGGCCACCATGAACTCCGGCCAGTCCCCGCAGGAGGCCGGTGCCACCGTCTCGCGGAAGGTCAACCCGGCCAGGCCGATCCTGGTCCTCGTCGACGGCCGCTGGTGGCCGGCCCAGCTCGACTGGTGGGTACGCGAGTCCGACGGCTGGTACGGCCGGGCGAGCCTCGATGCCACCGGCGCGACCAACTGGTACCCGGCCGCCTCCCTGCGACCCGGTGAGGCGTCGTCGGCCTGAGAGGCGTCGTCGGTGTGATCAGAGGAAGAGCTTCGGCAGGTACTCCGGCTCGCGCGCATACGCCTCGCGCTGGCCAAGCGCGACCGGATACATCGCCGCGTGGCTCTCCCGGGCCGCGGCCACGAGAGGTTCGTACTCCCGGTGGCAGATGTCGACGAGGCCGATGTTGTAGTTCTCGCCGTCGAAACGGCCGATCGCCGACTGGTCGTAGAGCGTGAAGTAGTGCGCGCCCACGCACCACGGCTGTGCCGCCGCGTCCTCCAGATAGAGCCGGAACGCCTGCCCCCGGGCAGCCTGGTCGGGGACATGGCCGATCCCGCTGGCCGGCAGTCCTGCGTCCAGGGCACCGAAGTGCCACTCGCCGATGAGAATCGGGCGCTCGAGGGCGTCGCTCACCTTGGCGAGGTCGGCCGCCGGCACCCGCTCGCGGTAGCAGTTCATGCTGAAGACGTCGAACGACGCCATGCCCGCGAGCGCCCAGGCCGGCGGCACCGTGTAGTAACGGGCGCCGAGGTTCAGATGGTGAGGGTCGACCGCCCGGCAGGCTCGGCTCAACGTGTCGAACAGCTTCGCCACCATGACTGCGCTGAAGTCGGCGAGGTCCTGCTCCGCCTCGGTGGTCAGCTCGCCCGACCAGGGGCGCTCGCCGATCGCTGTCAAGCTCGCCTTGCCTCCCCAACGCGCGGACAGTCCGGCGTCGTCGCCGTACCGGTCGGCGAGCCAACCGACGAGCTCCCGTCGGGTCGCCGAGTTGCCGGGGCTTCGTACCATCCCGGCGGCCGGCGTCTCGGTCGCGAAGCCCCAGGTCGGCTCGTTCATGAGGAAGTAGCCGATCAGCGCAGGGTCGTCCGCGGTGTCGCGCAGCTGCTCGGCAAAGGTCTCCGCGTCGGTCGCGAACCCCGGATGGAAGACGTCGGGGAAGTCGCGGTAGACGGTCGGCGTCCGTCGCCACCTCGGCTGGAGGGGTCGTACGTACGGGAAGCCGGCGGCCCGCGCGATCTCCCAGTCCGACCAGTTCGCCACCGTGTTGAACCCGGCCCGCCGCAGGGTCGCGAGTGCGAGCTCGGACCATGCCGACCACCAGCCACCGGCCCCGAACGCGCGGATCAGGTTCGTCCCCAGATAGTTGACGACCAGGGAGCCGTTCCGGCCCGTACGAATCGCATCCGCATAAGGGCCGGCGCGGTGCGGCGTCCACTCGAGTGCCGCCTCGAGGCCGGTACACGTACTGTCAATGACGCCTTGCACGCAGTTGGGCCCACTGGACCAGAAGAGGTGCCCGTCGGGGTCGACCAGCCACCACCGCCGCCCGTCGTGCTCGGCCCGAAAGTAGCCGGTGGCCGCGCGGCGGCCCTCCGCCCACCCGCCCCACGAGGAGTAGCCCGCAGGCCAGCGCGCCTCCCCCGCGGCGGCCAGCTGCCGGCGGAGCCGACCGCTCGCCTCGGCGACACTGCGGGTCTTCGACGGCCAGTCGTGCAGGGTGCTCTGACCGAGTTCGTCGAGCAGCGGGCCGCGAGGCAGCAACGGCTTGTCGAGCAGAGGCGGCGCGTCCGGCGCCATGCACAGCGGCGACATCGACCAGCGCACCGGGTCGGGCCCCTTACGGTGCACGGTCAGCTCGATCCGGTCGACCCGGGCGACGTCAACGGCGTCGCCCCAGCACAAGGGCTTGAGCCAGGCGCCTTCGCGGCCGAGGAGCCACTGTTTCTGGTCGGCAGCGGAAAGCGGGATCCGCATCCGGGCGGCGCACTGGTTGAGCAGGCCGAAGCTCACGACGAAGACCGGCCCGTGCCCGCCCTCGCGCAGGGTCAGCTGGAAGACGGCGAGGTGGACTCCGTCCAGCAGCAGGTCGGCCGTGAGGTACGCCGACGCGTCGAGTGACCCTGGCTCGACGCGATAGCTGAGCCCGTCGCCGACGTCGACAGCGACGTATGCCGTCGCCTCCGGCAGCGTCTCGGCCGGCCCCTCGTCGCGCAGTCCCCCAAGGAACTCGCCGACCACCAATGCGGATGAAGCGGATGACATGCCTGCTCGCCCCACGACCCGGACCGACCCGCCCCTAGCCGAGGGCCGGGACGACCGTGTCGTCGTACCAGCCCTCGCTCGCGGCGAACGCCTTCAGCGGGCTGCGTCGGCTCGTGCCACCTCCGCAGGTGTGGAGCGCCGCCGGACCCGCAACGCCAGGAAAGCTCATCTCGACCCACCGTTCGTCTGCGAATGCGAGGGCGGCACCGCAGGAACGCACGCGACCTACCGCGGGCGGCACCGTGTCGACGCTGACGCGTCAATGCTCGCCCAACGACCTCGATCTCTCAACAAGATCGTGCGGCCGTAGCCGGCACCCACGCGTTCCACATCGCGGTCGCCACACCTGGTGCGGCGACCGCGATGCCACCGGTGGCCGGAAACAACGTGGCACTGCCGTCCTCCGCGCGTACGACGGCACCGGCCCGCGCCGCGATGAAGACCGCGGCGAGGACGTCGATCGGGTGGAACTCACCGATCACCCCTGCCGCCGCCCGCCCCGCCGCGACACTCACCAGGGAGAGGGCCGAGGAGCCCATGATGCGGGTCGTGCAGTGCTGCGCGGACAGCCGCTCGAGCATGACGTCCATGCCGGGCCACGGGCGGTAGGACGCCCACTCCGTGACCACGACCTCGCCTGCCAGGCTGGACACGTCCCGGCAGCGGAGGGGAACACCGTTGCAGGTGGCGGGTCCGCCCCGGGTCGCGCTGAAGACCTCGTTCCGGAACGGATCCGCGACGACACCAACGACCGGTCCGGCACCGTCGGCCAACGCGAGACTGAACGAACACCACGGCAGGCCACTGGCGTAGTTGGTGGTGCCGTCCACCGGGTCGACGTACCACGTCGGGCCTCCGCCGTCCGCGGGCTCGCCGCCGTACTCCTCGCCGACGACGGCATGGTCGGGGAACCGGGCCTCGATCACCGCCCGGACATGGCGTTCGATCTCGCGGTCGGTTTCCGTCACGAGGTCGGCGTCGTGCGCCTTCGTCGTCACCGCGGTCGGGCGGCCGCGGACGATCCGCTGGCTGGCCCATTCGGCGAGTTCGAGTGCCGTCGCACTCTCCTTGTCGTACGAGCGTGCACTCATGGCTGTCCGTCTCCTACCGCTCGCTCGTGCCTGCCATGGGAGGTGTGGGTGCGATGAGACGATGATCGCATCGCCGTCGGCCCCCGTCATGCGAATCCTCCCAGCGGTCTGCCGACCGTCGTCTTCACGGTCCGGTTCCGCCCGTGCGCCGGTCCGGCAGTGTCCGGCCCGCCCAGATGAAGCCGTCGTCGCGGGCGATCGTCACGGTGGAGACGAGCCGCCTCATCTCGCATCGGGGCGAGAGCTACCGCGCTCGTCGCGCGTCATCTCACTTCACGCCGGCCTCGTGCATTCCCCGCAACTCGCGCTTCAGCTCGCTGATCTCGTCGCGGAGCCGGGCCGCGATCTCGAACTGCAGCTGCTCGGCCGCGACCCGCATCTGGTCGTTGAGCTGCTGGATGAGGTCGGCGAGATCCGCTGCCGGCATCGCGGCGAGATCGCGGGCGTGGCGCCCCGCCTCCCCCGGGCTGGACAGCTCGGGCACCGGTGCCTTCCCGCGGCTCTGCTGCCGGCCGCCACCGCCCAGAAGTTTCTGGGTGTCGGCGTCCTCGCGCGCCAGCATGTCGGTGATGTCGGCGATCCGCTTGCGCAGCGGGGTCGGGTCGACGCCGTTGGCCGTGTTGTAGGCAACCTGCTTCGCCCGCCTCCGGTTGGTCTCCTCGATGGCGCTCTGCATCGACGGGGTGATCGAGTCGGCGTACATGATCACCTGGCCGGAGACGTTGCGTGCTGCCCGGCCGATGGTCTGGATCAGGCTCGTGCCCGAACGCAGGAAGCCCTCCTTGTCGGCATCGAGGATCGCGACCAGGGACACCTCCGGCAGGTCGAGACCCTCGCGGAGGAGGTTGATGCCTACCAGGACGTCGTACTCCCCCATCCGGAGCTCGCGCAGCAGCTCCACCCGACGCAGCGTGTCGACCTCGCTGTGCAGGTAACGCACCCGGATGCCCTGCTCCAGGAGGTAGTCGGTGAGGTCCTCGGCCATCTTCTTGGTGAGGGTGGTGACCAGGACACGCTCGGACTTCGCCTCGCGGAGCCGGATCTCGTGGATGAGGTCGTCGATCTGTCCCTTGGTGTTCTTGATGACGACCTCCGGGTCGACGAGACCCGTGGGGCGGATGATCTGTTCGGCAACACCGTCGGCCTTCGCCATCTCGTACGGCCCCGGCGTGGCGGAGAGGTAGACCGTCTGCCCGATGCGTTCGAGGAACTCCTCCCAGCGCAGCGGGCGGTTGTCCATCGCCGAGGGCAGCCGGAAGCCGTGCTCGACCAGCGTGCGCTTGCGGGACATGTCGCCTTCGTACATGCTCCCGATCTGCGGCACTGTCACGTGCGACTCGTCGATGACGAGAACGAAGTCCTCGGGGAAGTAGTCGAGCAGGCAGTGCGGTGCCGATCCGGCGGCCCGGCCGTCGATGTGCCGCGAGTAGTTCTCGATGCCGGAACAGGTTCCGATCTGCTGCATCATCTCGATGTCGTAGGTCGTACGCATCCGCAGCCGCTGTGCCTCGAGCAGCTTGCCCTGCCGCTCCAGCTCCTGCAGCCGCTCGCCCAGCTCCACCTCGATGTCGCGGATCGCGCGGGCCATCCGCTCCGCACCCGCAACGTAGTGGGACGCCGGCATGATCATGGTTTCCTGGTCCTCGGAGAGGATCTCGCCCGTCACCGGGTGCAGCGTCGACAGTCGCTCGACCTCGTCACCGAAGAACTCGACCCGGACGGCCATCTCTTCGTACTTCGGGAAGATCTCGAGGGTGTCGCCCCGGACGCGGAAGGTGCCGCGTGCTCCGGAAGCGTCGTTGCGGGAGTACTGCATCTCGACCAGCCGGCGCAGGAGCTTGTCGCGCTCGACCTCGTGGCCGACCTTCAGGGTGGTCATCTGGCCGAGGTACTCATCCGCCGAACCGAGGCCGTAGATGCACGAGACCGAGGCGACGACGATCGTGTCACGCCGGGTCAGCAGCGAGTTGGTGGCGGAGTGCCGCAGCCGCTCGACCTCATCGTTGATCGAGGAGTCCTTCTCGATGTAGGTGTCGGACTGCGGGACGTAGGCCTCCGGCTGGTAGTAGTCGTAGTAGGAGACGAAGTATTCGACCGCGTTGTCGGGAAAGAAGTGCTTCAGCTCGTTGGTGAACTGCGCGGCCAACGTCTTGTTGGGTTCCATCACGAGAACCGGACGCTGGAGCTGCTCCACCACCCAGGCGATGGTCGCGGTCTTGCCCGTGCCGGTCGCGCCCAGCAGCACGACGTCCCGCTCACCGGCCTCGATCCGGCGGGCGATGTCCTCGATCGCCTGGGGCTGGTCGCCGGAGGGCGCGAAGTCGGAGACGACCTTGAAGGGGGCGACGTTGCGCCTGATGTCGTTGAGCGGACGCATGAAGCCACCGTAGCCCGCCCCTCCGACAATGCGCCCCGCACCGGCTGGGAAGGCCCGCCACGGTCAAGCTGACGCGGCGCGCTTCTCCAGCTCCGCCCACACGCTGTCGGCCTTCGTACGGAGATCATCCAGGTCGCTGGCGTTGTCGATCACGATGTCGGCGGCGGCGAGGCGTTCGTCCCGGCCGGCCTGGGCGGCGATCCGGGACCGGGCGTCCCCGGCGGTCATCCCGCGGGTCTGGCGAAGGCGTTCGACCTGGACGTCCTCGGGCACGTCGACCACGACCACCACGTCGAAGCGGTCGGCCTGCCCGGTCTCCACCAGGAGCGGGATGACGTGGACGACGACGGTCCCGCGGTCCGCGGCCGCCTCGATGTCGGCCGCCCGGGCCCGCACCCTTGGGTGCACGATCGCTTCCAGGCGCCTACGTGCCTCGGCGTCGGCGAACACGATCTCGCCAAGAGCCGCGCGATCAAGAGAGCCGTCCGGACGGACGACCCCGCCGCCGAACTCCTGAACGACGCTCGCCAGCCCATCCGTGCCCACCTCGACGACCTCGCGGGCCAACCGATCCGCGTCGACGACGAGGGCGCCATGCCCCGCCCACACCCGGGCGACTTCACTCTTGCCCGACCCGATCCCACCGGTCAGCCCCACCCGCAGCACGCCGCGGAGACTACCGGACATCCGTGATCAGGACAGGTCGACCTGGCCGAGCTCGGCTGGGCTCAGCCGTGCGCCACGACCTGGGCCATCGCCCGCCGGGCGCGCTCCAGGCTGACCGCCAGGGGCTCGTCGAACCTCGCCGGATTGAAGGGCGCTCTGGTCGACACGTAGAGACCACCGCCGACCTGTTCGACGTGGGCGCCCGAGTAGGCCTGAGCAACCCCCACATGCAGCCTGGACAGGTCGAACCAGGCGTCCAGGAACAAGTCGGGCTCAGGCGTCACCAGCAGATCCTTCGGCGACAGGAACGGAGCTTCGAGGACGACCGAGGCATACAGCGGCCGCAGCGTCACCGCGAGCGCGATGAGCAGGTCCCGCAGGCGGTCGCCGAGTTCGTAGGCGACCTTCTCGTCGGTGTAGGGACGCTCGAACACCGAGCCGTCCACGACGACCTCGATCGGGTCGGCATCGAGTAGGGCGAGAGAGGTCATCGGCGAGCATCTGCGTACGACCGGATCGTGCAGCCCGTCGAGCCGGGTGACCACATCGCGCACCTCGGCAACCAAGGCGTCGTCCCGGCGTCCGGGAACGAACAGCCCAACGCCCGCTGGTTGCCATCCGAGCTCGTGCACACCCCCAGTGTCGCCGACAAGACAGCGTCCGGACAGGGGCGCGACAAAGTGGTGCTCCGCATTGAGACCTTTCCGGCTGTGCAGGTGGCCATCCGGCCCTGCCAGGTCGGGCGGTACGGCGAAATCCCCAGCAGATACGGCGGTTCCCACCGAATTCCGGACGGCTCGCCATCAATCGTCCAGAGCCGCAGGGCACGGTCCGGCCGGTAGGTCGGGCGATCCTTGTCGGACCCCTGACATCTGCCTGCGACCTCGCGGGAAGTACGCATCGCGATGTATAACGAGATCCATGGCTGACGTGGAGATCCCGCGCGACGAGGCCGAGGCCGCGCTGCAGACCCGCCGTGACCTTGGCGCGGAGTACGAGCCCGCGATCGTCGAGTCCTTCGTCGAACGCATCGACAAGGCCATCGAGGCGCGGGTCGCCGACGAAGTGGCGAAGCGAGTCGGCGACGCCGGTGCACACGAGAAGGCCCTCGCGAAGGCCGCCTCGCTGCGTTCTGGTCAGGCGCTCGCGCTCGCGATCGTGTCGATCGTCATGTCGATCCCACTCACCGCGATCGCCGCCGATACGAGTGTCGCCCTGGTCCTGTTGATCTGGGGGGCGATCGTGTCCATCAACCTGATCTTCGCCCTGGGCGGCCTGGCGAGCCGCCGCCGGCGCTGACCCGCCACGCTCACGACGCCGAGAAGGCCCCGTCCTCGCGGACGGGGCCTTCTCGGCGTTCGAGTCCCCTGCGGGTCCCAGCAGGTGGTCCTAGCCCTGGCCGGTGAGCTTCTCCCGGAGTGCTGCCAGCGCCTCGTCGGACGCGAGCGTGCCCTCCGCCGGCTTGGCGGGCTCGCTGGAGGCGTAGGACGACGGTGCGGCCGCCGACGACTCCTCGCCGCCCTCGTCCAACTCGGCCTGCTGGGCCGCCTCGATCTGCTTTTTGTGAGCTTCCCAGCGCTGGTGGGCCTCCGCGTACTCCCGCTCCCACTGGTCGCGCTGCTGCTCGAAACCTTCGAGCCACTCACCCGTCTCGGAGTCGAAGCCGTCGGGGTACTTGTAGTTGCCCTGGTCGTCGTACTCGGCAGCCATGCCGTAGAGCGTCGGGTCGAAGTGCTCCCCGATCGCCTCGGCACCCTCGTTGGCCTGCTTGAGCGACAGCGAGATCCGGCGCCGCTCCAGGTCGATGTCGATGATCTTGACCATGACGTCGTTGCCGACCTGGACGACCTGCTCCGGGATCTCCACGTGCCGCTCGGCCAGCTCGGAGATGTGGACCAGGCCCTCGATGCCGTCGTCGACCCGGACGAACGCGCCGAACGGCACCAGCTTGGTGACCTTGCCCGGCACGATCTGGCCGATCTGGTGCATCCGCGCGAACTGCTGCCACGGGTCTTCCTGCGTCGACTTCAGCGACAGGGACACCCGCTCGCGGTCAAGGTCGACGTCGAGCACCTCGACGGTGACCTCCTGACCGACCTCGACGACCTCGCTCGGGTGGTCGATGTGCTTCCACGACAGCTCGGAGACGTGCACCAGGCCGTCGACACCGCCGAGGTCGACGAACGCGCCGAAGTTGACGATGCTCGACACGACGCCCTTGCGGATCTGGCCCTTCTGCAGCTGGTGCAGGAAGTTCTGCCGGACCTCGCTCTGGGTCTGCTCGAGCCACGCGCGCCGGGACAGGACGACGTTGTTGCGGTTCTTGTCCAGCTCGATGATCTTGGCTTCGAGCTCCCGCCCGACGTAGGGCTGCAGGTCGCGCACCCGCCGCATCTCGACGAGAGAGGCCGGCAGGAAGCCGCGCAGACCGATGTCGAGGATGAGACCGCCCTTGACGACCTCGATGACGGTGCCGGTGACGACGCCGTCCTCCTCCTTGATCTGCTCGATCGTGCCCCAGGCGCGTTCGTACTGCGCGCGCTTCTTGGACAGGATCAGCCGGCCTTCCTTGTCCTCCTTCTGCAGGACCAGCGCCTCGACTGGGTCGCCGACCTTCACCACGTCGCTCGGGTCGACGTCGTGCTTGATCGACAGCTCGCGAGCCGGTATCACGCCCTCGGTCTTGTAGCCGATGTCGAGCAGGACCTCGTCCCGGTCGACTTTGACGACGGTGCCTTCGACAATGTCACCGTCATTGAAGTACTTGATTGTCTCGTCGATCGCGGCGAGGAAGGCCTCCTCCGAACCCACGTCGTTCACCGCTACCTGCGGCGTCTCCTGCTGGGCCGGTGCTGTGTCGTTCAGCGGGGCCTCGATGCTGCTCGTCATCTGGATGGTGGCTCCGATATGGCGTGGTCGTCGTCTCCTGCGCGCGTGGACCCTTGGATCAAACTGCCGATAGAGTCCTCGTCGCTGCCTGGCGCCGGAACCGGGTGATTTCGACAGGTAAGAGCGCGAGCCTGCTCCGTCCGAGGTCGCACAGGCCCACAACGCTCATGTCAGGATACGGGGGCCCTGTGATCAGGGTCAACGCAACCCCGCGTAACGGGCAAAGATCAACGCAGTGAAACCCGGCTTGGTTCCCTCCGGGCGTGCTCTTTCGAGTCTTCGACGCGGCTGTTTCAGCGCCATGTCGGACGGCCAGCGGCAAGGTTACGGTATCGGCTCATCTCGCGCAGAAGCCGGCACGCCTGATCGACGACGGGAGTTCCCCCATCCCGGGCGGCCAGGTCGACCAGGGCGAGGAGATCGACCGCCCGGCCGAGCTCGACGAACTGCGGCGAGACGGCAGGAGCCTGAGCGGCGAAGGTGGCGACGACGGCCGTGCAGAACGCCTCGTCGGTCTCGAACCTCAACAGGTTGCCGACGTCGGTGTAGGGCGATCCGCTGTGTGCGTACTCCCAGTCGACGAGCCCGGTGATCTCCCCGGACGTGGGGTCGACGAGCAGGTTCTTCGGGTTGACGTCACTGTGGGCAAGGCACGCCCGGTCAGGCGCGGCGTCGAGCAGATCCTGGGCGTACCGGGCGACTTCGAGCAGCCCCGCCAAGTCATCGTCCGACCACTGGGCAAAAGCACCGCGGCCGCGGTGCGCCTCCACCCAGTCTTCGAGGCCAGCACCGCTGGTCGGCCACGGCTGGACCGCCAGATCGGCCCCCACGAACTGCCCGGACCGCAGGAACGGAATGCCGACCAGGCGCGCGAGGAGACGGCCGGCGCTCTCGCCCGCCGCCCGGCGCTTGGCCCGAGGCGCTTCGGCGAGCCAGAGATCCATGCGTTCGCCGGGTAGTCGCTCCGTCAGCAGGAATGCCGGAGCGGCCGGAGCGGGCCCCTGCGTACGCATCTCGAGGATGCGCGGCACCGGGATCAGGTCACGCAGGAGGGAGTGGAGAGCGGCGTCGACCACGGCCCGGTCCGGGTTTCGGACGTACAGACGGAGTACCGCCTCCTCCCCCGGTGCCCCCACCAGGAAAGTCTCCCCGCTGTAGCCACCGGAGAGCGGTCGGGCATCTACACCGAGGAGGTCGCGGGCCGCGCTGAGCAGGGGTCCAGGCGGCGGCGTGAGTCCGGGGCTGCGACCGGGGCCGTGACCGGGGCTGGGGCTGCGACCGGGACCAGGGCTGGGGATCTCCCCCTGGTCAGGGGCGTGAACCGAGGTCTCGTCGGCCACCATCGTCAGTTCGCCGGGGTCAGGAACGCGGCGAGTGCATCAACGTACATACCCGGATCCGCCGCGCCGCACATCTCCCGCGCCGAGTGCATCGCCAGCTGGGGTGCACCCACGTCGACCGTGGTGACGCCGACGCCGGCCGCGGTCATCGGACCGACCGTGGAGCCGCAGGGGAGGTCCGCACGGTTGACGAAGCGTTGCAGCGGTACGCCGGCCTGCTCGCACGCGTGGACGAACGCCCCGGTGCCGCGGGCGTCCGTGGCGTACCGCAGATTGACGTTGACCTTGAGCACCGGCCCGGCGTTGATCCGGATCGGGTGCTGGGGCTCGTGACGTTCGGGATAGTTCGGGTGGGTCGCATGGGCCATGTCACCGGACGCGCAGATCGAGCCGGCGAGCGCTCGGAGCAGGTCCTCCCGGTCGCCGCCGGCCGCGAGCACGATCCGTTCGAGCACGGCCGGCAGCAGGGTCGAGGCGGCACCCCGGTCGGAGACGCTGCCGACCTCCTCGTGGTCGAAGAGGACGAGAACGGGGACGCTGCCCTCGGCCGGTGCCTGGACGGCCCGCAGCAGCGCCTGGAGGCCGGCGTAGGTCGTGCCCAGATTGTCGAGGCGTGGCGCGCTCACAAGATCGCCGTCCCGCCCGATCCGACGGCTCGGAGCCAGGTCGTGGGTCATGAGCTCCCAGCCGAGGACGTCGGAGGTCTCGACCTTCAACTCCTCCGCCACGAAGCCGGCGAAGTCACCCGGAGAGGTGCCGACACCCCAGACGGGGAAGAGATGCTGCTGGGGGTTGAGCCGGACACCGGTCTCGCGGATCTCCCGATCGAGATGGATCGCCAGCTGGGGAACCCGGACGATCGGTCGATCGACCTTGAGCAGGTGCTCGGCGACCCCTTCGGGCGTACGGACCGACACCCGTCCAGACAGGCCCAGGTCGCGGTCGAGCCAGGAGTTGAGCAGCGGGCCGCCGTAGGGCTCGGCGGCAAGGAGCTGCCAGCCCGCCCGGCTGGTGTCCGGGTGCGGTTTGATCCGCAGGTTGGGACTGTCGGTGTGCGCCCCGACGATGCGGAACGATGTGCCGGGGCCGTGTGCGGACTCTGTGCTCCAGGCCACCAGGGAACCCGCCCGGAGCGTGTAGAAGCGCCCGGGTTCGCGGGGCCAACGGGCCGTCTCGTCCAGCGCGGTGAAACCGACAGCCTCCAGGCGGTCGGCCACCTCGGCACATGCGTGGTAAGGCGAAGGGGCCGCGTCGACGAACGTGCACAGGTCGTCGGCGTGGAAGAACGGGTCGACAGACTGGTCATCGGCTCGGGCGGCGGTCATGTCGAGCATCCTAGAAGCCTGACGTGACAGGAGGCGCATCGTGCCTGGACCCGGTGAGCCGGCGGGCGAGATGGCGGGCGATCGGGCGAGTGATCCGTACGCGCCCGCAGCAAGCGTCCATGCCAATCGCGGTTGGTGGGACGCCAGTGCCGACGGGTACCAGAGCGAGCACGGGGACTTCTTGGGAGATTCCGGCTTTGTCTGGGGACCGGAAGGCCTCGACGAAGCCGACACCCGGCTGCTCGGTGACGTCCACGGCCGCGGCGTGCTCGAAGTCGGCTGTGGTGCCGGGCAGTGTGCACGGTGGTTGCGTACGCAGGGCGCTGTCGCGGTGGGGGTGGATCTGTCGTGGCGCCAACTGCAGCACTCTCGACGACTCGACGAGGTGACCGGCGTGGGGGTGCCAGCGGTGTGCGGCGACGCGGGCGCCCTGCCGTTCGCGGACGCGAGCTTCGACCTCGCCTGCTCGGCGTACGGCGCACTGCCGTTCGTCGCGGACGTCGACGCTGTCATGGGCGAGGTGGCGCGGGTGGTGCGGCGGGGTGGGCGGTGGGCCTTCAGCGTGAGCCATCCCGTCCGGTGGGCGTTCCCCGACGACCCGGGCCCGCGCGGGTTGGTGGTGCGGCAGTCCTACTTCGACCGAACGCCGTACGCCGAGACCGACGAGCGAGGCGCTCTCACCTACGTCGAACATCACCGGACACTGGGCGACTGGGTCCGAGCGCTGACCTCTGCGGGCTTCGTCCTCACCGATCTCGTCGAGCCGGAGTGGCCGGACGGCCACGAGCGGACCTGGGGCGGCTGGAGTCCCCTACGCGGCCGGCTCATCCCGGGAACGCTGATCCTCAGCTGCGTCAACCGCGGCTAGACGGTATGCAGAGGCATTCCGTCTAGCCTGGGCGGGGCGGCACAGCGAGCCAGCCAAGGGCCGAGCAGATGTTGCCCGCGGGCGGCACCTCAACGTCGTCGGCAGAGCAGGCGAGGTCAGTGGCCGGCTTCGTGCCAGGTGCGGCCCTCACCGACGGACACGTCGAGCGGAACGGTCAGCTCGGCTGCGCCACCCATCTCGCGGCGGAGTAGTTCTGCCACCTGGTCACGCTCGCTGGGCGCCACTTCCAGGACCAGCTCGTCGTGGACCTGGAGCAGCATCCGCGACCGCAGCTTCTCCTCCCGCAGCGCCCTGTCGACGCCGAGCATCGCGACCTTGATGATGTCGGCCGCGGATCCCTGGATAGGTGCGTTCAGCGCCATGCGTTCGGCCATCTCGCGCCGCTGGCGGTTGTCGCTGGTGAGGTCCGGGAGATAGCGGCGCCGGCCGAGCATCGTCTCGGTGTAGCCGGTCTTGCGGGCGGCGGCGACCACACCCTGCAGGTAGTCGCGTACGCCGCCGAAGCGCTCGAAGTACTCGTCCATCAGCTCGCGCGCCTCGGCAGTTTCGATGCGGAGCTGCTGGGACAGGCCGTAGGCGGAGAGACCATAGGCGAGGCCGTAGTTCATCGCCTTGATCTTCGCCCGCATCTCCTGGGTGACCTCGGCAGCCGGCACGCTGAACACTCGCGACGCGGTCGCGGCATGGAAGTCCTCGCCGGAGTGGAACGCCTCGATCAGGCCATCATCTGCCGACAGGTGGGCCATGATCCGCATCTCGATCTGGCTGTAGTCGGCGGTGAGCAGGGACTCGTAGCCGACGCCGACGATGAACGCCTCCCGGATCCGGCGGCCCTCCTCGGTGCGGATCGGGATGTTCTGAAGGTTGGGATCCATCGACGACAGTCGCCCCGTCGCCGCGATGGTCTGGTTGAACGTCGTGTGGATCCGTCCGTCATCGCTCACCGTCTTGAGCAGACCCTCGACGGTCGAACGCAGCCTCGACGCGTCCCGGTGGGCCAACAGATGGGCCAGGAACGGGTGCTCGGTCTGGGCGTAGAGCTGTTGCAGAGCCTCGGCGTCGGTCGTGTAGCCGGTCTTGGTGCGCTTGGTCTTGGGCATGCCGAGCTTCTCGAACAGCACGACCTGCAGCTGCTTCGGTGAGCCCAGGTTGATCTCCTCGTCGATCACCCGGTAGGCCTCGTCGGCGGCCTGCTTCACCTGCCCGGCGAAATGTGCCTCGAGGCCCGACAGCCGCTCCACGTCGACGCAGATCCCCGCCTGCTCGACGCGCGCGAGGACGTCGACGAGGGGCAGCTCCACCTCGCGCAGCAGTCGGGCGCCACCGCGCTCGTCGAGGTCGTCGTCGAGCGCGGCCGCGAGGTCGATCACCGCCCGGGCGGCCACCATCGCCGTGTCCGCGACACCGCCGCCCTCGTCGACGCCCTCGAGGCTGAGCTGGCCGCTGTCGGGCTCCTCCGAGCGCAGCTCGCGCCGCAGGTAGCGCAGCGTCAGGTCGGCCAGGTCGTAGGACCGCTGGTCGGGGCGGACGAGATAGGCCGAGAGCGCTGTGTCGCTGGTGACGCCGCGCAGCTCCCACCCGCGCGCGGCCAACGCGAGCATCGGGCCCTTGGCGTCGTGCAGCGCCTTCTCGTGGCGGGCGTCGCCCAGCCAATCGGCCAGGGCCTTGTCGTCCTCGGGCGTGAGCTCACCCGGCTCCACCCAGGCCGCCGTACCGTCGGAGGACGCGAGGGCCACCCCAGCGACATCGCCGGTGCCGCGTCCCCAGCTGCCCTGGACGTGCAGGCCGGTGCGGACGTCGCCGGTCGCGTGCTCCTCTAGCCAGCCGGTCAGCTGGCCGGGCTCGAGCTTCTGGCCGGCGACGTCGAACCCCTCCTCCGCCTCCGGCTCGGGTGCCTGCAGGGTCGCGAAGAGACGGTCACGCAGCACCCGGAACTCCAGCGCGTCGAACACCTGGTGCACGGCGTCCCTGTCCCACGGCTGCATCACCAGGTCGACCGGCTGGAGCGGCAGGGTCAGGTCGCGGACGAGTTCGTTGAGCTGTCGGTTCTGCAGCACTTGTCCCAGGTGCGTACGCAACGACTCGCCGGCCTTGCCCTTGACCTCCTCCACATGGGTGACGAGGTCATCGAGTGAGCCGTACTGGTTGAGCCACTTCGCCGCCGTCTTGGGCCCCACCCCCGGGATTCCGGGCAGGTTGTCGCTGGTCTCGCCGACCAGGGCTGCCAGGTCGGGATAACGCTCGGGCGGGATGGAATAGCGCCGCTCGACCTCCGCCGGGGTGATGCGGGCCACCTCGGACACACCTCTGGTCGGGTAGATCACCGTGAGCCGGTCCGACACGAGCTGGAAGGTGTCCCGGTCGCCCGAACAGACGAGAACGTCATAGCCGAGCTCGACACCTCGGATGCCGAGCGTCGCGATGATGTCGTCGGCTTCGTACCCCTCCGACTCCAGGTGTGGGATCCGGAGCGCCTCGAGGACATCCTTGATCAGCGAGAGCTGGCTCCGGAACTCGTCGGGAGTCTTCTGCCGGTTGGCCTTGTACTCGGCGAAGGTCTCCGCCCGGAACGTCTTGCGCCCGACGTCGAACGCCACCGCGATGTGGGTCGGCTGTTCGTCGCGGATCATGTTGATGAGCATCGAGGTGAAGCCGTAGACCGCGTTCGTGGTCTGCCCGGTCGCAGTCGAGAAGTTTTCCGGCGGCAACGCGAACCACGCGCGGTAGGCCAGGGAATGGCCGTCGAGCAGCAGCAGGCGCGGAGCATCGGCCTGACCGGCGTCGGGTGTGTCGGTGCTGAGCTGATCAGTGTTGGAGGCTTCGTCAACAACCACGCAGGCGACTCTAGTCTCAGACACCGACACTGCCGGACAAGGCGTGGCAGCAGACGACGAAGGAGCGGGCATGACGGATCCGGGCAAAGCACTCGATCTCGCGGACATCCCCCTGGCACCCCTGCACGAGCGGCTGGGCATCGAGGTGGTCGAGGCAGGCCCTGACCGGTGTACCGGGACGATGCCGGTGGAAGGCAACACCCAACCCTTCGGGCTCCTCCACGGTGGCGCCTCCTGCGCACTGGCCGAAGGGCTCGCGTCGCTCGCGGCAACGATGTACGCCTGGCCGGACAAGGTGGCGGTCGGCGTCGACCTCAACGCGACCCATCACCGCGCCGTCCGGTCCGGTGTCGTCCACGGCGTCGCGACACCGGTCCATCGAGGCAGCACGATCGCGACGTACGAGGTGGTGATCTCCGACGAGGCGGACCGCCGGGTCTGCACGGTCCGCCTCACCTGTCACCTCCGCCCGGCCTGATGCTCGGTTGCCTCGGCCTGGCCGGAGGCCCAGTTCCTACGACTGAGAGGGCTGGTTGCTCCTCCCGGTATGGGAGCCCGTTCCATGACCATGAAGGAGATTCGGGCTATGGAACCGGAAAACGCTCATGATCACGATCATGATCACGGGAGGACGCGGTGGACGGAGACGCGGACCGGGGACTGGTCGCCGACCGCAGAGGCCTCCACGTCGCCGGGTACGTCGCCGAACTCCAGCTCCGTCGCGAGCGTCTCGCCCGTCACGAGGTCGCGGTGCGCCTCGACCGCCGTGCGTACACCCGAGTCGGGTGAGTCCACCACGAGACGGATCCGGTCGGAGACGTCGAGGCCAGCGGCCCGGCGGGCCTGCTGAACGACCCTGATCACGTCCCGCGCCACCCCTTCGGCGGTGAGGTCGGGAGTCACCTCGGTGTCGAGCACGACCACGCCGGCGTCGCCGGGCAACGCCGCGGACGATTCGGGATCGGACGGCACCAGCCGGAGCTCGTACTCCCCCTCTCGCAGAGCCACGCCTCCCGCGACGACGCCGGCCTCCGACATCGACCAGTCACCGGACTTGACGGCGCGGATCACCCGCTGGACGTCCTTGCCGAGACGCGGCCCCAGGGCCCGCGGCACCACGGAGAGGACACGTTCACAGTGCGCCGCGTCATCGGATTCGATGACGACGGCCTTGACGTTGACCTCGGAGCGGATCAGGTCGGCGAACGGCTCCAGGGCGGCGGCATCGGGCGCCGCCACCGTCAGCGAAGCGAGCGGCAGCCGGACCCGCAGCCCTTTCGCCTTGCGCAGGGCGAGCGCCGCCGAACAGACGTGGCGTACGGCATCCATCGAGGCGACCAGCCCAGGGTCGGCCGGTAGGTCGTCGGCCTCCGGCCAGTCCGTCAGATGCACCGACCGCTCCCCCGTGAGACCGCGCCAGACCTCCTCGGCCACCATCGGCAGCAACGGAGCCGCCAGCCGGCACAACACCTCCAGCACGGTGGAGAGGGTGTCGAACGCATCCCGGTCACCCGACCAGAAGCGCTCCCGCGACCGCCGGACGTACCAGTTGGTCAGGACGTCGAGGAACGCGCGCACCTCGGCGTAGGCACCCGAGATGTCGTACGCATCCAACGCTCTCGTCGTCGCGGCGACAGTGTCGTGGAGCTTCGCCAGAACGTACCGGTCGAGGACGTGCGGCGAGTCGGTGCGCGACCGGGCGACGACGCCCTCTGCGTTGGCGTACAGCGTGAAGAAGTAATAGGCATTCCACAACGGGTTGATCGCCTGACGTACGGCCTCGCGGAACGCCGAGTCGGCCACGATCGCGTCGCCGCCGCGGAGCACCGGCGAGGACAGGAGCGCCCACCGCATGGCGTCGGCGCCGTACTGGTCGAAAACCTCGTGGACGTCCGGATAGTTGCGCAGGCTCTTCGACAGCTTCCGCCCGTCGTCGCCCTGCAGGATCCCGTGCACGACACAGTGCCGGAACGCCGGCCGGTCGAAGAGTGCCGTCGCGAGGACGTGCAGGGTGTAGAACCACCCGCGGGTCTGCGGTACGTACTCCACGATGAAGTCGCCCGGATAGTGGTCCTCGAACCAGTCGGCGTTCTCGAACGGGTAGTGCACCTGGGCGAACGACATCGACCCCGACTCGAACCAGCAGTCCAGCACCTCGGGCACGCGGCGCATCGTCGAGCGTCCGGTCGGGTCGTCGGGGTTCGGCCGCGTGAGCTCGTCGACGAACGGCCGGTGCAGGTCGGTCACGCGGACACCGAAGTCCTGCTCCAGTTCGGCGAGCGAACCGTAGACGTCCAGGCGTGGGTAGGCAGGGTCGTCGGACTTCCACACCGGGATCGGCGAGCCCCAGAAGCGGTTGCGGCTGATCGACCAGTCGCGGGCGCCCGCCAGCCAGGTGCCGAACGAACCGTCCTTCACGTGCGCGGGCGTCCAGTCGATCTGCTGGTTCAGCTCGATCATCCGGTCGCGGAACCGCGTCACCTCGACGAACCAGCTCGACACCGCCTTGTAGACCAGCGGCGTGTCACAGCGCCAGCAGTGCGGATAGCTGTGGGTGTAGGTGTCGTGGCGCAGCAGCACGCCGCGCTGCTTCAGGTCGCGGACGATCGGCTGGTTGGCCTCGAAGACCTGCAGGCCTTCGTAGGTCGGGACCACCGAGGTGAACCGCGTGTGGTCGTCGACCGTCACCACGGTGGGGATGTCGGCCAGGTCGCAGGCGGCTTGGTCCTCCTCGCCGTACGCCGGTGCGAGGTGGACGACACCGGTACCGTCCTCGGTCGAGACGAACTCGGCACCGAGCACCTGGAAGGCGTTCGGCGTGTCGGCCAGGAAGTCGAACAATGGCGTGTAACGGCGGCCGACGAGCTCCGACCCGCGCAGGGTGCCGACGCGTGCCGCGTCGCCGAGTTCGTTGTCGTAGGCCGCCAACCGGGACTCCACCAGCACATAGCGCACCCCGTCGGACTCCACCACGGCGTAGTCGATGTCCGGTCCGACGGCGACCGCCAGGTTGGACGGCAGCGTCCACGGAGTGGTCGTCCAGACCAGGAGCCGCTCCCCCGTCTCCAACTCGAACGCGACCGTGACGGCGGGGTCGTGCCGGTCGCGGTAGACGTCATCCATCCGGGTCTCGGTGTTCGACAGCGGCGTCTCGCAGCGCCAGCAGTACGGCAGGACGCGGAAACCCTCGTAGATCAGGCCTTTGTCGTACAACGTCTTGAACGCCCACAGGACGCTTTCCATGTACGAAGCGTCGAGCGTCTTGTAGTCGCCGGCAAAGTCGACCCAGCGCGCCTGCCGGGTCACGTAGCGCTCCCACTCCGACGTGTAGCGCAGGACCGAGGTCCGGCACGCGGCGTTGAACCGCTCGACCCCGAGGTGGACGATCTCCCGCTTGGTCGAGATGCCCAACTCGCGCTCGGCTTCCACCTCGGCGGGGAGGCCGTGACAGTCCCACCCGAACCGGCGTTCGACCCGGCGTCCGCGCATCGTCTGGTAGCGCGGCACAAGATCCTTGACGTAGCCCGTCAGCAGGTGGCCGTAGTGCGGCAGCCCGTTCGCGAACGGCGGACCGTCGTAGAACACGAACTCGTTGGAGCCGTTCGGGCCCGGATCCCGCTGGTCGATGCTCGCCTGGAAGGTCTTGTCCGCCTCCCAGTACTCCAGCACCTCGCGCTCGAGCTCAGGGAAGGACGGCGTCGCCGGCAACGTCGTACCGGACGCGTCGGGGGCCGGGGTTGCCGCATCGTCGCGGTGTCGCGGATACATCGTCGCCTCGTCCTCGCCTCACCACCGCAGGCTGTCCTGCGGAATCTGGTGCGAGGACGAGCGAGGAAACCCCCGATGGGTGACCGCCCGCGGTACCACCTCGCTTGGCCCGGCGCCCGCCCTTGAAGGCGCGCGGTCGGACCCGCTCGTTGGCCGGCTGTGACGGGCCGGACCCGTCCGGGTCTAGTGAGGATCCGTCTCGTCCCGTCCGGACGGCTGCCGTGGCGGCGCGTCGTTGGGGAGGGATCCCGTTCTTCCGAAAGGCTCGCCGGTGATGGCCGGGTCGATGCCTGTACGCCCAAGGGTAACCACCCGGTCCTGGATCAGTCGCCCCAGTTTGGCCCGGGTAGTCTCCGGGCGTGTTTCCTGGCTTCGGGACGCTCCTCAACGTCGTCACGGTCCTGGTGGGCGCGACCCTCGGTGTCCTGCTCGGCCACCGGCTGCCGCAGCGCACGCGGGACGTAGTGACCGACGCCCTGGGCCTGGTCACGCTGCTGATCGCGGCATTCGCGGCGTTCGCGGTGCGCGACCGGGCGTTGATCGCGGCGGTCGGCGACAGTGCACCGATCCTGATCATCCTCACCTCGCTGGTGCTGGGCGGCGTCCTGGGGTCGCTCCTGCGCCTGGAGACCAGGCTCGAAGGCCTCGGCCACGTGCTCCAGCGCCGGCTCTCCGCCGGGTCGGACTCGGCCGAGCGGCGTCGGTTCGTCGAGGGGTTCGTGTCGGCGTCGCTGGTGTTCTGCGTCGGCCCGCTCACCGTGCTCGGGTCGATCTCCGACGGCCTCGGTCGCGGGTCGGACCAGCTCGCCCTCAAGGCGGCCCTGGACGGCTTCGCCGCCATCGCGTTCGCGACGTCGTTCGGGTGGGGAGTCGCGGCGTCCGCCCTCGCGGTCCTCGTCATCCAGGGCGGGCTCACGCTGGTGGGCGCCGCCGCCGGCGAGTTCCTCAGCGAGGCTCAGATCTCGGCGCTCACGGCGACCGGAGGGCTGCTTCTGGTGGGCGTCGCGCTGCGCCTCCTGCGGATCAAGCAGCTGCCGGTCGGCGACCTCCTCCCCGCCCTGGTCGCCGCCCCGCTCGTCACCGCCGTCGTGGTGTGGGTGCGCTGACGGGGCTCCGCCGGGCGTCATGGCCCACGGTGATGACCGACGATCTTGGGCTCGTGCCGGTTACGCGGGAGTCGCCGAATCCTCGTCGTCAGGTCGCCGCCAGGTCCCCCGGCGCGCGACGTACCGCTCGCTCGCGCCGAGCGCCGGATTGGCCGAGGTCGCCTGACCTGCGGGCTGCATACCGGCCTTCTCCATGACCCTCGCCGATTTCGGGTTGGCGACGTAGTACTGCGCGGAGATCGTCCGCGCGCCGAGGATGGTGAAGCCGTACGCCAGAACCGCGGCGAGCGCCTCGGTCATGTACCCCTTGCCCCACCACGCGCGCCCGAGTGCGTATCCCACGACCAGATCGCCCGCGCCTGGATCGATCGTGCGACCGATGCCGATCCAGCCGATCACCACACCGGTGGCGCGAAGAACGATCGCGGCGTCATGCGACCCACGCGGGTCCTGTGCGGTGAAACGCAGGACCGCATCGAACCAGGCGTCCGGATCACGACCGAGCGGCTGGTCGAGATAACGCATGACCTCGGGGTCGGAGCGCCACTGGCTGACAGCCGCGCGGTCGCCCGCATCGAAGTCCCGGATGAGCAACCGCTCGGTCTGACACTCCATACGTACAGTGTTCCGGCTCCCGCCCCGCTTCAGGTGGAGTTCGGCCGCCCTGCTCTCGTCCGCGGCAGCCTTGCCGGCCACCGTGGCGGGACTAGCCCGTTCGAGCTACGCGGCCGCTCAGGCCATGCCGAGGTAGGCCTCCTTGACCGCGGGGTCGGCGAGCAGTTCGGTGCCGGTGCTGGTCCTGGTCACCAGGCCGGTCTCGAGGACGTACCCACGATGTGCGCGGCTCAACGCCTGGTGGGCATTCTGTTCGACCAGCAGGACGGTCGTGCCCTGGTTGTTGATCTCGGTGATGATCTGGAAGATCTGCTGGATGAACTGGGGGGCCAGCCCCATCGAGGGTTCGTCGAGAAGCAGCAGTCGAGGCCGCGCCATCAGCGCCCGGCCGATCGCGACCATCTGCTGCTCGCCTCCGGACAGAGTTCCTCCCACCTGGGAGGAGCGCTCGGCCAACCGCGGGAACAGCTCGAACACGCGCGCGAAGTCCTCGGCGATGCCCTGGCGGTCCTTACGGGTGTAGCACCCCATCTCGAGGTTCTCCCGGACCGTCATGCCGGGAAACACCCCTCGCCCTTCCGGCGCCTGGCAGATGCCTCGGACGACCCGCAGGTCCGCCCGGAGCCTGGAGATGTCGTCACCGTCGAAGCGGACGGTCCCGCGCGTGAGGGGGAGCAGGCCGGAGATTGCCTTCATCGTCGTCGTCTTGCCGGCGCCGTTGGCGCCGATCAAGGTGACGATCTCGCCCTCGTCCACCGTCAAGGAGACGTCGCGCAACGCCTCGATCCGGCCGTAGTGGACGGAGATCCCGTCGACCTCAAGCAGTGGCATCGTCGACAACCCCCAGATAGGCGGCGATGACGGCCGGGTCGTCCCTGACCTCGGCAGGGGTACCGTCGGCGATCTTCTTGCCGAACTCCAGCACCACGATCCGGTCGGTCACGCCCATCACGACCCGCATGTCGTGGTCGATCAACAGGACGGTGTAGCCGTCGTCGCGGATCCGGCGGATGAGGTCCATCAACTGGTCCTTCTCCGCCGGGTTGAAGCCGGCCGCCGGCTCGTCGAGGCAGAGCAGCTTCGGCTCGGTGGCGAGTGCCCGGGCGATCTCCAGCCGGCGCTGGTAGCCGTACGGCAGGTTCCGCGCCCGGTCAGCCGCCCGGTCTGCGATCCCCACGAACTCCAGGAGCGCCATGGCGCGTTCGACACCCTCCCGCTCCTCCCGCCAGTGCCGGGGGAACCTGCACAGCGCGCCCGACACGCTCGTGCGGTGCCGCGCGTCGGTGCCGACGACGACGTTCTCCAACGCCGTCATACCTTCGAAGAGCCGGATGTTCTGGAACGTCCTGGCGATGCCCCGCCGCGTTATCTGGTGCCGCTTGGTACGACCGAGTGGCCTTCCCTCCAGCTGGATCTCGCCCGAAGTCGGCCGGTAGACACCGGTCATGGCGTTGAAGCAGGAGGTCTTGCCGGCACCGTTGGGGCCGATGAGACCGAGAATCTCGCCACGCTTGATCGCGAACGACACCGAGTCGAGCGCCACCAGGCCACCGAACCGCAGGCTCACGTCCCGGAGCTCGAGCAGCGTCCCACCGACCTCGACGTCGATCTCCCGGTCGGGTGCGACGGCTTCGGCCACCTCGGCGAAGTGCTCGGCGCGTTCGGCCGCGGTCATCTCGCGGACCTCGACCGACAGCCCTTCGCCGGCGGGCGGCGTCGTCACCGGGTCCACCGCGGTGCGGTCGTCGCTGACGGACGCACTTTCCTCTGGCCGACCACTCATGCGTTCACCCCCTTGCCGGAGTCGGTGAGGGCGCTTTCGGTCCCGGCCTGCTCAGGACGGCCGACCAGCCGTACGTACGCCTGCCGGCCGCGGGCGAGCAGCCGCTGTCGCGCGCCCATGAGGCCCTGCGGGCGGAAGACCATGAGGACGATGAGGGCGATACCGAACATCAGGAAGCGGTACTCCGGTGCCAACTGGAGCCGGTCGGGCACATACGAGATCACGAGCGCACCCAGCAGGACTCCGACCTTGTTGCCCGATCCGCCGAGAACGACGGCCGCGACGAAGAGGATGGACGTCACCACGTCGAAGCGTTGGTTGTTGACGAACCCGATCTGTCCCGCGTACAGAACGCCGGAGAGCCCTCCGACCGCTGCGCCCATGACGAACGCCCACACCTTGAACTTGAACGTGGGCACGCCCATCAGTTCGGCGGCGTCCTCGTCCTCACGGATCGCGACCCAGGCACGACCGACCCGGCTGCGTTCGAGATTTCCGACCAGCAGGAGGATCACGATGATGAACGTCACCGTGAGCCAGTACCACGGCTTGCCGTCGGTCTGGGTGAAGATCGGCGACCCGTCGGCATAAGTGCCTGGAGGGCGTCCGACCTCCTGGAAGCCCCGGTTTCCCCGCAGCGGTTCGACGTTGTCGGCGAGGAGGCGCACCATCTCACCGAAGCCCAGGGTGACGATCGCGAGGTAGTCGCCACGTAACCGCAAGGTGGGAGTGCCGATGACGACGCCGGAGATCATCGTGATGATCATGGCCACCGGGACCACGACCATCCACGAGTATTCGGGGTTGGTGAGGAACGAGTCGGGGCTTGTCATGATCGCCGCGACGTACGCACCGATGGCGAAGAATCCGACGTAACCGAGATCCAGCAGCCCGGCCTGTCCGAGCACGATGTTGAGCCCGAGCGCGATCAGCCCGAAGCGAGCCGCGTTGAACAACGCGAGCTCGTAGTCGGTCCACGGTTCCGTCGTCAACGGGAAGACGTTGAGGACCGGAAGCAGATAGACCAGGACGAGGAGCGGGATGATCAGCACCCAGTGCTGGGCCCGGCTGAGCGAGTTCCACCGGTCCCGGACCCGCTGACCGAACGGCACGCGGTCGGTCGCGACCCACCGGCCGGTCATACCCGCGCCCTTCCGAGCGACTCACCGAGGATGCCGGTGGGCCGGACCATCAGGATGCCGATGAGCAGGACGAACGCCACGACGTCTCGCCACTCACCACCGAAGAACGACTGGCCGTAGTTTTCCACCACGCCGAGCAGGAGACCGCCGACGAGGGCTCCCCGGAGATTGCCGATGCCGCCGAGGACCGCGGCCGTGAACGCCTTGATTCCCAGGAGGAAGCCACCGTTGTACAACACACCCTGGGGAATCTGCATGATGTAGAAGAGCGCGGCAGCGCCGGCGAGAACCCCGCCGAGAATGAACGTCAGCATGATGACGCGCTCTTTGTTGACGCCCATCAACGCGGCGGTGTCGGGGTCCTGCGCGACGGCCCGGATGCCGCGCCCGAGCCGGGTGCGGTTGATGAACTGGTCGGCGAAGACCAACAGCGCGATAGCGGCCACGAAGACGATGATCTGGATCTGGGTGATCCGCGTGGTCCCGAACTCGAACACCGCCTCGGGAGCGAGCAACCGAATCGCCGGCTCCGGGTTGCCGCCCCGCCAGATGAGGAAGATCTGCTGGATGGCGAACGACGCGCCGATCGCGGTGATGAGGAACACGAGCCGGGGTGCGTTCCGCCGTCGTAATGGCCGATAGGCCACGCGCTCGAGCACCAGCGCGATCACGCCCGCACAGATCATCGCCACCAGCCCTGCCAAGGCGAGGTTGACGATCAGCGGCCCGAGCCCGCTGTCGATCGTCGGCCCCGGTTCGTACCCGAGGAACACGAATGTCGTGTACGCCGCGAAGGCGCCGACGATGAAGACCTCCGAGTGCGCGAAGTTGATCAGCTTCAGGACGCCGTAGACGAGCGTGTACCCGATGGCCACCAACGCGTAGATGCTGCCGTAGGCGAGACCGTCGATCGTGTTTGCCCAGAACCGGTCGATCAGCAGGTCGGTGTTGAAGTCGACCCAACCGCCGCTGGCCTGGACGAGGCCGGTCGCAAGGTGGAGTGTCACGCAGACGTCCGTCCGTTGTGGTCGAAGTCGGCGGCGACGTGGGTGGGGCGCGGAGCACCGAGGTCAACTCGGGCTTGCCGCGCCCCGTCCCGTCGCCGGACTTACTTGCTGAGGTCCTTCAGGTGGGCAATCTCGCCGTCCCTGACCTCGTACATCCAGATCGGCGTTTCGGTGAGCTCACCTGTTTCGTCCCACTTGAACTGCTTGGTCAGTCCCTGGCCTTCGTAGTTCTTCACGAAGTCGAGCACTGCCGCGCGGTCCTCGGCGCCCTGGTCCAGCGCCTGCAGAAGGATCGTGGTCGCGTCGTAGCCCTCGGGCGAGTAGGTCGAGGGATCCCTGTCCGACAGTGCCTTGAAGTTCTCGGAGAACTCCTCGAATCCCGCTGAGGGCAGGCACGGGCAGCTGAGGTAGACGCCCTCGGCGGCGTCACCGGCGTTCTTGACGAACTCGTCATCGCGAACACCGTCAGGCGCGACGACCGACCCCTCGAAACCGCCGTCCCGCAGCTGCTGGACGAACGGTGACGCCTCGGGGTAGTAGCCCGAGAAGAAGACCGCGTCCGGAGCAGCGGAGGTGATCTCGCCCACGACCGCGGAGAACTCCTTCTGGCCGGTCTTGATCTTCGGCTCGCAGGCGACCTTGCTGCCCAGCGCCTCGGTCGTCAGGTCCGCGAGCCCGATGCCGTACTCGGAGTCGTCACGGACGACACAGACCTTCTTGGCCTTGAGAGTGTCGGAGATGAACGTCGCAACGGCCGGAGCCTGCGACGCGTCGTTTCCGAGCCCTCGGTAGAACGTCTTCCAACCGTTCGTCGACAGCCCGGGGTTGGTCGCCGACGGGCTGACCGTCACCAGTCCGGCATCATTGAACGCCTTGCCGACGGCCTTCGACTCACCGGAGAACGGCAGACCGATCACACCAAGGATCGACGGGTCGTTGATGGCCTGGGTGACGACACCAGGGGCCTTGTCAGGACTGCCCTCCGAGTCGAACTCCTTCAACTTCACCTGGCAACCAGGGTTGGCCTCGTTGTGCTCCTTCACCGCAAGGCGTACGCCGTGCAGGATGTTGAGGCCAAGGGCCGCGCTGGCACCGGCGATCGTGCCGATGTAGGCGATCGACGTGCCCTTTGCACATTTGCCCTGCCCGTCGCCGGCGGGCAGGACAGCGCCCGTGGGGATCGGCGGGGCAGCGTCGGGCTTGACTGCGACCCGGCCCGGCGCGCTGTCGGACTCGGTGTCACTGTTGGACCCGCCTGTGTTCTGCGCGCACGAAGCGAGGCTCAGCGAAACCACCGCTGCCAACGCCACGGCCCGCACCAGTCGTGCTTTGTACACGAATACCTCCATAGCCACCCACACGTCATGGTGTCGCGACAGTCACGTCATGTGACAGGCGCCTGCCGACCGGTGCCGGAACCTACTGCGGACCGAGCCGGCACGACAAGTCCCGCCACAGGGGGGGACGCCGGTCTCAAAGGTGTTCCGCAGCGGGAATGGCCACCGCTGTCGAGGCTCCGAGGGAGGTGCCGTGGTCAGGAGCGGTGCCACGATCGCACCAGCGCCCAGGTCGGATGTCCGACCCACGATTCCTCCCGATGCCGCATGATTCGGCGCACGTCGCGCCGCCCCCGTACTTCACGGAGTGTGCAGAGACTAGCTGTACGGGGGCACTCGGGTGAACGGACCCGGGGACGCTCTTACCGTCTCGTAACTCTGGACGCCCCCATGTCGGGAAAATCACCCAGTCGGAGCCTCTGGATCGCCTGGCTCGCCACCGTCCGCAATCACGTTGTCACTTTCGTCCACCACAAGTTGAGCGACGCGGCGCATCGGGACGCGCTTGTCCATCGCCGTCTTCTGGATCCAGCGGAAGGCGTCGGGCTCGCTGAGATCGAACTTCTGCTGCAGCAGGGACTTCGCGCGCTCGACCAGTTTGCGGGTCTCGAGCCGCTCGGCGAGTCCGGCGACCTCATGTTCGAGTTGGACGCGCTCGGTGAACCTCGAGACGGCGATCTCGATGGCCGGGACGAGATCGGCCTTGGTGAACGGCTTGACGAGGTAGGCCATCGCCCCCGCGGCGCTTGCGCGGTTGACGAGATCGCGCTGGCTGAATGCCGTGAGGATGATCACCGGACAGATGCCCTCGTCGCCGATGCGTTCGGCCACGGTGATGCCGTCGAGCTTGGGCATCTTGACGTCGAGGATCGCGAGATCCGGCCGCAGCTCACGGACGAGCGCGAGGGCACTGTCGCCGTCGGCCGCCTGGCCGATCACGTCGTAGCCTTCTTCACCCAGCATCTCCGCGAGGTCGAGCCGGATGAGCGCCTCGTCCTCTGCGAGGACGACCCGGCGTGGTTGGCGCTCGGTCGGGTTGGTCACGGCGCAATCCTCCTGCCCAGAGCTGCACGATGCGAGCGCCGCCAGCGTACCCGGCGGATCCGGTCGGGCATTGTCGGCACCGTCCGATAAGCTTGTTTTGGGCCCCGGTACGCCAACCGGCAGAGCGAGCGGTCTCAAACACCGTCCAGTGTGGGTTCGAATCCCACCCGGGGCACCTCATTTCATTCTTCTGACCGTTCGGCGCTTCGGTCGAAGACTCATCTTGTCGGTGGTCCGTGCAATATTCAGCCCATGTATGACCGGCGTATTCGCGAAAGCGCACTCCTTCTTCTCGCCAAAGGCCTCAGCCTCAACGCGGCGAGCAAGGAGCTCGGCATAAGCCGGGCTGCGCTGACGCAGTGGAGTCGAGCCCCAGAAGTGGCGCTGGCAGCAGCCGAACACGGCTGCCCGCGATGTGCGAACCCACCCGATCTCCCAGATCGCCATGCATATGCGCATCTCCTTGGCCTTTACCTCGGCGACGGATACATCAGCCAGCTTCGCAAGGGTGTCTACTCGCTTCGGATCTTCTGCGACGACCACTACCCCGGCCTGCAGGCGGAGGCAGGCGCATCGATGCGGCACGTGCGCCCTCCGGGCAAGGTCTATCGCGTACCCGGCGCCGGATGTTCGGCCGTGATGGGCCTGTGGAAACACTGGCCGTGTTTGTTTCCGCAGCACGGGCCAGGCATGAAACACACTCGACCTATTGTGCTGGAATCCTGGCAGCGCGAAATCGTCGAAGAATACCCCGGCAGGTTTCTGCGTGGACTTTTCCATTCCGACGGCTGCCGCATCACCAACTGGACCGTACGCACGGTGAATGGAACCCCGAAGCGATATGAATATCCGCGTTACTTCTTCACCAATGCCTCCGCCGACATCCGTGCCCTCTGTACGTGGGCACTAGACCTGCTCGGGATCGCCTGGCGCCAGCCCAACCCGCGGCAGATCTCGGTGGCTCGGCGAGAGGCAGTCGCCGCCCTCGACACCCATGTCGGACCGAAGTCCTGACGTCGGCTGCTCCAGCCGGCCAGTCCGTAGGTACTGGAAACCCCCTGGCATGGAGCGATATCTTCTGCGATATTCCTGGCGAGGACGGGGCACCGGCTCCGGGCCGCTGAACACCAGAGTGCCCGCCCAACCGCAGAACACCGAGGAGGTCGTCGTGGCCGAGAGACTCACCGACGAGCCCACCGGGCCCAACTCCGACCCCGCCGGCTCCGCCCGCCCGCCGGGCACCGCTGAACCAGATACCCCCGAAGGTCCGGAGACTCTCCTCCTGAGAGCGCTCGGGAGCCTTCCCGAAGCGCAGCGCCACGATGTCCTGCGCTGGCTGTTCGAACGCATCCCGCAAGCCGCGCCGCCGCTCCGCGACCTCGGCGCCCAGGCACCCGGTCCGGAAGCGGAGATCGCCAGATCGCTCGCCGCGCGACACACGGCCCACCAGGGCCCCGGCGACACTGAGGCTGCCCGACAGGCGCTGCTGTTCGGAATGTCAGACCCGATGCGTGGTGACTACCAGATGGTGCCGGTACGCCTGCCGACGGCAGACCACGCACGGCTGCGGGCCTGGTCGCAGGAGCACGGGTTCGCCATGGCCACCATCATTCGCGGGTTGCTCGCCCGCTTCCTCGACGAGCAGCACCCAGGCTCGCCGGAGGCCGGGACGGCACCAGCGGGTTGAGACGACACGGGGTCACGACCCGACGCAGGACGGTGAGCTCACAGCCGGTATGCCGGTGCTGCCTCGGTCACCGCGTCGCCGATCCGGTGGACTCGCAGTGCGTTGGTGGACCCCGGGATGCCTGGCGGACTACCGGCGACGATCACCACGTTGTCGCCTCGGCGGCACCGGCCGACAGCGAGAAGTGAACGGTCGACCTGCTTCACCATCTCGTCGGTGTGCGCGACCGTGGGCGCGAGGAACGTCTCGACTCCCCAGGTCAGCGCGAGCTGGTGGCGGGTCTCCTCCTCCGGCGTGAACGCCAGAAGTGGCACCCGTGAGCGGTAGCGTGCCAGCCGCCGAGCGGTGTCACCGGACTGTGTGAAGGCGACGAGGAACTTCGCACCCAAACGCTCGGCCACCTCGGCGGCCGCCTTGGCGATCACCCCGCCCTTGGTACGAGGCTCCCACTGGATGCCTGCCACCCGTTCGAGACCGTGTTCCTCGGTGGTCTCGACGATCCGGGCCATCGTGCGTACGGCATCGATGGGATAGAGCCCGACACTGGTCTCCCCCGACAACATCACCGCGTCGGTCCCGTCGAGGACCGCGTTGGCGACATCGGAAGCCTCGGCCCTGGTCGGCCGGGGTGCGTTGACCATGGACTCGAGCATCTGGGTGGCGACGATCACCGGCTTGGCGTTGGTGCGGGCGAGTTCAACGATCCGCTTCTGCACCAGGGGGACATCCTCGAGCGGCATCTCGACGCCGAGATCGCCACGGGCCACCATGAACCCGTCGAACGCATCGATGATCTCGTCGAGGTTCTGGACCGCCTGGGGCTTCTCGATCTTCGCGATGACCGGAAGCCGCACCTTCTCCTCCGCCATCACGCGCCGGACGTCCTCGACGTCGCGGGCGTTCCGGACGAACGACAGGGCGATCATGTCCGCCCGCAGGTGCAGCGCCCAGCGCAGGTCGTCGAGGTCCTTCTCCGACAGGGCAGGGACCGAGAGCCCCACGCCCGGCAGGTTGAGCCCCTTGTGGTCCGACACCCGCCCACCCACGACCACCCGGGTCACGACATCGGTGTCGGTCACGGACTCCACCTCGAGCGCGAGCCTGCCGTCGTCGACGAGGATGCTGTCTCCTGCGTCGACGTCGCGCGGCAGCCCTTCGTAGGTCGTCCCGCAGCGGGTGACGTCACCCACGCATTCCTGCGTGGTGATCGTGAAGCGGTCACCGTAGACGAGGTTGACCGACCCGTCGGCGAACTTGCCGAGCCGGATCTTGGGTCCCTGCAGGTCGACGAGGATCCCGACCCCACGGCCGGACTCCTCGGCAGCCTCGCGGACCAACCGGTAGATGCGTTCGTGCTCGGCGTGGCTGCCGTGACTCAGGTTGAGTCGGGCAACGTCGAGCCCGGCGTCCACGAGTTCGCCGATCCGCTCAGGTGTGGAGGTAGCGGGACCGAGGGTGCAAACAATCTTTGCGCGGCGCACAAAGCCGACTCTATGCCTGCGTCAGAGCCGGCTTCGTCGCAGGGCCGCGTAACCCGCGAGTAGCAAGGCGGCCCACCCGAGGGCGTGCACGGTGATCACACCGGCCGATCCGAGGTCAGCGGCGCCTTCGATGCGCGACGCCGCGAAGAGTTGAGGGACGAGCCAGCGGGGGGTCTGCGACTGCCGCGACCCGAGGACGAGCACGAGGACGGGCACCGCGAGGACGATCATCACCGACCATCCCGCGCCGGCGATGACTGGCCGGCTCGCCAGGGCGCCGACGGCCAACCCACACGTCGCCGACAGGACATGGAGCCACCCCCCGAATGCGGCCCAAGCCGCCCATTCCGGCCAACCGCCGGAGATCTCGACCGCGCCGACGAGGAGGGGCGCCACGACACCGAGCACGACCACCGGCAGGACCATGACGAGGGCAGCAAGCAGGCCGGCAGCGAGCTCACGGCCCGGGGAGCCGACGCCGATCTTGGCCAGCAACCGCTGTTCGTCGGGCTCGGTGTCGAGCACGAGTTTGGTCTGCCAGCCGAAGACACCGAACAGCAGCGCGGCCGAGAACGCGTACGCCTGGTTGGGTGGCGCCACTCCCCCGGCGTGGGCGACCGAGACCAGCGCCAAGGCCGCGATCAGGGGTGGCCAGACCCGCTGGAGCCCGACGTAGGCACCGATGCGCATCCGTACAAGGGCGACGACCCGGGTCACGGCTCGCTCCGTACGTCCCGGTCCTCGGACACCGGACAGGTGTCGGACACCCGGCCCGCCTCGAGCGTCCAGTGCCTGGTCGGTCCCAGGTCGCCCGACCGGCCCCGGTGGTCTGTGACGACACAGAAACCACCAGCCGCGGTGACCTCCGCCACCAGCGCGGGGACCTCCTTCTGGCTGGTGGCGTCGAGGCCCTCCCACGGCTCGTCCATGACGAGGAGTCCGGGTCGCCTGAGCAAGGCCTGTGTCAATCCCACCTTGCGCCGGGTGCCCTGCGACACCGAGGCGAACGACGTGTCGAGGAACTCGGTGAGACGCAGCCTTCCGGCCAACTCGTCGATCCGTGCGCGTGCCTCGTCGGTGGTGAGGCCCTGGACCCTCGCCATGGCCTGGAGATAGCGCCGTACGGTGAAAGGTCGCCCGAGCGGAAGGCGCTCCGGCAGCCATCCGACCACAGCGGGACGGCCGGACAGCTCGCCGCGACCCACGGGCAGCAACCCCGCGATGACCCGCAGCAGCGTCGACTTGCCGGAGCCGTTGCGTCCCTCGATGACAACCGTCTCACCAGGGCCGAGCTCGACGTCGACACCGCGGAGTACCCATGGCGTACGCCGGGCGTACCGCGCGTGGACATCGACAAGCCGCACGGGAATCTTTCTACCAGGGCTTCCGGTGGGAAGGATCAGACCATGCCTCAGGTCTTCGACCGCGACCCGCGCCGGCGCCGCGACGCACGCGCCAAGGAGCTCGGC
Organism: Actinopolymorpha sp. B9G3; assembly: GCF_040120725.1. NCBI lineage: Bacteria > Bacillati > Actinomycetota > Actinomycetes > Propionibacteriales > Actinopolymorphaceae > Actinopolymorpha > Actinopolymorpha sp. B9G3. Next base: position 318,190 of record NZ_JBEEAB010000005.1, on the reverse strand, counting down.
TCGCAACTCGCACTGCGACACGTCGCGGCGATCGCACTGACCTGGGTCGACAACGCCGGCATCACGCGCGTCAAGGCCGTACCCACCAGGAGACTCACCGACGCCGTCGCGTGGGGCGTCGGCATGTCCCCGGTGTTCGACGTCTTCACGGTCGGGGACTCCATCACGACCAGTACGCACATCGGCGGACCCGTCGGCGACCTTCGCCTCTTTCCGGACCTCGACCAGGTCACCGTTCTGGCGGCTCAGCCCGGCTGGGCATGGGCTCCGGTCGATCGCAGGACGCAGGAAGGTGAGACCTACCCCGCCTGCCAGCGTTCCTTCGCCCGCCGGATGGTCGGCGAGGCCGCCGGCCGTGGCTTGGACGTCCGCATGGCCTTCGAGGTCGAGTGGTTCGTCGGCCGGGACGCCGAGGATGGCGGCGACGAACGCGACCGTGCCGTGGAGCCGGCGTGCAAGGGCCCGGCTTATGGCATGACCCGGGTGATCGAGCTGTCGAACTATGCGCACGACCTGCTCGACGCGCTCGCCGCCGAGGACGTGCCCGTCGAACAGTTCCACCCGGAGTACGCACCAGGTCAACTGGAACTGTCGGTCTCCGCAGCGGATCCGGTCACCGCGGCCGACCGCCTCGTGCTCGTCCGGCAGACCATCCATGCGGTCTCCCAGACCTACGGCTGGCGCGCGTCGTTCGCGCCGGTCGTCGAGGCGGCGGGCGTGGGGAACGGGTCGCACCTGCACCTGTCGGCTTGGGCTGACGGCGCGAACCTGTTCGCAGGCGGCTCGGGACCCTATGGGCTGACCGGACGCGCAGAGTCGCTGGTGGCGGAGCTGCTCGACCGGCTGCCGGCTCTGTGCGCCATCGGCGCTCCCAGCGCTGCCAGCTACCTTCGCCTGGTCCCGCAACACTGGGCCGGGCCCTACCAGTGCTGGGGACGGGAGAACCGCGAGGCGGGGATCCGCCTGATCACCGGCACCACCGGCTCCGAGCACACCGCCGCCAACGTCGAGCTCAAGTGCATCGACGGCAGTGCCAACCCATATCTCGTCGTCGGCACGGTCCTCGCCGTGGCACTCGCCGGGATCGACCGCGGACGCCGGCTGCCATCCGAGATGCGGGTCGACCCCGCCACCGTGCCTCCCGCCGACCGTCCGCCCCGGCTCCCCCAGTCGGCGCTGGAAGCCATGTCCCATCTGGAAGCCGACGAGATCCTGGCCACCGCGCTGGGTGAGCCGTTGCTGCATGCGTTCCTCGCCGTCCACCGGGCCGAGATGGAGCTCTTCGCCGACGCGACACCGGCCGAGATCGTCGCCGCGACCCGATGGGCGTACTGAGCCCAGACCGTGGGAGTGGGCGCGAAGGGACGAGATGCGTGACCCAACGAAGTGAGGTGGCGCATCAGCACAGCACCTTGGTCCTGGTGCCGACGAAGGAGGTCCCGTGACCGGGCTCGACCAGCCACTCGTCGACGGGCACTGCCATGTCGTGGTCGACAGGCAACCGGATCGGCAGGCGTTCGAACTCTTCCTCACCGAGGCCACGCAGCCCGCCCCCACGGGCGTCTCGTACGCCGACTCGCAGTTGGGTCTCGCGCTCCGCCGATGGTGCGCCCCACCACTGGGCCTGCCGCCCGGCGCGCCGCTCGAGGAGTACCTCCTGCGGCGAACCGAACTGCCGGCGGCCGAGGTGCGGCGCCGGCTACTCGAAGCGGCCGGACTCTCACACCTGCTGGTCGACACCGGGCTAGGAGCCACGGGCTCCGTTTCCCTGCCACAGTTGGCATCTGCCGCACGTGCGGAGGTTCGTCCAGTCGTACGCCTCGAACGGGTCGCTGAGGACCTGGCGTCGTCAGGAGTGTCAGCTGAGGACTTCGCCGACGCCTACGCCGCCACGCTTGTCGACGCCACGCGAGACGCGGTCGCCGTGAAGTCGATCCTGGCCTACCGCCACGGATTCGCGGTTCCCGCGACCCGTCCGGGCATGGCCGAGGTTCGGGATGCCGCCCGTGGATGGCTCGCCAACAACGGAAGGCACAGAGCGGCCGAGGCGATCCGCCAATGGCGCCTTGACGATCCGGTCCTTCTGCGGTTCGTTCTCTGGTGCGGTCTTGATCGCGGCCTGCCGGTCCAGCTGCACACCGGCTTCGGGGACCGGGACCTGCGGCTCACCAGCGTGAACCCCGCCTTGCTGCAGGGCCTTTTCGAAGCCGCGGAGCCGACGGGGACACCGATCGTCCTGTTGCACTGCTATCCGTACCACCGTGAGGCCGGCTGGCTGGCCGCCGTACATCCCTACGTGTACGTCGATGTCGGGCTCACCGTGGCCCATGCCGGGATCCGTGCCGAAGCGATCCTTGGTGAGTTCTGCGAACTGGCACCGTTCGGGAAGCTGCTGTACTCGAGCGACGCGTACGGACTGCCGGAGCTCTATCTCGTGGGCGCCGCGCAGTTCCGGGAGGCGTTCGGGAGGCTCCTCGACAGCTGGCGGAGGCAGGGCGCCCTCACCCTCGCCGACGCAGATCGGATCGGCGCGATGGTGGGCGCCGACAACGCCCGCCGCCTCTACTCCCTCTGAGGGCTCAGCTTCCGTGCCCTGGGGCCGTTCCGGCCCGATCGAGAGGTCCTCCCCCGTGGCCACTTCTTCCCCTACGCTGACCCATGCGGATCATCGGCCTGCCCCGGACCGCCATCAAGACCCCAACCGGCGTACGCCTGCGCCGCAGGAGATGGCCTGAGCGAATGAGGGTCAACTAGAGGTAGTCCTGTGACGTGTCAGAGGTTTCTCGTCTTCTACGACGAGAAACCTCCGACAGGTCAACGGAGACGGGAGCGAACGGCGTCAGGCCATGAGCGGGCGGGCTGTGGGCGGGATGGGGGCCGGCAACGCGGTTTCGCCTCCGCGCAACCAGGCGTCCAGTCCCGCCGCGCAGGCACGACCCTCGGCGATCGCCCACACGATCAGCGACTGTCCGCGGCCGGCGTCACCGGCGACGAATACCCCGTCGACGCTGCTCGCGTAGGACGCGTCCCGCTTGATGTTGCCGCGCTCGTCGAGCTCGACCTCCAGCTGTTCGAGCAAGCCGCCACGTTCCGGTCCGACGAAGCCCATCGCCAGCAGGACGAGCTCGGCGGGGATCTCCTCCTCGGTGCCGGGCACAGGTTCGAACCGGCCGTTCTCGAACTTCACCTGCACCAACCGCAACGCCCGGAGCCGCCCCTCGTCGTCGCCGACGAACTCCTGCGTCGACACGGCGTACTTCCGGTCCCCGCCCTCCTCGTGTGCGCTCGACACGCGGAAGATCATCGGGTACGTCGGCCAAGGGTGGGCGACAGGCCGCTCGTCGCTCGGGCGCGGCATGATCTCCAGCTGGACAACGCTCTTCGCGCCCTGGCGATGAGCGGTGCCGAGGCAGTCGGCGCCGGTGTCCCCGCCGCCGATGATGACGACGTTCTTGCCCGCGGCGGTGATCTGGTCGGGGACCTCCTCACCGTGCGCGGCCCGGTTGGCCTGCGGAAGGTACTCCATCGCCTGGTGGATCCCGGCCAGGTCGCGTCCGGGCATCGGCAGGTCACGCGGGATCGTCGAGCCCATCGCCAGGACGACCGCGTCATAGCGGGTACGCAGGTCCTGGCCCGTCACGTCCACGCCGACGTTGACACCGGCGCGGAAGATCGTGCCCTCGCGGGCCATCTGGTCGATCCGGCGGTCGAGGACCCGCTTTTCCATCTTGAACTCGGGGATGCCGTAGCGCAGCAGGCCACCGATCTTGTCGGCGCGTTCGTACACCGCGACCGTGTGACCGGACCGGGTGAGCTGCTGGGCGGCGGCGAGCCCGGACGGGCCCGAGCCGACGACGGCGATCGTGCGTCCGGTCAACCACTCCGGCGGCTGCGGGGTCACCCACCCTTCCTCGAACGCCCGGTCGATGATCGCGACCTCGACGTTCTTGATCGTCACGGCTCCACCGGACGTCGCCTCGTCGATGGCCAGGACACAGGCCGTCTCGCAGGGTGCGGGACACAGCCGGCCGGTGAACTCCGGGAAGTTGTTGGTCGCGTGCAGGCGTTCGATCGCGGCCTGCCAGTCGTCACGCCAGACCAGGTCGTTCCACTCGGGGATGAGGTTGCCGAGCGGGCAACCCTGGTGGCAGAACGGGATACCGCAGTCCATGCAGCGCCCGGCCTGGGCGGAGATGATCGGCAGCAGGGCGTGGCCGATGCCCTTGCCGGGATAGACCTCGTTCCAGTCCCGCAGGCGTTCGCCTACGGGACGACGGTGCGCAACCTCGCGCGGAGTGGTCAGGAAGCCCTTGGGGTCAGCCATGTGCAGCCTCCATGATCGCCTGGTCGACGTCGCGTCCTTCGGCCTCTGCGCGGGCGCGCGCCTGCAGCACCCGTTTGTAGTCCTGCGGCATGATCTTCGTGAACCGGGCGAGTGTCGCCGGCCAGTCCGCAAGGAGCCTCTCCGCCACCGCGGATTCGGTTGCCTGGCCGTGCGCCTTCACCAAGGCTGTCAACAACTCCTTGTCATCGTCGGTGAGCGGCTCCAGATCGACCATCTCCTGGTTGATCCGCCCTGCTCGAAGATCCAGGACGTACGCCACGCCACCGGACATGCCGGCCGCGAAGTTGCGTCCGGTCGCGCCGAGGACGACGACGGTGCCGCCGGTCATGTACTCGCAACCATGGTCACCCACGCCCTCCACGACCGCCGTCACCCCGGAGTTGCGGACGCAGAACCGTTCGCCCACCTTGCCGCGGATGAAGAGCTCGCCACCGGTGGCGCCGTAGGCGATCACGTTGCCGGCGATGATGTTGTCCTCCGCCACCAGCGTGGCCGTTCGGTCCGGGCGTACGACGATCCGCCCACCGGACAGCCCCTTGGCAAGGTAGTCGTTGGCATCGCCTTCCAACCGCAGCGTGATCCCAGGCGGAACGAACGCACCGAACGACTGGCCGGCCGACCCGATGAAGGTGAGGTCGATCGTGTCGTCGGGAAGTCCCCTGCCGCCGTAGATCTTCGTCAGCTCGTGACCGAGCATCGTGCCCACGGTGCGGTTGACGTTGCGGATCGGTACCTGCGCACGGACCGGCTCGCCCTTGTCGAGGGCGTCGCGGGCGAGCTCGATGAGATGGTTGTCGAGCGCCTTCTCCAGGCCGTGGTCCTGGCTGGTCACACACCGGCGTGCGGCGCCACCTGGCAGGTCGGGCACGGCGAGGATCGGGCTGAGGTCGAGCCCCGAGGCCTTCCAGTGCTCGACCGCCTGTCCGACGTCGAGCATCTCGGCGTGGCCGATCGCCTCGTCGAGACTGCGGAACCCCAACTCCGCAAGGTATTCGCGGACCTCCTGCGCGATGTATTCGAAGAAGGTGACCACGAACTCCGGCTTGCCGTTGAAGCGCTTGCGCAGCTCGGGGTTCTGGGTCGCGACGCCGACCGGACACGTGTCGAGGTGGCAGACCCGCATCATGATGCAGCCGGACACGACGAGCGGCGCGGTCGCGAAGCCGTACTCCTCCGCGCCGAGCAGTGCGGCGATCACGACATCGCGGCCGGTCTTGAGCTGCCCGTCGGTCTGGACGACGATCCGGTCCCGCAGCCCGTTGAGCAGCAGCGTCTGCTGGGTCTCGGCGAGGCCCAGCTCCCAGGGCGCACCCGCGTGCTTGAGCGAGGTGAGCGGCGCCGCGCCGGTGCCGCCGTCATGGCCGGAGATCAGCACCACGTCGGCATGCGCCTTGGACACCCCGGCCGCGACCGTACCGACCCCGACCTCGGCGACCAGCTTCACGTGCACCCGCGCCGACGGGTTGGAGTTCTTCAGGTCGTGGATCAGCTGCGCGAGGTCCTCGATCGAGTAGATGTCGTGGTGCGGCGGCGGCGAGATCAGCCCCACACCCGGCGTCGAGTGCCGGGTCTTGGCGATCCACGGGTAGATCTTGCCGCCCGGCAGCTGGCCGCCCTCGCCGGGCTTCGCGCCCTGCGCCATCTTGATCTGCAGGTCACTGGAGTGGGTGAGGTACTCCGACGTCACGCCGAACCGTCCGCTCGCGACCTGCTTGATCGCACTGCGGCGTTCGGGGTCGTAGAGCCGCTCCGCGTCCTCGCCGCCCTCGCCGGTGTTGGACCGGGCGCCGATCCGGTTCATCGCAATGGCGAGCGTCGAGTGCGCCTCCATCGAGATCGAGCCGTACGACATGGCACCGGTCGAGAAGCGCCTGACGATGCTCTCGACCGACTCGACCTCCTCGATCGGCACGGGTGGGCGGACCCCGCTACGCAGCGAGAACAGCCCACGCAACGTCATCAGTCGCTGCGCCTGCTCGTCGACGCGGCTCGTGTACTGCTTGAAGATGTCGTACCGCTGGCTGCGGGTCGAGTGCTGCAACCGGAACACCGTCTCCGGGTCGAACAGGTGCGGCTCCCCCTCACGCCGCCACTGGTACTCGCCCCCGATCGCCAGGCGCCGGTGCGGCTGCGCGACCCCGTCCCGGGGATACGCCTGCACGTGCCGGCGGCGTACCTCCTCGGCGATCGCGTCGAGCCCCACCCCGCCGAGGCGTGACGTGGTGCCGGTGAAGTACCTGTCGATGACGTCCTGCCCCAGGCCGATCGCCTCGAAGATCTGTGCACCCGTGTAGGACGCGACCGTCGACACGCCCATCTTGCTCATGACCTTGAGCACGCCCTTGCCGAGCGCCTTGACGAGATTGCGGACGGCCTGTTCGGTCTCGATCCCGGTGAGGAAGTCCCCTTCCCGCACGAGGTCCTCGACGCTTTCCATGGCGAGGTAGGGGTTGACCGCCGCCGCGCCGTAGCCGATCAGCAGGGCCACATGGTGCACCTCGCGGACGTCGCCGGCCTCGACGACCAGACCGACCCTGGAACGGGCCTTCTCCCGGATCAGGTGGTGGTGCACCGCTCCGGTGAGGAGCAGCGACGGAATCGGCGCCAGGTCGGCGTTGGAGTGCCGGTCCGACAGCACGATCACCCGCGCGCCGTCGGCGATCGCCGCCGACACCTCCGTGCAGATCTCCTCGAGCCGGCGAGCCAACTCCGCTCCGCCACCCTCGACGCGGTAAAGGCCCTTGACGACGTGCGCGGCGTAGCCGGGGAAGTCACCGTCGCGGTTGACGTGGACGATCTTGGCCAGCTCGTCGTTGTCGATCACCGGGAACGGCAGCACGATCTGCCGGCACGACGCGGGCCCTGCCTCGAGGAGGTTGCGCTCCGGGCCGATCGTCCCGGCGAGTGAGGTGACCAGCTCCTCGCGGATCGCGTCCAGCGGCGGGTTGGTGACCTGGGCGAACAGCTGCGTGAAGTAGTCGAAGAGTAGCCGCGACCGCCCGGACAGCACCGCGACCGGGGTGTCACTACCCATCGACCCGATGGGTTCCGCACCCACCCGGGCCATCGGGGCGACGATGACCCGCAACTCCTCCTCGGTGTAGCCGAACGTCTGCTGCCGACGGGTGACCGACGCGTGCGTGTGGACGACGTGCTCACGGGGCGGGAGGTTCTCCAGCCGGATCAGGCCGGCGTGGAGCCATTCGTCGTAGGGGTGCTCGGCCGCGAGCTGGCCCTTGATCTCCTCGTCCTCGATGATCCGGTGCTCGGCGGTGTCCACGAGGAACATCCGACCCGGCTCCAGCCGGCCCTTGCGGACGATCGACTTGGGGTCGAGGTCGAGCACGCCGACCTCGGACGCCAGGACGACGAGGCCGTCGTCGGTGACCCAGTACCGGCTCGGACGCAGGCCGTTGCGGTCGAGGACCGCCCCCACCTGCGTACCGTCGGTGAAGGCCACGCACGCCGGACCGTCCCACGGCTCCATCAGGCAGGAGTGGAACTCGTAGAACGCCCGCCGCTTGGCGTCCATCTCGGTGTGGTTCTCCCACGCCTCGGGAATCATCATCAGCACGGCGTGCGGGAGCGAACGTCCGCCCATCTCGAGCAGCTCGAGCGCCTCGTCGAAGGTGGCGGAGTCGCTCGCTTCTGGCGTGCAGATCGGGTAGAGCCGCTGCAGGTCGCCAGCACCATGCTGGTCGTCCGACCCGGGCTTCGCCAGCAGGTCGGAGGCGAGCAGGGCCTCGCGGGCGCGCATCCAGTTCCGGTTGCCCATGACCGTGTTGATCTCGCCGTTGTGGGCGAGATAGCGGTACGGATGGGCGAGTGGCCAGGACGGGAACGTGTTGGTGGAGAAACGGGAGTGCACCAGCGCGATCGCACTCTCGACCCGCCGGTCGGACAGATCGGGAAAGAACGGCTCCAACTGCTCGGTCGTCAGCATTCCCTTGTAGACAAGGGTGCGCGACGACAGCGAGGGGAAGTACACGTCCGTGTCGTTCTCGACGCGCTTGCGCAGCGCGAACGCCCGTCGCTCCAGTGCCAGACCGGGAAGCGCCCCGCCCTCGACACTCGCCACGAAGAGCTGGCGGAACCGCGGCATCACCGCACGGGACGTCTTGCCGAGCAGCTCAGGCGCAACCGGGACGTCACGCCAGCCGACGACGACCAGACCCTCCTCGGCCGCGACCTCCCCCACCCGGCGTACGACGGCGGCATCGGCATCGTCGTCATCGGGCACGAACGCGGTCCCGACCGCGTACTCCCCCGCAGGCGGCAGTGGGAAGTCACAAACCGCACGGAAGAACGCATCGGGAATCTGGATCAGCATCCCGGCTCCGTCACCGGAGTCGGGCTCACTCCCGGAGGCACCGCGGTGGTCGAGATTGCGCAACGCCGTGAACGCCTGGTCGACGATCTGCCGACTGGGCTCACCGCTCAACGTCGCGACGAAGGCGACGCCGCAGGCGTCGTGCTCGAACCGCGGGTCGTAAAGGCCGTGCGGCGGCGGGGGCGTTCCGAGCATGTGGATACTCCCGTCGTCGAACTCGCGTTTGAAGGTACTAGCCCGGGGGACGACCCCCGGACCCCCGAACGTGCTCGAGGGACGACGTTGGCCCTGGAGATTGCATGCAGGGTAGCGGAGCGATCCGGGCGCCGGCCATCATCCCTCTCCTGATGGCCATGCGGCCCGAAGTGGCCCAGGGACGACTGACCCGGTCCGAATGAGCGGAAACGGGTCGAAGCGGCTCGGCGTCGAGCTACCTACCTGACATTGTGCATCGTCCCGAACATCATTGTGCATCCTTGGGCCGGGACCCGCCCTGTGACGTTCGTCCCGCCGACTCCGGGCCGCGGACCTCGAAACCGAGTTCGACCGGAACGCCCCGCTGGTCGCCGAGCTCGTGCTGCTCAGCCTCGTCGCCGTCCCCGTGGGCGTCACTGCCGGGCGCGCCGACCCGCGGGTCGGTGTGGGCGCTACCGTCCGTAGCCACCGCGGCTCTGTCGTCACCCAGCTCGGTGACCGTCTCGCGGCCCGGCCGGAGTCGGGCGGAGATGGCGATGTAGAGCACCGCCGCCAGGAACACCGCCACCGACGTCCACACGTTGAGCCGCAGGCCGGCGACCTGGTTGACGGGGTCGATCCGGAGGTACTCGATCCAGCCCCGTCCCAGCGTGTAGCCCGCCACATAGAGCGCGAACGCCCGGCCGTGGCCCAGCTTGAACCGACGGTCTGCCCAGATCACCAGGCCGGCGACCCCGACATTCCAGACACTTTCGTACAGGAAGGTGGGTTGGAAAGATTCGTACTGCTCGTAGCCAGGCGGGCGGTGCGCCGGGTCGATCTGAAGGCCCCACGGCATCGACGTCGGAGCGCCGAAGAGCTCCTGGTTGAACCAGTTGCCCCATCGGCCGATCGCCTGGGCGAGGATGATCCCCGGCGCCAGAGCGTCGGCCATGGCCGGAAGCGGGATCCCCCGCCGCCGACAGCCGATCCAGGCGCCGAGGGCACCGAACGCGATGCCACCCCAGATGCCGAGGCCGCCCTCCCAGACGGCGAACGCACGGAGCGGATCACGCCCAGCTCCGAAGTAGAGCTGGTAGTCGGTGGCGACGTGGTAGATCCGTGCACCCACCAGGCCGAACGGCACCGCCCAGACGGCGATGTCGGCGACCGTACCGGGGCGGCCGCCGCGAGCGACCCACCGCCGGTTGCCCAGCCAGACGGCGACGATGACGCCGGCGATGATGCACAGGGCGTACGCCCGGATCGGCACCGGACCAAGGTGCCAGACTCCCTGGGACGGGCTGGGAATCAAGGCCTGGATCAGCATGGGCGGGTGTACTCCTGTGCTCCTCGGGATGCGCGGCCCTGCGGGCGGCCTCGCGCCGGTGGGGCCGCGCTTACCGGACGGACACTACCCGGTCACCGCTTGCCCGCGAGCGCATCGGTGATGGCGAGTCTCAGCGCGGTCGGGCTCGTGTCCTCGGGATCGAGCGGCTTGCCGTCGACGAAGACGGTGGGGGTTCCGGAAACGCCCCGGTCTGTCGCCGTCTGGTCGATCGACTGGACCCACTCGGCGAACTTCTCCTCGCGTACGCATGAGCGGAAGGACCCGGAGTCAAGTCCCACGGACCGGCCCAGGGCTACCAGCTGGTCGGTCGTCCAGTCCTGCCGGAAGTTGCTGTACAGCGCGTTGTGCATCTCCTTCGCCCTGCCCTCGTCGGCGGCACAGGCGAAGGCGTTTGCCGACAGCTCCGTCGGGCGACCGAAGTTGTCGAGCGTCACGGGGTAGTAGACGACCCGGACCTTGTCGCTCTCGACCTGCTGGCCGATCATCTTCTCGGCGCCGGTCTCGAACTCCTGGCAGTGCGGACAGGAGAAGTCCTCGAACACCTCGACGACGACCGGCGCATCGGCCTCACCCAGGCCCACGCCGTTGCCCAGGCCGGCGGCTCCGGTGCCCGCTCCGCTCGACTTGGAATAGCCCTCGACGACGCCGGCCGGGGCGGCCGCGTCGGCGTCGATCCGCGATCGCTGCCACTGGACGACGCCCGCGACGGCGACGATGGCGAGCACGACCACGACGGCGATGCCGACCCGGGCGAAGTTCTCGCGCCGCCGCTCCTGCGCCGCCTGCCGTTCTCGCTCGGCCTTGAGCGCGTCGCGGGCCGACTTCTTGGTCATGTCGGTTCCCCCGTCTGACTGGTGTCGAGCGTCTGACTGGTGTCGAGCGTCTGACTGGTGTCGAGCGTCCGTCTGGTGTCGAGCGCGAACCGACCGGCGCCGAAGACCGCCAGCCACGCCGCGCAGAGGGTGAGTCCGAGATCTCGCAGGATCTCCTCGAGGTACTTCGTCTGGGCGGGGTCCACCAGTCCGCCGTCGCCGAAGCAGCCACAGTCGATCGACAGCCCACGCGCCCAGACCGAGGCGATACCGGCCACGAACACCAGCATGAGTACCCCGGAGAAGACGGCCGCCACCCGGGTCCCCATACCCAGGATGAGCGCCACCGCGAGAACGATCTCCACGAACGGCAGGGTGTAGCCGACGGCCGCGTCGACGCCGTACGGCAGAAGTTGGTACGCCCGCACGGCCCGGACCTGTTCGGTGGGGGCGACGCCGAGTTTGAGGATTCCGGCGACGAGCAGAACACCGCCAAGGACCAGCCGCGCAGCCAACGAGACCCAGGGCGCGCTGGCGCGCCAGCGGTGCCTTCCGGGAGCTGATATGGCGGCGGTGGGGTCGGCCGTGTCAGTGCCCACGACGCCGGACTCCAGCGGCCAGGTCCCGGGCGAGCTCCTCGACCCCCGTCCGGCCGGCGTGCCCATCCGAGGCGGTGAGGACCCGGCGGACGAACGCCGAACCGACGATCACCGCGTCGGCGTACGACGCGACCTCGGCGGCCTGGTCACCGTTGGAGACGCCGAGCCCGACGCCGACCGGCAGCGCGGTCACCGCGCGGGTACGGGTCACGAGGTCCGGCGCGATCCGCGAGGTCTGCGCCCGGGCTCCGGTGACCCCCATCACCGACGTCGCGTAGACGAAGCCGCGGCAGGCGTCGGCCGTGATCCGGAGCCGCTCGTCGGTCGAGGACGGCGCGACGAGGAACACCCGGTCGAGGCCGGTCGCGTCGGACGCCGCGATCCACTCGCCGGCCTCCTCCGGGATCAGGTCCGGTGTGACCAGGGCCGACCCGCCCGCCGCGGAGAAGTCGCGGGCGAACCGGTCGAGGCCGTACTGCTCGATCGGGTTCCAGTAGGTCATGAGGATGACGCAGACACCGGTTCCGGCGACCGCCTCGATGGTCCGCAACACATCGGTCGTACGAATCCCGCCACGCAGCGCCTGCTCCGACGCCGCCTGGATCACCGGTCCGTCCATCGTCGGGTCGGAGTAGGGCAACTCGACCTCGATCACGTCGACCCCGCCGTCGACCATAGCCTTCATGACCGCGATCGCGTCGTCGTAGGTCGGGAAGCCGGCTGGGAGGCAGCCGACGAGTACGCCGCGGTTCTCCCCCCGCGCCTTGTCGAAGAGGGGCGTGACGCTCATGTCCTATTCCTCTTCCTGCGCGTCCGAGCCGGGCTTCTCGTCGAGCAACCCGAACCACCGCGCGGCGGTGTCCATGTCCTTGTCGCCGCGCCCGGACAGTCCGACGAGGAGGACCGCGTCGGGTCCGAGTTCCTTCGCGACCCTGAGCGCCCCGGCCACGGCATGCGCCGACTCGATCGCCGGGATGATCCCCTCGGTCCGGGTGAGCAGCCGGAACGCCTCCATCGCCTCCGCGTCGGACACCGGCGCGTAGGTCGCGCGACCGGTGTCATGCAGCCAGCTGTGCTCGGGGCCGACACCGGGGTAGTCGAGCCCGGCCGAGATGGAGTGACTCTCGATCGTCTGGCCGTCGTCATCCTGCAGGACGTAGGACCGGGACCCGTGGAGGACGCCGATCCGCCCACCGCTGATCGACGCCGCGTGCCGCCCCGTCTCGCCATGTCGGATTGCTGCTTCGCTGGCATCGCCACCGGCCTCGAAGCCGTACAGCCGGACGTCCTCGTCGGGAACGAACGCCGCGAACAACCCCATCGCGTTGGAGCCACCACCGACGCAGGCACAGGCCGCGTCCGGCAGCCGGCCGAGAAGCTCGAGCGACTGGGCGCGCGCCTCGTCGCCGATCCCGCGGCAGAAGTCACGCACCATCGCCGGGAACGGGTGCGGCCCGGCCACCGAGCCGATCAGGTAGTGCGTGTGGTCGACGGTCGCCACCCAGTCGCGGAGCGCTTCGTTCATCGCGTCCTTGAGGGTGCGGCTGCCGGAACGGACGGGAACCACCTCGGCGCCGAGCATCCGCATCCGGGCGACGTTGAGCGCCTGCCGACGGGTGTCCTCCTCGCCCATGTAGACCAGGCACTCCAGGTCGAGGTAGGCGGCGGCGGTCGCGGCGGCGACGCCGTGCTGGCCCGCGCCTGTCTCGGCGATGACGCGTCGCTTGCCCATCCGCTTGGTGAGCAGGGCCTGCCCGAGCACGTTGCGGATCTTGTGGGCGCCGGTGTGGTTGAGGTCCTCCCGCTTGAGCAGGATCCGGGCACCGGCGACCTCGGAAAGGCGGGTCGCGTCATAGAGCAGGCTTGGCACGCCGGCGTACTCACGAAGCATCCGGTTGAGCTCTCCGGTGAACTCCGGGTCCGCGAGCGCCTCTGCCCGTGCCGCGTCCAGTTCGTTCAGGGCCGCGATCAAGGCTTCAGGAACGAACCGGCCGCCGAAGCGGCCCCAGTGCCCGGTCGCGTCGGGTCCGGCCGGTGTTCCGGCGGGGAAGCTCGTCACAAGATCGGTCATGGGCACGACTCAGTCGTGGTGAAGGGCAGGATGCGCACCGGCCGCGACGAGATCCGCGACCGCCGAGCGCGGGTCCTTGCCGGTGACGAGGCTCTCGCCGACCAGCACCGCGTGGGCGCCGGCTCGTGCGTACTCGATCACGTCATGGGGTCCACGAACGCCCGACTCGGCGATCTTGACGATGTTGTCGGGGATCTTGGGCGAGAGCCGGGCGAACGCGGTCCGGTCGACCTCGAGCGTCTTCAGGTCACGGGCGTTGACACCGATGACCTTCGCTCCCGCGTCGGCCGCGCGGACGACCTCCTCCTCGGTGTGACACTCGACGAACGGAGTGAGGCCGATCGACTCGGCACGTTCGATGAGCGAGACCAGTGCGTTCTGGCCCAGTGCCGCGACGATCAGCAGCACCAGGTCGGCACCGTAGGCCCTGGCCTCCCACAACTGATAACTGGTGAGAACGAAATCCTTGCGCAACAGGGGGACCTCGACAGCGGACCGGACCGCCCGCAGGTCATCGATCGTGCCGCCGAACCTGCGGTTCTCGGTGAGCACGCTGATCGCCGCCGCGCCGCCGGCCTGGTAGTCCACCGCCAATGCGGCCGGATCGGCGATCGCGGCCAGCGCACCCTTGCTCGGGCTCGAGCGCTTGACCTCGGCGATGATCGCCACTCGGTCGCCGCGCAACACCGGCATCGGGTCGATCGCATACGGCAGGTGCGCGGTCCGAGCCTTGAGATCCTCGATCGAGACTCTCGCCTGGCGCTCGGCTAGATCGGCACGCACGCCGTCGAGGATGTCGTCGAGGACGCTCACGCGGTCAGGTCCTTCCTGCGCGGCTACCAGGGCTCGAACGGACCCGATTCCCCGCGGCCCGTGCACTCCCTGAGGACGAGGTTCAGACTAACGACGCCCTGTCGCCGGGCCGACACCGGATGGCTCCCCTGAGCGTGCTCCAAGCCCACCCCGAGCCTGCCCCAAGCCCGCCTCGAGCCGACCCGAGCCGGGACACAAGCGAGGGCCCCGCACACAGCGCGGGGCCCTGAGGAATCGTCGTACGGAGAGGAGTCACACCTTGACGACGAGGGTGGACATGATCTTGTCGGCGAACGTCTGGCGCTTCTGGTCCCACAAGGGCCACAGATAGCCGATGTAACAGGCCATGCCGTCGAGAACGTGGGCGAGGGCACGCACGAACGCCACCCCGGCACCAACCGGCTGACCGTCGGACTCACGGAGCAACTTCAGGCCAAGGACCTGCTTGCCGACGGTCTGACCGGTACTCCCCTGCCGGATGACGACGTTCCAGATCCCCAACCCGAGGCTGACAAGCCCGAGCAGGCCGGCGATGATGCCGGTCACGCCGTCCGGCGGAGTGCCCTGCGCGAGCGACGGGATGTAGAGCGCATAGCTCACGGCAAGGGGGATGCCGGTGACCAGTCCGTCAAGGAGAGTGGCGCCGACGCGCTGCAACCAGGTGCCGAGCTGGTCCGGACCGGGCTGTCCCACCATCTGGGCGTACTGCTGCGCGTACTGGCCGTAGGGGTCCGGTTGGCCGTACTGCCCCTGGCCATAGGCCTGCTGACCGTAGGGCTGACCGGCATACGGCTGCTGGCCGTACTGACCCTGACCCGGCTGGCCCTGACCCGGCTGGCCCTGACCCGGCTGACCCTGACCCGGCTGACCCTGACCCGGCTGAGGCTGGCCATACGGTTGCTGGCCGTACTGCCCCTGACCCGGCTGACCCTGACCCGGCTGAGGCTGCCCATAGGGCTGCTGACCGTACTGACCCTGACCCGACTGGCCCTGACCCGGCTGGCCCTGACCCGGCTGAGGCTGGCCATACGGTTGCTGGCCGTACTGGCCCTGGCCTTGGGCGTACTGGCCCTGACCTGGCTGGCCCTGACCCTGGCCATACGGCTGCTGACCGTACTGACCCTGACCCGACTGGGGCTGGCCATACGGTTGCTGGCCGTACTGCTGTTGGCCGTACTGCTGTTGGCCGGACTGGCCCTGGCCGTACTGCTGACCCGACTGCCCAGCCTGGCCGTACTCGCCCTGGCCGTATTCCGGCTGGCCGTATTCCGGCTGGCCGTACTCGCCCTGACCGTGGGGCTGCTGCCCGCCGCGGCCCGACGACTGTCCCTGCTCGTGGGGGTCAGAGCCCGCAGGCGGGTTCGGCGTACTCACAACCGTCTCCATTCGAAAGTGTCCTAGTGAACCCGAGCAGGCTAGCGACCCGCAGGCGCGCAGGGAACAGCTCCCGGGTGAGTCCCAGGGAGAGAGTCTGCCGTCCATGGCGACCACGCGCTACCAGGCGCCGACACCAACCCTGGGTCGTACGCCTCGGACCCGCGCCGCGCGCCTGCCGACGGCTACCGTTGAGGTGTGCCGGACTCCCATCCACCAGCCACCCCGCCAGCCAGCGTCCTGGCGGGAATGGCGGTCGCCGCGCTCGGCGGATTGAGTATCGCGGGCATCTACTCCTGGAGTGGCGGCACCCTCGGCATCCCCTGCCTGCTGCGGAGCACCACTGGCCTGGCCTGCCCGTTCTGCGGGACGACCCGCATGGTCGCCGCACTGTTGCACGGCGACCTCACGAGCGCGCTCCTCTTCAACGCGCCGGTTCTCGTGGCGGCAACGGTGGCGGGCTACGTCTGGATGAGCTGGGTGCTGGAGCGGCACGGGAACCGCCGGTTGCGGTTGCCGCGCCCCCGCCTCACGCCTGTGGGCCGACACCGGTTGACCGGCGCACTGATCGGCCTTGCGGTGGTGTTCATGGTCGTACGCAACCTGCCCTGGGAGCCCTTCACCGTCCTCGGCGCCTGACCGACCAGCCGTCGTCTGATCTGCCCAGGCGATGCGCTGACCGGCTCAGGCGTCGAGCGCCGTCGCCACCAGGTCGAAGTACTGGTCGCCTCGCACCACGCGGAACTCCGGACCCAGCGACTCGGTCACCGTCACCAGGTCCTCCGGGGTGACGCTCCAGGCGTTGACGCCGAGAGCGACGAACGCGGGCGAGGTGCCGTCCCAGCCTTCGAGGGCGGCTGCCAAGGTGTTCTGCGCCTCGTCGACGGCGCCCACACCGCGGATGGTCGACAGCGGAGTACGACCGAGGAGCAACGAGGTCTCGCTCGTCCCGCCCCAGTTCAGCAGCATCCCGGTGGGACCGACGTCCTCGACGTAGGCACGGGCCTTCGCCTCGCTGAGGTCGACGTCGGCGTGATCGACCCGGTTCAGGACGTACACGATGTCCATGCCGGTGTCGGCCATGTAGCGCCGGGTCTGCTTGGTGAACGTGGCGAACGTCTCGTCCGGCCAAGGGTTTGGGTAGATGTAGCCGGCGCCCGACGGACCGGCGACGAGGAGGTCGTTCTCTGTGGCCGTGCGTTGGTAGTAGCTGAGGAAGTGTCGAGCCGCGTCCTTCAGAATCGGTGTGGTGGTCCAGTTGATCGGCACGTCGCCGCGGGCGGGGTTGTCCCACAGGACGCGGAGCCGGTGCTCGTTGTACTGCAGGTTGTCACCTTCGGACATCGTGAACGTGACGTAGATCTTGTTCTCCAGCGGGACCTTCGGCGCTGGCTTCTGCTCGTCGGAGATCGGCGCCCTCGCACCCGAGTGGACGCTCATGTTCTCGAACCAGTCCGCCGCGAGCACGTAGACACCGTGCGTGGAGCAGAGCTCGGTGCCGCCGAACTCCCCCGCGATGTCCTGCGCGAACCAGCCGAGGTACGGCGTCGTCGGCGCGACGTCGGACATGATCTGCTCGAACAGGGCCCGCTCCTCCGGCACGTTCGGGTCGAGCCAGAACGTCATCGCCTTGTTCGCCACCGCGTAGTCGCGCAGGTAGGCGAACCCTTCCTGGCCAGGGATCAGCGGTTCGACGCCCGTCACCGACAGCGTGAACTCGTTCCACATCTCGACCGACAGCGTGAGCTGCTGAGCACCCGCCGGCGGCTCGAACCGGTAGACGAAGTAGCGGTCGCCGTCGGCGAACCGGTGTAGCGGTGGACCGAGGCTGGTCTGGGAGTTGTTGGCGTCGAAGAGGTACGGCTCCTCGGCGTCGGTGCCGGGCGTGAACCGCGCGACCTCGGCCCCGTCCGCTGTGAGGACGACCTCGGTGACGGCGGGTCCCCAGCCGTCACCGGTGAACGCGTCGTCAAAGCGCACCCACACACCCTCGGTCCCGAGGTGGTCGGTCAGGTCGAACTCGTACACCTGCCGGTTGGCGGCGTCGTGCTCGTGTGCGTCGACCTTGGCCAAGGTGGTGTAGCCGTCCGGCACACCGGGCGGCAGGTTGACGTCGCGCTGTGGCGGAAGTCCGACCAGCATGCGGTGCGTGGTACGCGACCAGAGGTGGTCGAACTGCCAGGTGTACGCCTCGACCCGACTGGTGAAGCGCCCCCGCAGATCCTCGAGGACCTGCAAGCCGTAGACGCCGGTCAGCCGGTCGGCCAGTGCGGGGCTCGCCACGACCGCGTTCTCCAGCCCGGCCAGGGTGGTGGCGACGTTGATCGAGTCGGGGACGTCGGGGTCGTAGACGATGATGCCGCGTGCGGTGGTGTGGTACTCGTCCACCAGCGTCCACGCGTTGTCGTGGATGGTGAAGGGAACGCCCACGGCTTCCAGCCAGGTGGTGCGACCCTCGCCGCCCGTCGCGTCGTCACCGATGAGGTAGACCCTGGGCGAGGTGCGGTTGACGATGCCCTGAAGCGTGCCGAGCAACAGCTTCTCGTCGCCCGAGAGCGTCGTGATGTCGGCGGCGTCGAGCCGCGTCGGCACGGCGAAGCGCGGGAGGGCCTGGCCTTTCGGCCAACTGATCCCGCCGCCAGTGGCCGCGGTCGCGGTCTGTGTGCCGACAGCCGAGGCCAGCACGCCGACCGCGACGCCGCCGAGGACGGACCGGCGCGACGGCGTAGGAAGAATGCTGGAACGGTCGTCCCCCGCGCCCTGGATCTCGGGTCGCATATGCCACACCTCTCATGCCCGACCCTTGAGGAGGGCAGGCGCGAATCCTCAACAATGCAAGGAAGTTCGTCCGATGCGACGGGGACCCGTCGCCGGTCGAGTGAGATTGTGGAGGACGGTGGCGGGGTCGACAAGGTCGTTGGCCACAGCAGGCCGCCGGGCGTTGCGGCGGGCCATCCGACGGGTCGGGCTCAGCGGGTACGCAGGACGTCAGCCAGCTGGTCCAGTGCCCAGTCGAGGTCCGCGGGCTCGACCGTCAGGGGCGGTGCGAGCCGGATGGTGGAGCCGTGCGTGTCCTTGGCGAGCACACGCCGCTCAGCGAGCGACGCGCAGATGTCCCGGCCGGTGCCGAGGGCCGGGTCGACGTCGAGGCCGGCCCACAGGCCGACGCCGCGCACCGCGTGGAGCCCGGAACCCACCAAGCCCTGCAGGCGCTCGTGCATCACCGCGCCCAGCTCGCGGGCGCGGGCCTGGTACGTACCCTCCCGCAGGAGGCCGACCACCGCGCGACCGACGGCGCACGCCAACGGGTTGCCACCGAAGGTGCTCCCGTGCTGGCCCGGCCGCACGACGCCGACGACCTCACGCGAGCCGACCACCGCGGACACCGGGACGATCCCACCACCCAATGCCTTGCCGAGAATCACGAGATCGGGCACCACACCGGCCAGTTCGCAGGCGAGTGTCGTGCCGGTACGCCCGAGGCCGGACTGGATCTCGTCGGCGAGAAGCAGCACACCGCGTTGCGTACACACCCGGCGTACCGCGGCCAGGTAGCCGTCCGGCGGCACGATGACGCCGGCCTCACCCTGAATCGGTTCGAGAAGAACCGCGACCGTCGTGTCGTCGATCGCGTCGGCGAGGGCGCCGGCGTCTCCGTACGGCACGGTGACGAAGCCCGGCGTGTAGGGACCGTAGTGGTCGTGTGCGTCCGGGTCGTCGGAGAAGCTCACGATGCTGAGGGTGCGACCGTGGAAGTTGCCGCTCGCGACGATGACCTTCGCCGTTCCGTCGGGCACGCCCTTGACCTCATAGCCCCACTTGCGCGCCAGTTTCAACGCGGTCTCGACGGCCTCCGCTCCGGTGTTCATCGGGAGCACCATCGCGTCGTCGGGCAGGCCCGCGGTGGCGGTGAGCGCGACGAGCTCGGAGCAGAACGGCCCGAACTGGTCGTGGTGGAACGCCCGGCTGGTCAGGGTCACCCGGTCCAACTGTTCCCGCGCGGCGGCGAGGAGCAGCGGGTGCCGGTGACCGAAGTTCAGCGCCGAGTAGCCGGCGAGGCAGTCGAGGTAGCGACGACCGTCGACGTCGGTCACCCAGGCGCCCTCGGCCTCCGCCACGACGACCGGAAGTGGGTGGTAGTTGTGCGCGGCGTACCGCTCGGCGAGGCCGATGGCCTCGCCCGCCCGCGAGGTCACGTCGCTGATCATCGCCGCTCCTCCTCGCGCTCCCGTGCCGGCCGGATCTCGAGCGTGCAGCACTTCGGGCCGCCACCGGACTTGCGGAGTTCCGACACGTCGACCGTGACCGGTTCGAAGCCACGCTCGGCGACCTGACGAGCGAGACTGGTCGCCTGGACCGGGAGGACGACGTGGCGCCCGTCGGACACGGCGTTCAGCCCGAGGACCATGGCGTCGGCCTCGTCGGCGAGGATCGCGTGCGGGTACATCTCCCGCAGCCGATCCTGGCTCTCCGGCGAGAACGCCGGTGGGTAGTACGCGATCGTCTCCTCGTCCAGCACTGCCAGTGCCGTGTCGAGGTGGTACAGCCGGGGGTCGACCAGGTCGAGGGACACCACCGGGCGACCGGTGAACTCGGCCAGCTCGCGATGGGCACCCGGCTCGGTCCGGAAACCGGTACCGGCGAGAATCAGGTCGGGCATGGTGAGGAAGTCACCCTCGCCTTCGGCGACCGACAGGGGCACGTAGGTGTCGCGCACCCCCACCGTCGTGCCGTGGGTCTTGAACCAGGCGAGGTAGTGCACCGCCTCGGGCAGCCGTTGGACGTGACGGAACCGTGAACCGAACGCCTGGCCGTCGACGACGACAGCGCCGTTCGCGGCGAAGACCATGTCGGGAAGGCCGGGCACCGGGTCGATCAGGTGCACCTCGTGGCCGAGGTCGACATAGGTCTGCCGGAGCGTCTCCCACTGAGCCAGCGCGCGCTCGCCGTCCACGCGCGCGGCCGGGTCGTCGGGATGCATCCACGGATTGATGGAGTACGCCACGGTGAAATACCTCGGCCGGCACATGAGATACCGCCGCCGGGTCGCCGGCCGCGTGCTCTGCCTGTGCATGACCTCACGACGCTCGGTCATCGCGCCCCCCTTGCCCCGATGCGTACGTATCGTCGCCCCTTCGCGTACGTACGTCATGAGCGTAGGTCGCCGACCA
This sequence comes from Actinopolymorpha sp. B9G3, assembly GCF_040120725.1. Lineage (NCBI taxonomy): Bacteria > Bacillati > Actinomycetota > Actinomycetes > Propionibacteriales > Actinopolymorphaceae > Actinopolymorpha > Actinopolymorpha sp. B9G3. The sequence continues at coordinate 297,150 of NZ_JBEEAB010000005.1, read as the reverse complement.
GGGGCGATCCAATGCGCGGCACGTCCTTCCAGGTAGCGGATCGTTGCGTCATCTCGGGCACAGACAGCGAATCATTGCGTGGGAGCGCTCGCGTCCATTGTGTCCGACGGGAATGCTCAGCCGGCCGGCGTGAGACCTGGCCGGTCCAACAGCCGGGTCAGGACCAGAGCACTCTTCGTGCGTACGACATAAGGTTCGGCGTTCATCCGTTCCAGCACCTCCTCGAAGTGGCGGATGTCGGCCGCGAGCACGTGGACGAGCGCGTCTGCCTCCCCGGTGAGCGTGCAGGCCGAGACCACCTCCGGGAACCTCGCGACCCCGTCGCGGATCGTCGTCGGCGAGGTCTTGCCCTGGCAGTACAGCTCGACGTAGGCCTCGGTCGTCCAACCCAGCGCCTCCGGTTCGACCTTCGCCGTGAAACCGGTGATCGCGCCCGACTGGCGCAGCCGGTCGACCCGGCGCTTCACCGCGGGCGCCGACAGGCCCACCTTGGCGCCGATGTCGGCGAAGCTCGCCCGACCGTCGTCGAGGAGGAGCGAGACGATCCGTTCGTCGAGGGTGTCAAGCCGCACAGGTCACGCTCCTTCGCGGATCGCGGTCGACCGTGGCAACCGAACCTGCCGCACATGGTCGCTCAAGGGGTGTCCCCTAGTCTGCGGGTCATGTCTCCGCGCCGGCTCGTCGTCCTGGTCAATGGCCTACCCGCCGCGGGCAAGTCGACGCTCGCCCCGAAGCTCGCGCGGGCGCTCGGCCTCCCGCTGTTGAGCAAGGATGTCATCAAGGAGACGCATGCCGACGTGCTCGGCGTCGCCTCACCGGACGGCCGGACACAACGGCAGTGGAACGCCGCCCTGGGACGAGCCGCGAGCGAGACCATGTGGTCCCTGCTGGCGTACGCATCGGCCGGAGCGGTCCTGGAGAGCTCCTGGCGGGCGGACGTCCGCCCGCTCGTGCAAGCGGGCCTCACCCACGCCGGCGTCAGCTGCCCGGTGGAGGTGTGGTGTGACGTCTCACCCGAGCTTGCCTGGTCGCGGTACGTCGCGCGGGCGGAGTCGTCCCACCCGATCCACGGCGCCCTGATGAGCCACAGCGAGGAGTGGGCGCGGATGGTGGAACACGGGCAACCACTGGCGCTCGGCCCCGTCCGCAGGGTCGACACAAGCGGCGACGTCGACGTCGACCAGCTGGCCGCCTGGTGCGAGTCCTCGGACCAGTCTTGGGAGAATGGTCGAAGCCCACATCCAGGAGGTTGACGAGCCATGGCAACCACACCAGTCCGCGTCGGGATCGTGGGTGCCACCGTCACGACCGGCGGCAGCGGCTGGGGAGCCAATGCGCACGTGCCCGCGCTGCAGGCCCTTCCCGAGTTCGAACTCAAGGCTGTCTGTACCTCCCGCGAAGGCACTGCCCGGGCATCTGCACAGGCGTTCGGCGCCGAGTTGGCGTTCCACGACATCGACGAGATGGTGGCCCACCCGGACGTCGACCTCGTTGCTGTCGTGGTCCGTGTGCCCTGGCACCGTGACCTGGTGATGGCCGGACTGCGCGCCGGGAAGCCGGTCTTCTGCGAGTGGCCACTTGGCGCCAATCTCACCGAGGCCCAGGAGATGGCCGACGCCGCCCGTGAGCGGTCACTGCGCACGATGGTGGGGCTCCAGGCGCGCAGCGACTCCCACGTCAGATATGCCCGCGACCTCATCGCGGACGGCTACGTCGGTGAGGTGTTGGTCGCGAACGTCACGGTCAAACCCCAGGCGATCACCGAGCGGGGCACGGGACGTATCTGGCAGGCCGACCTCGCGAACGGGGCGAACCCGCTCACCATCCCCGGTGGCCACACCATCGACGCGCTGTGCTTCCTGCTGGGCGAGTTCGCGGAGGTGTCTGCGCGGGTGGCGACCCGGATACGGCACTGGCGGCACACCGACACCGGCGAAGAGGTCCGCGTCACCGCTCCCGACAGCATCAGCGTGGCCGGTCGCCTGGTGGGTGACGCCGAGGTCGCCGTCCAGGTCGCCACCGTGCCGACGAACCCGACCGGCACGCGGATCGAGATCCACGGCAGCGAGGGAAGTCTGGTTCTCACCGGCCCGTCTGCCCAGATCGGTCCCAACCAGCTCGTCGGCGCGCGTGGCTCGGACCCGATGACCGAGCTCACCCCGCCGGCGCGCTACACACCGATCCCGGGCGACACTCCGGCGGGCAGCCCGTGGAACGTGGCACAGGCCTACCACCGCATCGCCCATGCGTTACGCGACGGCGAACCCTACGACCCTGACTTCGCCCAGGCACTTCGACGCCACCGCCTCATCGAGGCGATCGGGCGCTCGTCGCAGGAACGACGCGCCGTCGCACTCTGACCGGCGAGCGTGGCCGTCAGGAGGTCTCGGCGCCTTCCTCCTGGGACTTCCGGGCACCCGCATGCGCGACGTCCTCGGCGCTGTAGCGCGGCGGTCGGCCGGTGCCCAGGCCGGCGCTCGAGAGGATCTTGCCGATCACCAGACCCACCAACGGCACGCCGACCGCACCGACGAAGAACAGCCACCACTCCGCCATGACGACAGCCACACCGGCCACCACGGAGCCGAGGAAGATGATCGTGACGGTCGTCCAGGCCGCTGGACTGTTGCCGTGACCTGGGTGAATCGAACCGCCCGGTGCGTCCGACATTCGTACCTCTCCTTCGCCCGTTGCCTTCATCATTGTCTCCCGCGTCCCAGATCTGCCGGCCCAGGGGGCGGCGATCACGGCGGGGTGGTCCTCAGCCGCGGGTGGTCGGGTCCTCGCCCCGGTCAAGAGCGGCCCAGGCATCATCGGCCACTGGATGGCTGGACCGCTCCGGCGGTGCCGACCCGGTTGCCCGCGCTGCGCTGGTGGCGCGAGACGACTCGGTGGCGCCGTCCGGTCTGGTGGAGTGGGCCGGTCTGGTGGAGCGGGCCACCCCGGAGCCACCCGGCGCGTCGTACCGGCTGCCCATCGCGGGCCAGCGGGAACCACCGAGCGCGGTCGACAGACCACCGACGGTGACAAGTACGCCGGCCACGCAGCCGGCCACCGGCCAGCCGCTCGTCGCCCGCGCCGACGCGTGCACGGTGAGGGTCGGGTCCCCCACCGCCGTCGCGAGCGCGTTGTCGGCGATCGCGGAGTCCTGGAGCCAGAACGCCACGCAGGCCGCCACCATCGCCACACCGGTGAGGACGAGCACGACGCCCACGATCCGCCGGGCGGACCGGCGGGTGGCGAGTACCGCCAGGAGCCCGGCCAGCCCGACCAGGCCGGCGGCGCGGACGAGGGGTGCGGCCTCTACCCCACCCACCATCACCCGAACGGCCGGGTAGTCGGGGACTGCCCACTCGGCACTCACCCACGTACGACCCGCCGCGAACAACGCCAGCGCGGCACCCGCCAGGACCAGGACGAGTGCGACCGTCATCTCCCGCCGGGGCGTCATGGCTGCGTGAACGTCTCCGCGACCGCCACGGCCCGCAGGGCCGCCGCCGCCTTGCTTCGGGTTTCGGCGTCCTCGGCGAGTGGGTCGGAGTCGGCGACGATGCCACCGCCGGCCTGGACGTAGGCCACACCGTCGCGCAGCAGTGCGGTACGAATGGCGATGGCGGCGTCGAGGTCTCCCGCGAAGTCGAGATAGCCGACGACGCCGCCGTACAGCCCTCGGCGCGTCGGCTCGAGCTCCTCGATGATCTCCATCGCCCGGGGCTTCGGCGCGCCCGACAACGTCCCCGCCGGGAAGCAGGCGCACAACGCGTCGAACGCCGTCCTGCCCTCCGCCAGGCGCCCGACGACCGTCGACTCCAGATGCATCACGTGGCTGTAGCGGCGGACCGTCATGAAGTCGACGACCTCGACGGTTCCGGGCGCGCAGACCCGGCCGAGGTCGTTGCGGCCGAGGTCGACCAGCATGAGGTGCTCGGCGCGTTCCTTCGCATCCGCGAGCAGCTCGACTTCCAGAGCGTGGTCGTGTTCGGGGGTGCTGCCGCGGGGTCGGGTGCCCGCGATCGGATGCGTCATCGCCTTCTCGCCGGTCACCGTCACGAGCGCCTCGGGGCTCGACCCCACGATGTCGAAGTCGTCGTAGCGCAGGAGGTACATGTAAGGCGACGGGTTCGAGAACCTCAGCACGCGGTAGATGTCGAAGGCGCGCGCCGTCGTCCGACGTTCGAAGCGCTGGGAAACGACGACCTGGAACGCCTCACCGGCGCGGATCTCCTCCTTCGCCCGCTCGACCGCCGCCATGTGCTCGGCCTGAGTCCGGCGCCGTTCGTACGCCGGATCGGCCTGCAGGTCGGCGGCCGCGACGAACGACGGCGTCGGCTGGCTGAGGGCCTTGGTCATCGTGTCGAGTCGCTCGACCGCGTCGGCCCACGCCTCGTCGACCCGCTCGGGGCTGTCGTCCCAGTTCACCGCATTGGCGATCAGGAGCAGCGTGCCGTCCTCGTGGTCGAGAACGGCGAGGTCCGTGGCCAGCATGAGCGAGAGCTCAGGAACGTGCAGGTCGTCGGTGGTGAGGTCGGGCAGGCGTTCGAGCCGGCGTACGGCGTCGTAGCCGATGTAGCCCACCAGACCTCCGGTGAGCGGCGGCAGGTCGGGAAGGTGCGGCGTGTGCAGGCGGGTGAGCGTCTCCCGGACCGCTTCGAGCGGGTCTCCGCCTTCGGGCAGGCCGACCGGTGGGGTGCCGAGCCAGTGCGCGGCACCATCGCGCTCGGTCAGGGTGGCGGCGGAATGGACGCCCACGAACGAATAGCGCCCCCACACCCCACCCTGTTCGGCGGACTCGAGCAGGAAGGTTCCCGGCTCGTCGCGGGCGAGCTTGGCATAGACACCGAGCGGCGTCTCCGCGTCGGCGAGCAACCTCCGGGTGACCGGGATGACCCGCAGGTTCCGGGCAAGGTCGCGGAATCCCGCCAGATCGGGGCTTGTCGTACCGAGCATCGTCACCGGGGCACTCCCCGCGGGGTGGGTACGCCGACGACGGCGTCCAGCAGGTCGGCGTCGAAGCACGTGCGGTCCCCGGTGTGGCAGGCCGGTCCCTCCTGGTCGACCTTGACCAAGATGCTGTCGCCGTCGCAGTCAAGGCGTACCTCCTTGACCCACTGGCGGTGCCCGGAAGTCTCGCCTTTGACCCAGTACGTCCGGCGGCTCCGGCTCCAGAACGTCGTACGCCCGGTCGTGAGGGTGCGGTGCAGCGCCTCGTCGTCCATCCAGCCCACCATCAGGACCTCGCCGGAGTCGTGGCGCTGGACGACCGCGACAACGAGTCCCTGGGCGTCGCGCGAGAGACGTGCCGCGATCTCGGGGTCGAGCCCGCTGGAGGGTGCGAGCGGTGTGTCACCGGGCATGGCCGCCATTCTCGCCGGTGGGTCGGACGGCTTCCGGCCCGGGTGCACCCGGACGCATCATGGAAACGTGACCACCGAGCCAGCTCCGACGCAGGTGCACCTGAGCGGCCGATGGCCGGTGCTCGGCAGCGTGCTGGTGGTGGCGGCGGTCGTGGTGTTCGCGTGGCTCGGATCGGGCCTTCGTCCGCACACCTGGCCGTCGACCGCTCTCGTCGTCACCACAGCGCTGGGCGTCGGCATCCTGGCGTTGCGCCGGACCAGGTCCCGGGCACCAACCGGGACGCGGACGCGGCGACGCGTGGCCACGCCACGGCTGCGGCGGGCGGTCATCTGCTGGGCGGTCCTGCTCGCGGCCGCGCTCGGGTGGGAGGCGTACGCCTTCGTCCACCAGCCGGCATGGAACGTCAGCAGCGCCGACTACCCCACCTTGTCGGTCCTGCTGGATCCGCTGCTGGAGCTGCGGCCGGTACGGTTCGTCGCCTGGCTCGCGTGGCTCGGTGCGGGGCTTCGATTGGCGCGACCGTGACCACCCGGCTCGTCGTGATCGCCGGCTTCGTGGTGCTGTTGCTGCTCGCCTGCTCCCTGGTCATCCTGGCGCGGATCCACCGAGTGCAGCTGGCCACCCTCGGAGAGGCCCTCGCCCACGTGATGGTGCGTGCGGAGGTCCGGATCCTCGTACTCTGCGGCTGGGCCTGGTTGGGCTGGCACGCCCTGGCCCGCTGAAGCCGACCCGGAACGGGAGGCCGCGGCACTCGTGGCAGGCTGACCGACCATGGAGACACCGATTCCGACATCGACGAGCGGGCAACCCGGCGAGCTGCGGGCCTTCGGTGGTGGTGGCGGCGGGCCGGCTTCTGCGCCGGCGGCGAAGGCAGGCGTGGGGTTCACCAGCCGGCAGGCGTACCGCTTCGAGGGGAGCGCGGTCTGCTCCGGCGCGGCCGCCCGGTTGTTCGAGGTCGACGTCGAGGTGACGACCGACACCGTGCTGTCCTACGTCCTCCTCCCGGACTTCGCCCCAGGCGACCTGCGGTATCTCGCGACCTTCACCGCCGTCGACCTCGAGTTCGGTGACGGCACCCGGCTCAGTGACCTGGGCGTCCGGGACCAGCACGGCGTCGTCCTCGGCCCGCGCGAGCAGGGCGAGGCGCGGACACTCTCGGTGGACCAGTGGAACTACCGGTACGCGCGGATCGGTGACGTCGCCGCCGGGCGCACCGTCCGCGCCGTCCTCGTCGGTTACGACGCTCCGGTGGGACCCGGCAGCGTCTCGGGTTGGGTCGACGCCATCGGACTCGACGAGCGGCCGAGGACGCCACCACCGGCCCGCCCCTCCGACCAGGTGGTCACGACCAGGGGCACCCACTCCAGTGCGGAGTTCTCCCGCGGCAACACGATTCCGGCGACCGCCGTGCCGCACGGCTTCAACTTCTGGACGCCGGTGACCGACGCCGGATCCCTGACCTGGGTGTACGAATACCACCGCGCGAACAACGCCGACAACCGGCCGGAGCTGCAGGCGTTCGCACTGAGCCACCAGACGAGTCCGTGGATGGGCGACCGGCAGACGTTCCAGGTGATGCCGTCAAGCGCCGAGGGTGAGCCAGACGGTGACCGCTCCGCGCGGGCGCTCGCGTTCGGGCACGACGCCGAGATCGCCCGACCCCACTACTACGCGGTGACGTTCGACAACGGCATCAGGACCGAGATCGCGCCGGCCGACCATGCGGCGATGTTCCGGTTCACCTTTCCGGGCGACACGTCGACCCTGCTCTTCGACAACGTGAACGCCGACGCGGGCGTGATGGTGCACCCCGGGCGCAACGTGGTCACCGGGTTCACCGACGTACGCAGCCGGCTCTCCAACGGCGCGACCCGGATGTTCGTCGTTGCGTCGTTCGACCACCCGGTCGTGGCGAGTGGGCGGCCGACCGGCACCGGTGAGCGCCGCGACGCCAGCGGCTACGTGCGCTTCGACACCTCCACCGACAAGACGGTCACCATGCGGATCGCGACCTCGCTCATCAGCCTCGAACAGGCCGAACGCAACCTCGCGCTGGAGCTCGGCCCGGACGAGACGTTCGAGGGCGTCCGCGAGCGCGCACAGCGACAGTGGGACGAGAAGCTCGCCGTCATCGAGGTGGAAGGCGCCAGCGAGGACCAACTGGTGACGCTCTACTCGAACCTGTACCGGCTCTTCCTCTATCCCAACTCCGCGTACGAGAACATCGGGACGGCGGCCGAACCGGTCTACGCCCACGCGGTCCAGTCCTCGGTCACCACGCCACCGAGCACGCCGACCTCCACCGGCGCCCGGGTCGTGCCCGGGAAGGTCCATGTGAACAACGGGTTCTGGGACACCTACCGCACCACCTGGCCGGCGTACGCCCTCCTCACGCCGAGTCTGGCGGGCGAACTGGTCGACGGTTTCCTGCAGCAGTACCGCGACGGCGGCTGGATCTCGCGCTGGTCCTCACCCGGCTACGCCGATCTGATGGTCGGGACGAGCTCCGACGTGGCGTTCGCCGACGCGTTCGTCAAGGGCGTCACGGTTTTCGACGTCGAGACGGCCTACGACGCCGCGCTGAAGAACGCCACCGTGCGCCCGCCGAACGACCATGTGGGCCGGAAGGGCATCGACAGCTCCCGCTTCCTCGGCTACACCGCCGACGAGTCGACCCACGAGGCGATGTCGTGGGCGATGGACGGCTACATCAACGACTTCGGCATCGCGATGATGGCCGGGAAGCTGGCCGAACGCTGCGAAGGCGACGATCCGCGCCGGGACCGCTACCTGGCCGAGCAGGCGTACTTCTCCCGGCGGGCGCGAGGGTACGTCCACCTCTTCGACCCGGCGGTGGGATTCTTCCAGGGCAGGCTCGCCGACGGCCGGCGGCGGTTGTCGCCTGAGGAGTTCGACCCACGGATCTGGGGCTTCGACTACACCGAGACCAACGCGTGGAACATGGCCTTCCACGCCCCACACGACGGGGAGGGTCTCGCGAATCTCTACGGGGGAAGGGAGAAGCTGGCGGCCAAGCTCGACGAGTTCTTCGCGACACCTGAGACCGGAGCCGAGGAGGTCAAGGGGTGGTACTCCCAGGTCATCCACGAGATGACCGAGGCGCGGGACGTACGCATGGGAATGTACGGCCACAGCAACCAGCCGGCCCACCACATCGCGTACATGTACCTCAACGCCTGCCAGCCGTGGAAGACTCAGGAGAAGGTGCGCGACGTCCTCGCCCGGCTCTATCTCGGCAGCGAGATCGGCCAGGGCTACCCGGGCGACGAGGACAACGGCGAGATGTCGGCCTGGCAGGTGTTCAGCGCCCTCGGCCTCTACCCTCTGCAGGTGGGCAGACCGGCGTATGCCGTCGGTTCGCCGCTCTTCACCAGGGCCACGATCCATCTCGAGAATGGCCGCCGCCTGGTCGTCAGTGCACCCGGCAACGGCCCGGAAACTCCCTACGTACAGTCGTTGACCGTCAATGGTGAGGCGTACGACGCGACGACGCTCCCCCACGACCTGCTCGCCGAGGGAGCGGTGCTGGAGTTCGTGATGGGATCACGACCGTCCACGTGGGGCACGGATCCGCGCAGCGCGCCGCCGTCACTGACGGCGACCGGCGCCCTGCCGCAACCCCTCGTTGACATCACGACTGCTGGCGAGGTCACCGCCGGCCCGGGGATCGTGGCGGCGCGGTTGTTCGACGACACGGCGAGTGTGGACGTCGGGTTCGACCGACCCGACGCCTGGGTGCAATGCGAGGTTGACAGCGCGACGCAGGTCGAGCTCTACACCCTCACCTCGGCATCCGTGGGACGTGACCCGAGCGCGTGGGTGGTCAAGGGCTCGCGAGACGGTGTGGGGTGGGACGTGCTCGACACGCGTACGGACGAGGAGTTCCGGTGGCGCTCGCAGACCCGGGTGTTCGCCCTCGCACGGCCGGCGGCCTGCACGCACTACCGGTTCGAGTTCACCGGCGGCGACGGCAAGCCGTTCGCCCTTGCCCAGATCGAGCTCCTCGCCGAGCCGGCCGCGAGCGGGTCGAACACTAGGATCGAGGCATGAGCGACCACGCCCGGACCGAACGCCAGGCGCTGGCCGACCTCCTCTTCGAGGTCGGTCCCGACGCCCCCACGCTGTGCGGTAGCTGGACGACCAGCGATCTCGTGGCGCATCTCGTCATCCGGGAGAGCGACGTCGTGGCCGCGGCCGGCATGGTGATTGGCCCACTGGCAGGTCGTACGAAGACGACGATGGACGCAATGGTGCGGCGACTCGGCTACACCGAGGTCGTCGACCGGTTCCGGAAGGGCCCACCTCGCTGGTCACCGATGCGGATCCATGGCATCGACGAGGCGGCCAACACGATGGAGTTCTACGTCCACCACGAGGACGTCCGCCGGGCCAGGCCGGACTGGGAGCCACGCGAGTTGCCGGCCGACCTGGAGGAGACACTGTGGCGCCGGGTCACCGGGCCGGGCCGGTTCCTGTTCCGCCGCTGTGCCGTCGGTCTACTCGTGGTCCGTCCCAACGGCTCCACCGTCCGCGTACGCAACGGGGAGCCCACCGCCGTGCTCGCGGGAAAGCCGAGCGAGATCGCGCTCTACATGTGGGGACGCAAGGATGTCGCCCTGGTCGAGACCAGCGGACCTGACGCCGCCGTCGAGGCTCTCGCCCAGGCTCCGCTCGGTTTCTAGCGCGTGTCCTGACTGGTCGCGGGCGTCGTGCTAGCCTCCGGGTCAGGTCGCCGCATCGACGCGTCGACCCAATGATGTAACCAGCGACAAAGCAGCAGACGACAGGGGAGCGCGGAAGCGCTGAGAGTGCGGGGCCACGCAAACTGGCACACCCGCAGACCCTCGAACCTGATCTGGGTAATTCCAGCGCAGGAAGTCGGTCTGTCCGGCCACGGCAACGTGACGTACGCACCTGACTCGGACCCCACGAGCAGGTGCGTTGTTGCGCCCGAACGGATCCGGCAGGACGCGGTCGCCCGTCATCTGCGTGAGCAGGCTCTGCGTGGGCAGGGTTCTGCACGAGCAGGGAGGGCAACGCCATGTCCCATGACTCCACCGAGACCCCGACCGGTCGCCTCGACTCCCCACCCACCACCCGCCTTCGCTGGCGGACCGTCGACATCATCGTGGCGGCCGTGCTCGCGGCCGCGTTCGGTGTGGTGTTCGCCGGGTGGAACGCACTGTGGGCCGCGACCGCTCCGGCGTTCACCTGGTTTCCGCCCGCCCAGGCGGTGCTCTACGGCATGTGGCTCGTTCCCGGTGTGCTCGGCGGCCTGGTCATCCGCAAGCCCGGTGCGTCGGTGTTCACCGAACTCGTCGCCGCCACCGTCTCGGTGTTCTTCGGCGCGCCCGCCCCGCTGATGATCGTGGTGTACGGGCTGGTGCAAGGTATGGGCGCGGAGCTGGGATTCGCGGCGCTGCGCTACCGGTCCTGGCGGCTGCCGGCCGCGTTGGTCGCAGGTCTGACGGCCGGGCTGGTACCAGCCGTCCTCGACAACATCCTCTACAACGCCGCGTGGGCACCGGCGTGGATGCTCGCCTACGGCGTCCTGGTCGTGGCCAGCACCGTCGCCCTGGCCGGAGTGGGTAGCTATGTGCTCGTGCGCGCGCTGGCCAGCACCGGTGTCCTCGCACCGTTCGCCGCGGGGCGCGAGCAGTCCACGACATGACACCGGCGCACCCAGCGGCCCTGGGCGTCCGCGCCCGCGCCTGGGGCTACCGCCATGCCGGTCGGCAGGCGTGGGCCGTCCGCGGGCTCGACCTCACCGTCGAGCCCGGGGAACGGATCCTGCTCGCGGGCGCGTCCGGCGCGGGCAAGAGCACGCTTCTCACGGCCCTTGCCGGACTCCTCGACCCCGAACAGGCAGGCGAGGTCGAGGGCGCCCTCACCGTCGGCGGGGCTCCGCCGAGGGAGGTACGGGAGCGGGTCGGCATCGCGTTCCAGGATCCGGAGAGCCAGCTGGTCATGGCCCGGGCCGGCGACGACGTGGCGTTCGGGTTGGAGAACCGCGGAGTGCCGACACCCGCGATCTGGCCGCGGGTCGAGGAGGCACTGAAACTCACCGGGTTCCCGTACGACCGGGACCAGCCCACCGGTCAGCTGTCCGGTGGCGAGAAACAGCGCCTGGTCCTCGCCGGCGTCATGGCGCTCTCTCCCGCCCTCCTGCTGCTCGACGAACCCACGGCGAACCTCGACCCGGACGGCGCCGCCCTTGTGCGTACGGCGGTCGAACGGGTCGTCGCGGCTCGCGGCAGCACCCTGATCGTCGTCGACCACCGGGTGGACGACTGGCTGCCGCTCGTCTCCCGGGTCGTGGTCCTGCGCGCCGGCGGTGGTGTCCTCGCCGACGGCGAACCGGCGCAGGTCTTCGCCACCCAGGGCGAGAGGCTGGCCGCCGCAGGGGTGTGGGTTCCAGGGCACCGGCCGCCTCGGCGGCGCGCACCGGAACCCGCCACCGAACCGCTGCTGGCAGCGGAGGGGCTGACCCACACCTATCCCGCCGCCGGCCGGCCCGCGCTGGTCGACGCGAACGTACGGCTCCACGCCGGCGAGGCACTCGCGCTCACCGGTACCAACGGGTCCGGCAAGTCCACCCTCGCGATGCTGCTCGCCGGGCTGCTGCCTCCGTCGGCGGGCCACGTCCGTGCCATGCCGTCGTTGTACCTCCGGGCCGGGCTAGACCCCCGGTGGACGGGTGCCCGACGTCGGCTGTTCCAGCGGCAGAGTGGCGACTCACCGCTGCACACCTGGCGGGCGACGGAGCTCGTCCGCGCGATGGGCACCGTCTTCCAGGACCCCGAGCACCAGTTCCTCACCTCAACCGTCCGCGCCGAGCTGGCGCTCGGTCCCCGGCTCATCGGTTGCTCCCCCGGCGAGGTGACGTCGCGCGTCGACGACCTGCTGGACCGCCTGCGGCTCGCGCATCTCGCCGACGCCAACCCGTTCACCCTCTCCGGTGGAGAGAAGCGGCGCCTCTCCGTCGCCACCGCTCTCGCGACCGGGCCGGCGGCACTGGTGCTCGACGAGCCGACGTTCGGACAGGACAGGAGCACCTGGCTCGAACTGCTCGACCTGCTGGCGAACCTGCGCGACGAAGGACATGCGGTGACCTTCGTGAGCCACGACGCGGACTTTGTAGCGGCCTTCGCCGACCGCACGCTCGAGATGCGGGCGGGACGGCTTGTCCACGAGAGCGACCAGCGGATGGCAGCGAAGCGAGAACGCGCATGAGTGTGCTGGCGGAGCCGATCGTCGCCAACCCGAAGGCCCTGCTCGGGCGCCTCAACCCCGTCACCAAACTCGCGGCGGCCACGATCGTCATGGTCGGCCTGCTCTTCACCGGTGACGCCGTGACACCTGCGCTCGTGCTCGCCGCCGAACTCGCCGCGGTCTCGGCGGCCGGTGTCAGGTGGCGGGTCTTCCTGCGAAGGCTCTGGCTGCTGATCCTCCTGACCGGTGGGCTCGCGGCCTCGACACTGCTGTTCACCGACCGCCAGGGTGGGGCTCCCCTCCTGGACGCCGGGCCGTTCCTGGTGACCACCGAGAGTGCGCTCGCGGCCCTCGCGATCAGCCTCCGGATCCTGGCGATCGCTCTCCCGGGAGTCGTGGTGTTCGCCTCCACCGATCCGACGGAGCTCGCCGACGCGCTCGTCCAGCACCTGCGTACGCCGCCACGCTTCACGTTCGGCGCCCTTGCCGCGTGGCGACTCGTGCCGGTCCTGGGCGACGAGTGGCGCACCCTGATGCTGGCCCGGCGCGCGCGTGGGATCGACCCCGGCCGATCACCGCTACGCAGGGTCCGGCTCTTCGCCTCCGGGGTCTTCGCTCTCCTGGTCTGCGCGATCAGGCGGGCGATCCGGTTGGCGACGGCGATGGAGTCGCGCGGGTTCACGGGCGAGCACGGTCGGACGCTTGCCCGACCACAACCCCTCCGAGCGGCCGACGGCGTGTTCTTCCTCGCGACGGTCGCGGTGATGGTCGGCGCGACGGCGTTCAGCCTCGGCCTGGGAACCTGGCGGTTCCTGTTCTGGTGACGGGCTGCTGATCAGGCGGTCTCGAAATCGCCGGCCCGCACACCCGCGACGAACGCCTGCCACGAGCCAACGCTGAACGCGAGAATCGGTCCGCCACGGTCCTTCGAATCGCGAACCGCGATCTGCGGACCGAGCCCGGCGACCTCGACACAGTTGGAACCATTACCGCTGTAACTACTGGCCCGCCACGCAGCGACCTCGACACAGTTGGAACCGTTACCGCTGTAACTGCTCGTCCGCCACGCCAGGCGCAACGGGTCCGGTGTGCAAACCCGCATGGTCAATCCCCTCGTCGGATTCAACTTCTGATGATCTTGTCGGCCGCCTGCGCGAGATAGTCCACCGAATCCATTGGGCTGAGGGCCATCGCACGCAAGTGGTCGAAAGCCAGGCTATACCGGTAGATCTCGACATCTCGCTCGACATATCGATTAGCCGTCATAGTTTCGACATAGACGGCATCCGGCTCAGATGGCTCAGGAAATTCCAGGATCGCGAATGTCCCGCTCGTCGCCGGATGCGCTCCGGCGGAGGTCGGTAGGACCTGCAGGGTGATGTTGTCCTGTGCGGCGAAGGCGCGGAGCCGGTCGTACTGCTCGGCCATCACCTTCGGCGAACCCACCAGCCAGGAGAGCGCAGGCTCGGCGAGGACGGTCCAGAACCGAGGCGGATTCTCCTCCCGGGTGAGCAGCCCTTGCCGTGTCATGCGTACTTCCACCCGGCGGTCGATCTCGGCTGGCGAGGACAGCCCCATCGATGCGGCATGGATGATCTCGCGGGCGTAGTCCTCGGTCTGCATCAGCCCGTGGACGAGGTGTGCGTCGTAGCAGCGCATCCCTGCCAACTGCGCCTCGACCTCGATGTAGTCGGCGTAGTCGCTGGGCACGAACTCCGCGTAGGCGTCCCACCAGCCCTTCGTCCGCGCGGTGCGCGTCTTGCTGAGGATCGCCGTCCGGCGCTCACCCTCGACGCCGTACGAATCGAGCAGGTGGCCCAGGTCCTTGGCGCTGATGCCGACGACGGCGGTCTCGATCCGGCTGATCTTGGCGACGGACCAGCCGAGCCGGGTGCCGACATCCTCGAGTGTGAGTTGGGCGCGCTCGCGGAGGAGGCGCAGTTCGGCCGCCAGTCGCCGGCGCTGGATGGTGGGGGACTTCGTTCCGGAGCGTGTGGCGTACATCCGTTTCTTCCGGTTCTGGTGGGGAATGTGGCCGTAGGTGACGCGAATGTCTGATCTCGCGCGTCCCGGCACATCATCGGCGATGATCGTTTGGCCCGCGTAGTGAACGACACAAGTGCAAATTTGCGCATTCGTGGTGTACGCGCACTACCACAGGATTACCGTCGGTGCAGAAGCAGTGCCGCAGCGCCATCACCTCGACGGGGAGGTTCGTAGCGATGGCAACGACGACACCCACGGTCACCTGGAAAAGGGGCCCAGGGAAGAGGGGCACGCGGAAACCAGCGGGAACACCGGCGTCGCACGCCGATGTCTGGTTCCTGGCGGCAGGCGCACGCCCATCCGGAGCTGTCGAAGACGAACTCGACCGCCGGGCACGCGAGCTGGCGACGATCCATCGGCCCCAACGTGACGCACTCAGCTGGCGCCGCCGATGGAGGCTCGTTCCCTGGCCCACCCTGGAGCGTTCGCACTGTGTCTTCTGCGGACGGCAGTGGCTCTGCCCGCCGGCCGCGTGGGCGCATGGACGGCTGTCCACACTCGGCAACCTCAGCCGCGAGATCTGCGAGGAGAGCCCATGACGACATCCTCGCTGACCCTGAAGATCGGCCCGGGTGACACCGCGCCGGACGCGGGCAACCTCGGCGCCACCTACGACCAGGTCATCGCGACCGTCCCGGTCCGCGACGTGCCTTACCCCTGGGTGCAGCTCGTCCGCCCGGGCGGCGAACTGGTGGTGACGTGGCACAACCCGTTCGCGGGAGCGGCCATCGCACGGTTGAGCGTCGCCGCCGACGGGCGGGCGGCCGGAAACTTCGTCGAACTCGCCGACGTCGCCTGCGAGGACGAACCCACACCAGTGATCGCCGAGGCCGAGAACGCGGTCCCGTGGTATCGCACGACCACGCCACTCGATCCCGACACCGTGTGGTCCGACCCGGCCGCGCTCTTCGCCCTGGGTGTCCGACTCCCCCGGCTGCGGTCGGTCGGCCAGAGGACAGGCCCGCAACGCCTACCAAGGGCGGACCAGGCGCAGAAGGACCTGACTCCGCGCCTGGACGGGACCGAGGCCGAGTCCCGGCGGTGGGTCTACGACGGGACCTCCTGCGCCTGCGCCGTCCGCGGTCCGTCCGGGGAGATCCAGGTCGAGCAACACGGCCCGCGACTGCTGTGGCGGGAGATCGAGGCCGCCTACAAGTGGTGGCTGGACCACGACCAACCGGCGTTCGACTCGTTCGGTCTCAGCGTGACGTCCTTCGGCCAGTTCGCCTGGCTCGGGCACCGCTGCTCCGGCCGGATCTGGCGGCTCTGAGGAGGACCGACGCCCGACGAGTGCCATCGGCACTCGGGCACCGTTCCCGTACGCACCATCGTGAGGTTCGAGCAATCCCATGACGCCCGAGGTGAGCGCGCCCTCGTCCGCTCCGACACGCACCCTTCCACCGCAGGATCACGTCGATCAGCAGCCCCGACCGCACCCCGGAGTCACCACGGTCCTGGTCGGGATCCTGCTCGCCCTCGGGGTGGCCGCCATCGCGGTGCTCTACCGGTTGTCGCCGTATCCGTCGGACCAGCTCAACTACTTCGACGCCGCGCGCGAGTTTCCTCACCGGTCGAGCACCGGCGGTGGTGAGCACCAACTCCTGCGCATCGGCCTGATCGTCCCGTTGCGCTTGGCGCAGATGCTGTTCGGCTACTCGCAGGGGGCGTACCTGCTCGTCCCGACGCTCGCGGCGATCGGGCTCGCGGTCGCCGTCTACGCCCTCGGTGTCCTGCTCTTCAACCGCACGGTGGGCTTCGCGGCGGCGGTCCTCACCGTGGGCAACAGCATCGTCTTCACCGACCTCACCGCACCGCTACCGGACCTCCTGGCGACCGCCCTGCTGTGTGGTGCGGTGGCGCTCACCCTCGCGATCAGACAGGGGCGTCACGTCGTCACCGCGAGCGCACGCCGGCAGGCAGGCGCCCTCGTCATGGTGGGCATCCTGCTGGGCTGGAGCTACCTCACCCGTGAGTACATCGTCTTCTGCTGGCCGCTCGTTCCCTTCCTGCTCTGGAAGCGGCTGCCGTACCGACGGCTGCTGTGGATCGTGGCTCCTCTCACGGCCATCGGACTCGTGGAGCTCGGCCTCAACGCCGCCGCCTCGGGAGATGCGCTCGCCCGGCTGCACGCCTCGGCCTCGCACGGCCAGTCGCCGAGGAGTACCAGCTTCATCGGGCACAGCCGGCAGTGGTACCTCTCCCGGCCCGCCGCGATTCTCGGTGGTACGCCGGAAGGAACCTGGCTCAAGGCGGCGCTCCTCGCGACAGTGGCGGCGCCCCTGATCTCCCGCAGGCTCGCGTTCCTCGCCGGTTGGGCGGCGATTTTCGCCCTGCCCCTGATCGCGTTGGGCGGGTTCCTCGACCCCGACCACCCGATGCTGCGGATCACCAAGGAGCGGTACTGGATTCCCCTGATGCCGGCGGTCTACCTGTGCGCGGTCGCGGGTGTCTGGCTCCTGGCGCGTAACCGTGCCACGGTCGTGCCGGCGCTGCGCGGCCGTTCGCGGGTGGTCGCCACCTGGGTGACGCTCGCCGTCGTGGCCGTGCCGGTCGGCATCGCGCAGCATGCCCGGATGACCGAACCCACTCCGCAGAACGCGAGCTTCGCCGCGAACGGTGGCGTGCAACTCGAGCACCTCCGCCCCTGGCTCGACCAGCATTCGACCGGAGTGACGACGGTATGGGCGGAGCCGCGGACGTACCGCCTGGTCAAGCTCTTCGCCACCGGAACCTTCGGCGGCCCGGTCTGGTCCGGAGAGTTGAAACTCTGGCTTCCCGGCGCCAGCCACCCGCAGCCGCTTCCCGGCGACTACGTGGTGCTCTACAGCCCACGCTCCGGGGTCTGTGGACCGTGCCGGGACAACGCCGAGGCGCTGCTGGGCAGTCCGGTCCACGTGCCGGCGTCCTGGCAGCCGGCGTTCATCAGTTCCCGCCGCGTGGTGGAGATCTACCAGGTCCGGTGACGGATCGACGGGCTGACGAGGACGGCGGTGGTCCGGAGTCGTCTCGCCGTCCGCAGCCGCCTTGCCTGTTCGACAAAACTTCCGTCCCGGGCGTTTAGCCTCCGCTGCGCTGAGCCATAACGGGCAGGGGAAGCAACGCAACGGGGGACCCTGATCTTGTCTACTGCCACCTCCCCGCCGAACGTCGTGTCGGCTGCAGCCGCTGCCGGACCTGTCGGGACCGGCGCGGGCCCAGCCGTTCCGACCGCCGGGGGCACGCCACGCACTCCCACCCGCGTGGACCGCTGGCGGCATTCGCGCCCGCTCACCGTCGCCATCGGCGGCCTTCTCGCGGTCGGCGTCGGCGTGGTCGAGGTGCTGTACCGGTTACCGCCGGTGCCCTTCGACCAGGTCAACTACTTCGACGCCGCGTGGGGCTTTCCCAGTCATACGTCGTACATCAGTGATCATCAGGTGCTCCGGCACGGCCTGACCGTCCCGATCCGGATGGCGCAGGAACTCTTCGGCTACTCCCAGGCCGCCTTCCTCGCGGTCCCGATCCTGTCCGGCGTACTCCTGGCCGTGAGTGTCTACGTCATCGGGCTGTTGTTGTTCAACCGGACGGTCGGTTTCGCCGCGGCCGTCCTCACGGTCGGCAACTCCGTGGTCTTCCCCAACCTGACCACTCCGTTGCCCGACGTGCTGGCGACCGCGCTCATGTGCGCCGCGCTGGCGGTCGCGCTCGCCCTCCGGCAACGCCGACTCCTCGTGGCGGGGACGCGGCGACGGGAGATCGTGGCGCTCCTGATCGTCGGCGCCCTGCTCGGATGGAGCTACCTGGCCCGCGAGTACATGGTGTTCGTCTGGCCGCTGATCCCGCTGATGCTGATCCGGCGGGTACGCATGATCCGGCTCGGCTGGCTCATCGTCCCGCTGCTGGTCGTGGGCGGCGGGGAAGCCCTCCTCAACACGCTCGCCTACGGCGATCCGCTGGCCCGGCTGCACGTCGCCGCACACCATGGCGACGGACCGCCGCTGAGCGACGAGCCGTGGCGCAACGAACATCTCGGACACAGCGCCCAGTGGTACCTCACCCGGCTCGCGGCCATCGTCGGCGCGGCTCCGGAGGCGCTGTGGCTCAAGGCCGCCGTCGCGGCGACCGTCGTCGGTGCGTTCTTCCACCGCAGGATCGGGTTCCTGCTGGTGTGGGCGTTGCTGTTCTACGTGCCGCTGGTCGCGCTCGGCGGCCTGCTCGATCCGTACCAGCCGCGGCTGCGGATCAACGTGCAGAGGTACTGGCTGCCGCTGATTCCCGCCATCGTGCTCGCTCTCGTGGCCGTCACCTGGCTGCTCGTCAGCAACCGCGCCAGGGTGGTGCCGTTCCTGCGTGAGCGGGCACGGCTCCGCTCGGCGCTCGCCTCGCTGGCGGTGCTGGCGGCCGTGGCGGTGCCGGTCGGCCTCGCACAGCACGCCCGCGCCACCGGGGACACCGATCCGTACGCACGCTACGCCGCCAACGGTGCCACCGAACTCGAGGACTTCCGATCCTGGCTGCAGCGGACGGATTCGGTCGACACCCTCTGGGCGAACCCGAGTACGAACCGGGTCGTGGGGATCTACCTCAACCCGACGTTCGGCCGGCCGGCGTGGGACGGCGAGCTGACGGTCTGGCATCGGGTGGATGATCCGCAGCCCGGTGATCACGTCGTGCTCTACAGCGCCCGGACGCCGACCTGCGGCGGCTGCATGGCCCACGCGCAGAACATCCTCGGCGATCCGGTCCGGATCCCCGCCTCGTGGCGGCTTGTCTTCCAGGCCAACGACCGGCAGGTCGAGGTCTACCGAGTTCGCTGAATCAGGTTCCGTCTTCCCGGCCTTGTCTGCCACTCCCCTGGTCCGTTGTACTCGTGCCACGTCGACTATTCTCGGCGCGTTTCCGATCACGCCGCCATCGCCTTGATGGTGCTCCTTTTTTCGGAAGGGACGGTCCGCCGATGCCTGTGCGCGCCCACGAACGGCTCCACACGCTTGTCGTCGGGGGTCTGCTCGCGATTGCCACAGTGCTGGTCGAGATCGTCTACCGGCTTCCGCCGTATCCCTCCGACCAGCTCTATTACTTCGATTTCGCCGAGAGTTTTCCCGCTAGTCCCCTGGCCGACAACTCACTTTTTCTCCAGCGATTCGTTCATCAGTTCCTGCGGTACGGACTTGTCTTTCCGATGCGTCTCGCCCAGGAGGTTTTCGGGTATTCGCAGGGGGCCTATCTGTTGGTGCCTGTCGCCGCCGGAGTCGCTCTCGCCGTCGGCGTTTATCTGCTCGGCGTCCTTCTCCTCAACCGCACGGTGGGGGTGGCGGGCGCCGTCCTCACCGTCGGCAACTCCATCGTCTTCCCGGAGCTCACCCAGCCTCTGCCCGACCTGCTCGCCACGTCGCTCTTCTGCTGGGCCGTCGTCGTCGCGGTCGCGATCCGGCAGCGTCGGCGCGTCGTGACCGTGACCCGGCGGCGGGAGACCGTTGCGCTGCTCGTCCTGGGCGTACTCCTCGGGTGGAGCTATCTCACCCGTGAGTACATCGTGTTCTGTTGGCCGCTCATCCCGCTCCTCTTCCTCCGGCGGGTTCCGCTGCGCAGGTGGCTGTGGGTGGCGTTGCCGCTCGTGGTCATCGGCGGCGGCGAGGCCATCGTCAACGCGGTCCTCTTCGGCGACCCACTGGCGCGCCTGCACGCCTCCGCCGCACACGGGAGCGTCGCGCCGGCGGTCACGGACTTCCTCGGGCACAGCCGCCGTTGGTATCTGACCCGGGTGCTCGCGGTTCTCGGCGCGGCGCCCGAGGGTCAGTGGCTCAAGGGCGCGCTCGTCGTCACGGTGCTCGGTGCGGTGTTCTCGCGCAAGCTGGTGGTCCTCGCCGCCTGGGCCGTACTGTTCTACGTCCCGTTGGTCGCGTTCGGTGGCGTCATCGATCCCGACCATCCGATGGTCCGGATCCTCAAGGAGCGCTACTGGCTGCCGCTCATGCCCGCGATCATGCTGGGCGCTGTGGTTGCCGGTTGGCTCGTCGTTCATGCGGTGGTGCGGCGGGCGCCGCCCGTTCGTGCGTACGCCGGAGTCGTCGCGGGTGTCACCGCTCTCGCGGTCGCTGTGGTGCCCGTGAGCATCGCCCAGCACGTCCGCATAACCGATCGCGACGATCCGCTGAACGCGACGTACGCCGTCAACGGTGGTACGCAGCTGGAACAGTTCCGCTCCTGGTTGGCCGCGGACGGCGGCGACGTCGACACGATCTGGGCCGACCAGCGCTCGGTCCGGCTGGTGCGGGTCTTCGTCAACGGCACGTTCGGCGAGCCCGTCTGGCGCGGTCGGATCGCCACCTGGTACACGCCGGAGCAGGTGCCGGCCGGCATGGCGGCGGGGGCGCCGAAGGCCGGCGATCACGTCATGTTCTACAGCCTCCGGTCCACGATCTGCGGATACTGCCGGGGCAACGCCGAGGTCCTTCTCGACAGCCGGCCGGCGAGCCCGCCGGCGACCTGGCGGCTCGTGTTCACCACCGACGACGACGTGGTCCAGGTCTACGAGGTCCGCTGACAGGCGGGCCCGCGGGCTACCAGAGCGTGAAGGAGTCGGCCAAGACCTCACCCAGGAGTCCGGCGGTGGCCTCGATCGGCGCGAGCGCGAGGATCCGCTGCTGCTTGAGGGCGCCGTCGACCAGGGCGTCGACGTCGGTCGGCTCGTAGCCCACCGCGCCGAGGCCGTTGGGCAGGCCGGTTTCGCGCATCAGCCGGCGAATCGCCTCCGGTAGCCGTTCCCTCGCGTCGGCCATGGTGTCCGTGGCGGGATCGAGTACGTGCGCCGCCTCGAGGTGGCGATCGGGGCTGGATTCGTACGTACGCCGGAACGCCGCCGGAGCGGTCAGCACGACCGCCATCCCGTGCGGGACCATCGCCTCGCTCTCCGGATAGTCGGCCGGGCGGAAGTCGCGTACCTGTCCCGCGATCGGATAGGCGCACGCATGCGGGAGGTGGACACCCGCGTTCCCGAAGCCCAGACCGGCGAACAGCGCCGCCTGCAACAGGTCGGTCCTGGCCGCGACGTCGTTCCCGTCGCGGTAGGCGACCCGCAGCGAGCGGGCGAGCAACGGCAGCGCCTGCTGGACCCAGATGTCGGAGATCGGGTTGGCGCCGCAGTAGGCCACCCGTTGCTCGGGCCGGCGCCTCGGGAAGCTGTCGTACGGCCTTGCCGTGAACGACTCCAACGCATGGCACAACACGTCGAACGCCGTCGCCGCCGTGACGCCGGGCGGCATGGACAGGGTGACCGACGGGTCGACCACGGCCAGCACCGGTCGCAGCCGCGGATGACTGATGCCGGTCTTCACCCGTTCGGCCAGCAGGTCCATGACGCAGACAGCCGTGCTCTCGGCGCCGGTGCCGGCGGTCGTCGGGACCGCGACCAGCGGTTTGACCGGTCCCGGCGGCGCGAGCCCGCGGCCGATCGGCGGATTGACGTAGCCGAGCAGGTCGCCCGGATACGAGGTCAGCAGGTTGACGGCCTTGGCCGTGTCGATGCTCGAACCGCCGCCGACCGCGACGAACCCGTCCCAGCGCCCGCCGGCGGCGGTGTCGACGGCGGCCTGGATGCTCTCGTCGGTCGGCTCGACGTGGACACCGTCGTAGAGAGCGGCGACCAGCCCGGCCGCCCGCAACTGCTCGACGACCCGCTGAGGTGTCCCCGTGGCGGCGACGCCGGCATCGGTCACCACCAGCACCCGCGTCGCACCCAGCGCGGCGACGTCGTACCCGATCTCCTCGATGGCACCGGCTCCGAACTTCAGTGCCGGTCCGCCCCAGGTGAACACCGTCTCCTGCATGCCTACCGTCTCCCGCATGCGTTACCGCCTCCCGCGACGTTCGGAAATGGGTTTGCGCGCCGGCGCTGCCTGCTGTGACCGTGACCCACATGCCGCCGGAACGCAAGGCGGCGGCAGCCAACGGATCGTGCCGGACCCCTCAGGAGCACCGATGACACGGCCCATACCGAACACACCGTCGGAAGCCGCGTGCTGGCGCCGCGATGCCGTTCAACCGCTCATCGACGTGTACGCCGGAGAGCCCGACGTCGAAGCGGTCATGCTCAGTGGCTCGGCCGCCCGTGGAAACGCCGACCGCTGGTCCGATGCCGAGATCGGGGTGTTCTGGTCGCGTCCTCCGGCAGAGGACGAGCGTCGGCGGCTCGCCCTGGCAGGCGGCATGCGGGACGCCCATATCTTCCCGCTCTACGAGCCCGAAGCGGTCTGGTGCGACGACATCTATCTCGGCGGGCCGATCGGGTCCGGCCTCCTGGTGGAGGTCGTCCACGCCGAGACCGTGGCCACCGAGAAGGCACTCGCCGACGTCTTCGACGACCACGATCCGGACCCGGCCGGGCTGAACCGCGCCCAGGGTGTCGTGGACGGGATCGCCTACCACGGTCAGGAGCTACTCGCCGGCTGGAAGCGACGGGCAGCGGCGTACCCGCGTGAGCTCGCGGTCGCGGTCGTCGAGCGGGCTGGCGTGATCGACCACTTCTGGCGCTGGGAGATGTACGCCGAACGACGGAATCCGGCGATGCTGGCCCAGCACTTCGCCGCCGTCTGCGAGCGGGTCGTCATGATGCTCCTCGCGCTCAACAGGCGGTACGGACCGAACCTGAAGTGGCTCCCCACGATCGCCGCGTCCCTCGACCACGCGCCGCCTGGTCTGGCCGACCGCATCGGCACCGTGTTCGCGTCGGAACCGGCCGTCGCGGCAACGCTGCTCACCGACCTCGTGCGGGAGACGTTCGACCTGGTGGAAGCCGGCCTGCCCGAAGCTGACGTGGACCGGCTCCGGCGTGTCTTCGGCCACCGTCGCCTCCCCCTCGACGAGCTTCCGGCGAGCTGACCAGCGGCGACTCGTGGTGGACGTACCGGTCACGCCGCGTTCGGTTGCCGTTTTCGCCCACCAGGTACCGTCGGAGGACGTGACCACGACGACAGGCGGCCCGGGCCGCACGACAGCCGCCCTCACCGCGGACGCCGTCCTTCTCGACCTCGACAGCACCCTGGTCAACTCGCTGCCATCCCTCATCCGGTCGTGGAGCCAGTGGGCCGAGGAGCACGCCCTCACCCCCGCCCAGGTGCGCGCGGCCCTGGGACATGGGCTGACCGCGGCGGCCATCGTCGCGCGGCTGCTTCCGCCGGAGCGGAGAGCAGCCGGGCTCGCGCGGGTCGGCGAACTCGAGACCGCTGACGTCGCCGACGTCACGGCGTTGCCGGGCGCGAAGGCCCTGGTAGCCGCCCTCCCACCCGACCGCTGGGCGATCGTGACGTCCGGTAACCAGCTGGTCGCGAGGGCGCGGCTCCGGGCAGCCGGCCTCCCCGAGCCGACCGTCCTGGTCACCGCCGACGACGTGGGCAGGGGCAAGCCCGATCCCGAGCCCTACCTTCTCGGCGCGCGGCGGGTCGGGGCTGACCCGGCGCGGTGTCTCGTCGTGGAGGACGCGCCGGCCGGCCTCGCCGCCGCCCGTGCGGCCGGGATGCGGGCGATCGGCGTGACGACGACGCACCCCGCGGCCGACCTCGACGCCGACGTCGTTGTCGAAGGGCTACAGAACCTTCGCGTCGAGCTTGACGGTGCCGCGCTCACCATCGTGGTGAACGGCGAGGCATGATGGGTCGTCCTGTTCAGCCCGTGTGATCGGCGAGGAACCCGGCCCTGTCGTGGCCGTGGCACCTGTCGGCATGCAGGGCACACCCGCAGGAGGTCACTCATGGGGGCATCCCCTTTCCGGAACGTCGACGCCCGAGCAGCCGCCACGGCGGAGGCGCCCCGCCGCGTCGCGTTGCCGACGCTCCACACTGCCGCGTCCGCGTGCGTCCTCGCACTCGTCCTCGCCCTCACCGCGTGCACCGCGGGCAGCCGGACCGGATCGAACACGTCCGGCCCTGGCCCCGGACGCGGGTCCGCACTCGACGTCGGTTTCATCGCCGAGCCGGCAAGCCTGGACTTCACGAAGAACGACGGCGCCGCGATCCCCCAGGCGCTGCTCGTCAACGTCTACGAAGGGCTCGTCAAGCTCGACGGCGACGGCGAGATCGTGCCGTTGCTGGCGAAGGCGTGGGAGGTCAGTCCGGACCGCCGGACCTACACGTTCACCCTGCGGGAGGGGGTGAGGTTCAGCAATGGCGATGACTTCACCGCCGAGGACGCCGTTTTCAGCATCAACCGCGTCAGGACCGACTGGACGGTCTCGCTGAAGTCGGGCATGGACGTGGTTGAGCGGGCCGATGCGGTCTCGCCGACGACGCTGAGGGTCGCGCTGAAGCGGCCCAGCAACTCCTGGCTCTTCGCGATGACGACCCGGATCGGCGCGATGTTCTCGACCGACGGGGTCTCCGATCTCGCGACCATCCCCGTCGGCACCGGACCCTACGTGATGTCGCGGTGGACGCGCGGCGACGCCCTCGTGCTGGAGGCCAGGAAGGGCTACTGGGGACGTCAACCGGACCTTGACGCGGTGACGCTGCGGTATTTCAAGGACCCGACGGCGATGAACAATGCCATGCGTACGGGCGGAATCGACGTCGTGAGCACGGTGCAGACGCCGGAGAGCCTGGCGGAGTTCGCCGACACGTCGAAGTACCGCGTGATCGAGGGGACGAGCAACGGCGAGGTGGTCCTGTCGTTCAACCATGGCAAGGCACCGTTGACAGACCGCCGGGTGCGGCGGGCGCTGTGCCTCGCGATCGACCGGCAAGCCATCCTTGACACCGCCTGGGCGGGTCACGGCACGCTGATCGGCTCGATGGTGCCACCGACGGATCCGTGGTACGAAGACCTGTCGCGGACCTATCCCCACGACCCCGCCCGGGCGAAGCGGCTGCTCGCAGATGCGGGCGTCGGGTCGCTCCGGCTCCGGCTGCGGATCCCCAACCTGCCTTACGCGGTGGCGGCCGCGCAGGTCGTCAAGAGCCAACTCGCCGACGTGGGCGTGACCGCGTCGATCGATGTCCTGGAGTTCCCGGCCCGCTGGCTCGACGACGTGTTCACCAAAGCCGACTACGACATGTCGATCATCGCCCACGTCGAACCGCGCGACCTCGCCAGCTGGGGCAACCCGGACTACTACTGGCGCTACGACAATCCCCGGGTGCGGGCGCTGCTTGCCGAGGCCGACGCCGGCACCCCCGCCGAGCAGGTTGCACTGCTGCGCCGGGCAGCGCGGATCCTCGCCGACGATGCCGCGGCCGACTGGCTGTTCCTGCTGCCGAACCTCATGGTGACCACACCCGAGGTCAAGGGCCTGCCGACCAACGTCGTGTCGGAGTCGTTCGACCTGACCTCCGTGTCGGTCCGTCCGACCTGAGCCCGCCGCCTCATGCTGTACCGCATCGTCGTCCGTACCGG
The DNA here is from genome assembly GCF_040120725.1 of Actinopolymorpha sp. B9G3. Classification (NCBI taxonomy): domain Bacteria; kingdom Bacillati; phylum Actinomycetota; class Actinomycetes; order Propionibacteriales; family Actinopolymorphaceae; genus Actinopolymorpha; species Actinopolymorpha sp. B9G3. The sequence continues at coordinate 271,152 of NZ_JBEEAB010000005.1, read as the reverse complement.
TGTCTTCGCCGCCAGCCTGGTCGGCGCGAGCGTCGTGGTGTTCGCGTTCATGGCGGTGCTTCCCGGCGATCCCGCCCGTGTCGCGTTGGGTGTCAACGCCACGCCGGCGGCAGTTGCCCAACTGCAGAAGGAGTTCGGCACCGACCGGGCGCTCACGGCGCGGTACCTCGACTGGGTGGGCGGACTCGCCGTCGGTGACTTCGGCCGGTCCTACGTCACGCACGAGGCGATCGGCCCGCAGGTCGTCGACCGGCTCGGCGTCACCTTGTGGCTGGTGGGGTCGGCGATGGTGGTGGCGCTGGTGCTCGCAGTGCCGCTCGGCACGGTCATGGCGCTCCGGCACCGCCAGCTGTCCGGCCTCGCGTTGTCGGCAATGAGCCAGCTCGGCATCGCCGTTCCCGCGTTCCTGGGTGGGATTCTCGCGGTCGCGTTCTTCTCCGTACGCCTGGGCTGGTTGCCGTCGGGTGGGTGGGTGGCACCGGCCGAGAGTCCGGTGGAATTCGTCCGTCACCTGGTCCTTCCGGTGGCGGCGCTCGGTGTCGCGCAGGCCGCCGTGCTGGCGCGGTACGTGCGTTCGGCGATCCTCGACGTGCTCCGGGAGGACTACCTCCGCACCGCCCGGGCCAAGGGACTCACTCCGGGCAGGGCCCTTGTCCGGCACGGGTTCCGCAACGCCGCGATCCCGGTCGCCACCGTGCTCGGGCTGCAACTCGCGACCCTGCTCGTGGGCGCCATCGTGATCGAACGCGTCTTCGTCATCCCGGGGCTCGGCAGCCTGTTACTCGACGGCGTGGCCAACCGTGACCTGCTGCTCGTGCAGGGCGTCGTCATGGTGATCGTCGTCGTGGTCCTGATCGTCAACTATGTCGTCGATCTGTGCTACACGGCCCTCGATCCGCGGTTGCGGGTGAGCCCGTGAAGCCCCTCGAGACACCATCGGTCGCGCCCGCACCTGCGCCGCCGGGGCGGGGCCCGCGGCGACGAGCTGTCAACCCGTCCTTGCTCGCCGGCGGAGTCCTCGTGGGCGCGATCGTCGTCGTGGCCTTGCTGTCCTACGCCTGGACTCCCCACGACGGGTTCCGGATCGACAGCGCCCGCCGGTTGCTCGACCCGACCGGGACGTACTGGCTCGGCACCGACAAGTTCGGCCGCGACATCGCCAGCAGGCTGATGATCGGTGCGCGGACCACCCTGTTCGTCGGGGTCGTCGCCGTCGGGACTGCCGCGCTGGTCGGCACCCCGCTCGGCGTCGTCGCCGGGATGGCTCGCGGCTGGCGGAGCGGACTCCTCCTGCGCGCTTCGGATCTGGCGCTGGCGTTTCCCGCCCTGCTGCTGGCCATCATGTTCGGTGCGGTGTACGGAGCGAGCACGCTGACGGCGATGGTGGCGATCGGGCTCGCCAGCGTTCCGGCGTTCGTCCGGATCGTGCGCGCCGGCACGCTGCGGGTGATGGCGACCGAGTACGTCCTCGCGGCGAGGGCCGCGGGACGCCGGCGGTTCGGCATCGGGCTGCGGCACGTGCTCCCCAACGTCATGGGACTCGTCATCGTCCAGGCGTCGGTGTCGTTCGCGATCGCCGTGCTCGCCGAGGCCGGCCTTTCCTTCCTCGGTTTCGGCACGGCCCCGCCGACGCCCTCGTGGGGGAGGATGCTGCAGGAGTCGCAGGAACTGCTGTTCATCCATCCGCTGCTGGCGGTCTGGCCAGGACTCGCCATCGTCGCGGCCGTCCTCGGCTTCAACCTGCTGGGTGACGGCCTGCGTGACCGGTTCGACCCGCGGATGGAGGAGCGGTGAGCACACCTCCAGCGCTGACCGACGACGCCCTGGACGTACGCAAGGACGTCTTGACAGTCACCGGGCTCGGTGTCGGGCGGCGGGGCGACCCCCTCGTACGCGACGTGACCTTCACCGTGGCCCCCGGCGAACGGGTCGGACTGATCGGCGAGTCGGGCTCCGGAAAGTCACTGACGGCACTCGCCCTTATGGGCCTGCTCCCCGACGGCCTCGCACCGGTCGGGTCGGTGCATCTCGCCGGTGCCAGCCACGAGTTGCTCGGCGCCGGCGAACGCGCACTCTCCCGGCTGCGTGGCCACCGCATGAGCATGGTCTTCCAGGAGCCGATGTCCGCGCTCAACCCGGTGCTGCGGGTCGGCGACCAGATCGCCGAAGCCGTACGCATCCACCGGCCCGAGGCCGATCGCGCGGTGGCGCGCACCCGGGCGGTCGACCTGCTGGACCAGGTGCGCCTACCCGATCCGGCGCGGACGGCGCGTGCGTACCCCCATCAGCTCTCCGGCGGCGGGCGCCAGCGGGTCATGCTCGCGATGGCACTCGCCAACGACCCGGCGGTGCTCATCTGCGACGAGCCGACGAGCGCGCTCGACGTCACCGTGCAGGCCCAGATACTCGACCTGATCGCCGACGGGCCCCTGCGCCGGGACGCCGGCCTGCTGTTCATCTCGCACGACCTCGCGGTCGTCGCGGCCGTGTGTAGCCGGGTGATGGTGATGCGGGCGGGCGAGATCGTCGAGGACGGGCGGGTCGCCGAGGTGCTGTCCCGGCCGAACCATCCCCACACGCAGGCGCTCATCGACGCGACTCGTCACGGCGGTCGCGAGCGGCGCCGTCGCCATCCGGTACGCCGTAACAGCGGTACGGAGACGCGGGTGCTCGAGCTCCGCCATGTCACCCGTACCTTCCCGCGGCGCCGCACGACGCTGCTGGCGAAACCACCCCAGGTGCGGGCTCTCCACGACGTCAGCGTCCAGATCGCACCAGGAGAGCGGTTCGGCATCGTCGGTGAGTCCGGCTCGGGAAAGTCCACGCTGCTCCGGTTGCTCGCCGGCCTGGACCGACCGAGCGGTGGCTCCGTCCACTTCGCCGGCAAAGACATCGGCCACCTTCCGGAACATCGACTGCGGTTCGTGCGGGACGACGTCCAGGTCGTGTTCCAGGACCCGGCCGGTTCTCTCGATCCTCGGATGCGGGTACGTGAGATCGTGGCCGAACCGCTGGTCGCCCGCGGCGGCGGCCGGCGGTCGCGGGTCCGCGCGCACTCCGGTCGGGTCGACGAACTTCTCGCCGCGGTCGGACTTCCGCGCGATGCCGCGGACCGCTATCCGCACCAGTTCTCCGGTGGGCAGCGCCAACGCATCTCCATCGCTCGCGCCCTCGCACCCTCGCCCACCGTGCTCCTTGCCGACGAGCCGGTCAGCGCGCTCGACGCCTCGATCCGGGCGCAGGTCCTCGACCTCCTGGCATCGCTCGCGGATGCGTACGACCTCACGCTGGTCCTGGTGTCCCACGACCTACACGTCGTGCGGCAGGTGTGCGACACGGTGGCCGTCCTCCACCAGGGTGAGATCGTCGAACACGGCCCGACCTTGGAGGTCTACGAACGGCCGGCGCATGCGTACACTCGGGCCCTCCTCGCGGCGGTTCCCACCCTGCCTGGGTGAGGAGTCAGGCCCTAGTCACCGCGGCAGAGGAGGTCCGCGCCGCGCATCCGGCACGGCATGCTGCACGGGCCTCCGGCACCGGCGTTCACCACGGTGTCAGGTCCGCGGCTGACCTTGTTCGGCTTCGCTGATCGCCCAGGCGGCGTTCACGAGACCGATGTGGCTGAACGCCTGCGGGAAGTTGCCCAACAGCTCACCGGTGGCCGGGTCGACCTCCTCCGCGAGCAACCCGACGTCGTTGGCGCAGGCGACCGCGCGCTCGAAGGCGGACCGGGCGCGCTCGACCTGGCCGGACAACGCCAGCGCCTGCGCAAGCCAGAACGTGCACATCACGAACGTCCCCTCCGTACCGGCCAGGCCGTCCACCCCGTGCTCATCGACACCCTGCGCTGTCCGGTAGCGGTACACCAGCCCTCGCTCGTCCGTGAGCCGATCCTCGATGGCGTCGATGGTGGCGAGCATGCGCGGATCGTCCGCGGGAAGGAAGCCGACGACCGGCATCATCAGGGCGGAGGCGTCCAATGCTGTGGACCCGAAGTACTGCGTGAACGCGCCCTCGGACTCGCACCATCCCTCGCCTACGACGGTCTGCCAGATCTCGTCACGCACCTGCCGCCACCGGTCGATCCGGTCCCCCGCCTCCAAGGCGTCGGCAAGCTCGATCGCCCGGTCGACGGCGGCCCAGCACATCACCTTGGAGTAGAGGAAGTGCCGCGGTTCGCCGCGTATCTCCCAGATTCCCTGATCTGGTTCCCGCCAACGTTCGGCCGCGACGTCGGCGCAGGTCCGCAGGAACCTGCGGGTGTCGACGTCGATGTCGACGATCTGGTCGGCAAGCCGGTGCGCGGCGGTGAGAAGTTCGCCGTAGACGTCGATCTGCCGCTGGGTCCATGCGTCGTTGCCGATGCGTACGGGCCGGCTGTCGCGCCAACCGCGAAGGTGCGGCAGGGTGCGTTCGGTGAGGTCGTGCTCGCCACCGACACCGAACATGATCTGCAGCGCCTTGTCCGTGTCGAGCGACGGTGCGGCGGTGGCAAGGAAAGCGAAGAAGTCGCTGGCCTCGTCGGGGCAGGCCGCCACCCAGAGGGCGTCCATGGTGAGACTCGCGTCGCGGACCCAGGAGTAGCGGTAGTCCCAGTTGCGTTCACCGCCCACACCTTCGGGCAGCGAAGTGGTCGCGGCCGCCACGATCGCGCCGCTGGGTTGGAAAGACAGTGCCTCAAGGACCCGACCACTGTGGTGGACCAGGTCACGCCAAGGACCGACGTACGCCTGATGGAGATCGGACCACGAACGCCACGCCCTGACCGTATCGGTCAGCCACCCGGCGATCTGCCCCTGCTCCCAGACCCGTGCCGGGGTCTCGTCCAGGGTCGAACGATGCAACGCGAATCTGAGTGTTTCCCCCCGTCGGAGCGTGGTGGAACCGCGCACGGTTCCGGCATTGGGCGTGAGCGCCACGGGCGTCGTCAACACCAACCACTCCGCACCACCGCGGCTGGTGACGCCGTCGTCGACCGCGGACAGCAACGGAGTGATGAGGCCGTACTCCGGGCGCGGGCGGTACTCGAGTTCGATCTCCGCCGTACCCTCGACACACGTGACCTCCCGGGCGAGGATGTGCGGCGCGCCGACACCGAGCAGGTGGTCGCCGTTGTGGCGGCCGAGCAGGAGGGCGTCGGTGAGGACGACAGTCCCGCGAGGCGTACGAAATGTCGTGTCCAGCACCATCGTCCGTTCCCGGTACTCCCGGGTCACGGCATAGTCGCCGACCGGGCGGATCGACCAGTGGCCGGCATCCTCGTCGAGGAGCCGCGCGAAGACCGACGGGCTGTCGAAGCGCGGAAAGCAGAGCCAGTCCAGCGACCCGTCACGGCTCACGAGCGCGGCCGAGTGCCGATCCGAGAGCACGGCATAGCTGGCGATCGGCGTACTGCTCATGCCGTGCCCCTTTCGCATGACCACTGCGGTGCCTCACTCCGGCACACCTCGTACCTCGCCGTACCTCCGCGGGGGCTCCTCGCGCTCATGCCGTGCCCCTTTCGCATGACCACTGCGGTGCCTCACTCCGGCACACCTCGTACCTCGGCGTACCTCCGCGGGGGCTCCTCGCGCTCATGCAGGCCAGGCGACCACCGACGAAGGTGGGACCGCCAGACCCAAAGGTCCTCCCGTCAGGAACCGAGGCGTTCCTGGGAGCCGGTCCACCGCTGGAGATCCGCGAGCACCTCCGGCTTGTCGGCGTATCGTCCGGCCAGGTCGGCAAGCATCGCCCGGCCCGCCCAGGCCAGGCAGGACGCAGGGATCGATCGCGCCTCCTCGCCGTATCCCGTGGCCCAGCCGTCAGCCAGGGTGGCGAGCAGCTCGCGTTCGTACGGCTGCAATGTCGCGAAGGTCGGCTCCACGGTGAGCAGGGTGTGGCTGCGGGCGAGGTCGAGCAGAGGATGCCCCGCCCGGGCGTTGTCCCAGTCGAGGACGCCGCTGATCCGGTCGCCGTCGACGAGGAGATTTAGCCCGTGCCAGTCCAGGTGGAGCAGCGAGGTGCCCTGCGGTAGTCCCTCGATCGGGGGTACGCCAGAGGTCGGCCATCCACCGCCGTCGCCATCGACGACGCCGCTGAGTGCCGGCGGTGCCGCCAGTGCGTGCAGCCGCCGTTGCGCCTCGCCCATGAGGACGCCGATCCGGTGGGCATCGGCGGGATTGGTGCGTACGGCGTCGAACACCGTCGCACCCGGAAGCCAGGACAGCAGCAGCACGGCGTCGAAGCCCATGTCGACCCGCCGGAGCACCTCCGGCACGGGGAGCCCGGCCCGGCCCGCGACCCCCATGACCGACTGCTGGCGCCCGATGGTGAAGGCGGATCCGGTCCGAAGCGCGAACGGACCACCCGGTGCGGTGACCTTCCACAGCTGGCCGGTGGCTCCGCCGGCAGGTTCGGCCGTCGCGTCGGCCGGGAGTCCGACGCTGGCCAGGAGTTCCGGCAGGTCGTGCTCGCGCCGTGCGTTCCGGGATGCCGCGCCCGTGCTCACCGGCCCGCCCGCTCAACGCACGACATGGCCGGCCTCCCGCAGGCGCGCCTTGACATCCCCGATCCGCAGCTCACCGAAGTGGAAGACGCTCGCCGCGAGAACCGCGTCCGCTCCCGCGTCGACGGCCGGCGGGAAGTCCTCCGGCGTCCCGGCACCACCGCTGGCGATGAGCGGGATGTCGACGACGGCCCGGATGGCCCGGATCATCTCCAGGTCGTAGCCGGCCTTCGTGCCGTCGGCATCCATCGAGTTGAGCAGGATCTCCCCGGCACCCAGCTCGGCTCCCCTGGCCGCCCACGCGACGGCGTCCATGCCGGTGCCGCGCCGGCCGCCGTGTGTGGTGACCTCGAAGCCGGACGGGAGCTGGTCGGCGGTGCCGACCGCGCGCCGAGCATCCAGCGAGAGCACCAGCACCTGCGAACCGAACCGCTGCGCGATCTCGGCGACCAGCTCCGGCCGGGCAATCGCCGCGGTGTTCACCCCCACCTTGTCCGCACCCGCCCGCAGCAGCCGGTCGACGTCCTCGACCGACCGGACTCCGCCTCCGACCGTGAGCGGGATGAAGACCTGGCCGGCCGTCCGGCGTACGACCTCGTAGGTGGTCTCGCGGCCGTGGGCGGAGGCCGAGACGTCGAGGAAGGTCAGCTCGTCCGCACCCTCCGCGTCGTAGATCGTCGCCATCTCCACCGGATCACCCGCGTCGCGCAGATCGGCGAAGTTGACACCCTTGACCACCCGGCCGGCGTCGACGTCAAGGCACGGGATCACCCGCACCGCGAGGCTGTTGCTCATACGGCGAACCCTAGCGGCCGCCCCGGTCAGGCCTCCCCGCCGAGCGGGGTGTGCCATCCTCGCGGCCCAGACTCGACACCGCCGCCGCGGTGGCTCGAGCCCAGATGTCATCACCGGGAGGAGTCAGATGCCCGCGCCTACCCGGAGCGGATCGGATGGTGCTGCGCCAGGGCAGAAGCCACGGGACGTTGGCGACCTCTGGAAGGCAGGGGTGAGCGCGCGATGCGAAATCCCACGTCGTCGATGCGGAAGGTCGGGTGGCTGCGCCGCCGAACCGAGGCCCGGCAGCTCCAATGCTCGTCGGCCCATCCACCGCCACGGAGCACACGGTAGGTGCCGTACACCTCGGCGTCGTAGACGTCCCAGCACCAGTCCCACACATTGCCCAGCATGTCGTACAGACCCCACGTGTTGGGCTCCTTGCCGCCAACGGGGCGGATTTGCCAGTCCGAGTTGCCCCGGTACCAAGCGATCTGGTCAAGCTGGCCATACCGAGGGCCGGCGGTACCCGCACGGCAGGCGTGCTCCCACTCAGCCTCGGTTGGCAGCCGGTACCCATCGGCAGAGGCGTTCCATTCGACCGCCTCTTCGTCGGCATGAAGTCGATAGGCGGGTGTCAGCCCCTCACGCCGGGACAACGCGTTGCAGAACCGGACCGCGTCCCACCACGAAACGCCCTCAACAGGGAACCGGTCGCCTTGGGCAGTGCTCGGCCGTAGACCGGTGACCTGTGCGTACAACGACTGAGTGACTGGCATCGCTGCCATCTGGAACGGTGCAACCTCGACCGGCCAACTCGTCTGCGTCCGCCGGTCTGTGATGGTCACCTGTCCTGGCGGGACCGCGACCATCTCGTTGTCTGGCCCCGATTCCACCAAGCCACCCTACCCGGCGTCATCATCTGCTCTATCGATCGTTCTGGAGTGAACTGAGGAGGCACCCACTATCGGAGCAGGAACGTCGCGTCAGGCCACAGCCTGACGCAATGCGTAGACGATGCGGCCAACGCGACTCGAACAGACACCCGAAGCCGGCCGGGATGCCGCGCCCCTGGCATCACGTTGTCCGCGCCAAGTAGCGCAACACCGCGTATACCAGCGATCCATCAACCGCCTCACCCGTCAGCACCATATCCACCACCTCTTGCCAGGGCTTGAGCACCACCTCGATTACCTCGTGCTCGTCGAGATTGTTGGCTCCAAGTTGCAATGTGCGTGCCACAAAGACATGGCAGGTGTGAGCAATCGTGCCTGGCAGCGGGTTATAACGCCCCAGCAGTTCTATTTCGTGGGCAATATAGCCGGTCTCTTCGGCCAATTCACGCTGCGCCGCTTCTCGAGGAAGCTCACCGACCTGAATTCCACCGGCGGGCAAGTCATACAGAACCTGCCGAAGTGGATGGCGGTATTGCCGCGTCAGCACTACTTGCTCATCCTCGGTAAAGGCCAAAACCGAGGATGACCCTGATGAATTGATGTAGTGAATGTCCATCTCGCCGCCGTCCGGTTTGCGTAGGCGATCCCGGACGATGGTAATCCAATTGCTAAAGACAACCTCTGAAGCGATGACACTCCACTGTTGCGAAGTGACGCCGTTCTCCATCACGTGACTCCTTGGCGGTAGTGGACTGGATCGAAGGGCCGCGCCGTTCGCCGGAGTCGAGACCGCTGGAGAGATCATGATCTCAGTCCCTGCCACCGAGTGGTCGACCTTGTGGCCTGGAAGCCGAGTCTCGGGTTCGATGCCAACCTGCTCGGCGAAGCTTCGTAGCTCCGAGTGGTGGGCATGCGTACGGCTTCGGCATCACCTCAGCTACTGGAAGGCTCCGGGCCGGGATCGGCCGTGGGCGGCCAGAAGGGGTCGAACCCGGTTGAGGCGGGTCGATCTCGCGGTCATGGTGAAGCAACTCTTCTCCGCCCGGGGGGCCGAGCGTTCACGTCGTCGACACCGGCGCCCGCGAGGCTGAGCGGACGTGTCATCACAGGGAGGGAATCGCATGCCCGCACTTGCCCGGATCGGCGTGACCGCGGTGGCTGTCGCAGCAACTGTCGCCGCGCTGAGTGTCGTCCCCTTCGTTCGCGGTGGTGAGCCCGCCGAGCTCCGCCCGAGCGCGAGCGACGACGACGTACGCATGAACCAGATCCAGTTCATGGGGGCGCACAACGGCTATCACCGCGAGATGCAGGGTGCCGAGCTGGCCGAGGCACTGAAGATCGACCCAGGGCTGCCGCAGTGGTCCTACTACTCCCACGCCTCGATCCCGGACCTGTTGGAACGGCAGAACGTGCGCCACGTCGAGCTCGACCTGCTGCCCGACCCCGAGGGCGGCCTCTACGAGTTCCCGCTCCCCCGCCAGCGCGCCGGGCTCGGCCCGATCGACGACCCGGACATGGCCGCTCCCGGCATGAAGGTGCAACACGTGCCGGATGTGGACTACACCACGACGTGCCGGACCTTCGTCCGCTGCCTGACGCAGGTGCGGACGTGGTCGAAGGCCAATCCGGGACACGTCCCGATCATCCTGCAGCTCGAGCTGAAGCAGACCGACGACCGTTGGGAGCAGCTCGGCGGCGCGGTGAGCCCGCCCTGGGACGCCGGCCTGCTGGACGCGGTCGACGCCGAGATCCGCTCGGTTTTCACCGAGACCGAACTCATCACCGCCGACGACCTCCGGCGGCCCGGCCTCACGCTCGAGCAGTCCGTGCTCCAACACGGCTGGCCGACGCTGTCGTGGGCCCGCGGGAAGGTCCTGTTCTTCTTCGACAACGGTGGCGGCATCCGCGAGATGTACCTCGACGGCCGGCCCAACCTCGAGGGTCGCGCCGTCTTCACCCGGGGCGACATCGGCGCTCCGGACGCGGCCATCACCCAGATCAACGACCCCCGTGGTGCCAACACCGCGGCGATCCAGGACCTCGTGCGTCGGGGCTACTTCATCCGTACGCGGTCGGACGAACCCTTCGCCACCGTGAAGAACGAGGAGTTCAGCAGGGTGCGTACGGCTCTTGACAGTGGTGCGCAGCTGATCACGACGGACTTCCCGACGGTGGGTATGGCCGCGCGCTGGGACAGCGACTTCGTGGCCGAGCTTCCCGGTGGCGCCGTCGTACGGTGCAACCCGGTCTCGGCACCCAGCTTCTGCCGCGACAAAGGGTTGGAGCGCTGACCCGGCGGTAGGCCGTCGAGGTGACGACCGTGGGCTGGGCCGCGGGTGCGGCTCAGCCCTTGGTAGCCCCGCTGGCGAGGCCGCCGATCAGCTGGCGTTCGGCGAAACCGAAGAACGCGAGCGCCGGCACCATCGCCAGGGTGATGTAGGCGAGGATCCGGGCCGTGTCGCCGGTGTACTCCCCCTGGAACTGCTGGATCGCCACCGGGATGGTCCACAACTCCTGGCTGTTGAAGATCACCAGTGGCAGGAAGAAGTTGTTCCAACTGCCGACGACCGCGAGCACCGACACGGTGGCGAGCGCTGGACGCGCCATCGGCAGCAGGATCCGCCAGAAGAACCCGAACGCACCACACCCGTCCAGCGTGGCGGCCTCTTCGATCTCACTCGGGATCTCCCGGAAGAACCCCCGCAGGACGATGATCGTCACCGGAAGGCCGAATGCCGCCTGAGGCAGGATCACCCCCCACGGGTTGTCCAGCAGACCCATGGTCCGGAGCATGATGAACAATGGCAGGATCGCCACCGCGAACGGGAACATCAGTCCGATCGCGAACACCATGAACAGGATCTCCCTGCCGCGGAACGCGAACCGCGCGAAGACGTACGCCGCCGCCGCCGAAGTCCCGACCGTGACGAGGGTGGTCATCAACGCGATGAACACGCTGTTCCAGAGCGGACCCCAGAACTGCAGCGACGCAAGGATGCCGGTGTAGTTCTCGACGTTCCACGGCGATGGCAGACCGACGGGATTCGTCGAGAGCTGGCCGTTGTCCTTGAATCCGCCCACGACCGCGTAGAACAGCGGCACGACCACGAACAACCCGACCACCGCGACAAGGGCGTAGAGCACGACAGAGCGGATCAGGGCCCTCGCCCGCGCGCCGCGACGCGACGGTGTCTCCACCGCCGGGACTGTTGCGTTGCTCATCGGTGATCTCGCATTCCGGTGATCGCGCCCGCGGTGTCGCGACGCATGACGAAGCGTTGGTACCCAAGCGCGAAGACGAGGCTGAGGAGGAACATCATGATGCTGATCGCGCTGGCGTAGCCGACTTCCCAACGGACGAAGCCGTACTGGTACATCGTGACCGCCATCGTCTCCGACGCGCCGACCGGCCCGCCCTGGGTCATCAACCAGACCAGGTCGAAGAGCTGGAGGGCTCCGATGACCGACAGGAAGATGGTGATCCGGATCGTCGGGCCCAGCAACGGGAAGGTCACGTGCCGAAAGGCTTTCCAGGTGCCTGCGCCGTCGATCGCGGCCGCTTCGAGAAGTTCGTTCGGGATGCCCTGGCGGCCGGCCAGGTACAGGATCATGTGGAAGCCGAAGTACTTCCAGGTGATGACGAAGAACAGGACGTACATCACGATGGACCGGTCGGCGAGCCACGTCGACTGCCACTCATCCAGTCCGACGGTCCTCAAGAGATAGTTCGCGAGGCCGGTCTCGGGCGAGAAGATCATCGTGAACAGCGCGCCCGTGATGGCCTCGGAGAGGACGAACGGCGCGAAGAACACCAGCCGAAAGACCGCCCTGCCCGGCAGTCGTTGGTTGAGCAGCAGGGCGATGCCGAGCGACATCGGCAGTTGGAGCACCAGCGAGAGACCGATGATCAGTCCGCCACGTCCGAGGTCGCCGAGGAAGACCTCGTCGCCTGCCATCCTGGTGAAGTTTCCCAACCCGACGAAGTCGGTCGGCAGTCCTCCGTAGCCGTTCCAGTCGAACAGGCTGGTGTACATCGCGACGAGCATGGGCGCCAGCACCAGCAGCACGAACAGCACCAGCGCCGGGAGGACGAAGAGCCAGATCGTCACCAGGTCCCGGCGACCGCGGCGCACCCGGGTGCGAGACAGGGCGGCGGCCGAGCCAGTCTCGGCCGCCGCCATCTGTGTCGCGGTCATCTACTGGATTTCCTTCTTCGCCGTGTCGGCGATGGCCTTCGCCACATCGTCAGGCGTCATCTCACCTGCGATGAGCGCCGCCGTGCTGTCGTTGATCGTCTCACCGACGGCGGGCGGGTAGGCCTGGTCGAGGTAGAGTTGGAACGCCGTTGCCTCACTGACCGTCTCCAACAGGGGTTGGACCCGCTCGTCGGGGTAGGCGTCGTCGGTGCCCTCGACTACAGGGATGTAGCTACCATTCTCGACCGCGACGCGGTAGTTCTCCGGCTTCATGATGAACTCGAGGAACTCGACCGTCTCCGGTGGCGCGTTCCCGCCGACCGCGAACCCGTTGCCACCACCGAGAATCTCGGTCTGAGCACCCTTGCCACCTTCGACAGCGGGGAAGGGGAAGAACCCGAGATCGTCACCGATTCCCCGCTCTTCTTCTCGACCGGACGCTCCGGTCTGGGTTGCCGGCGCCCACTGGCCCATGAGTTCAATGGCGACCTTGCCGTTGCCCATCAACGCGGCCTGGCTCTCGGCCCCCTCGCCGTACGGTGCCCCGAGGAAACCCTTCTGGAAGGGGTCGAGGGCGGCGAGTGCCGCGAGGTTCTCGCCGGCCTTCACGAAGTCAGGGCCGTCGAAGGAGCCGTCCGCGATCGCCGCATCGAGCCCGGCCTTGCCGGCCTGGCGCATCGCGAGATAGGTCCAATAGAAGTGGCCCGGCCATTTTTCCTTGCCAGCAAGGCCGATCGGTGTGATGCCGGCCGCCTTCAACTTCTTGACGGCGTCGAGGAACTCGGTCCAGGTGGCCGGCGGCTCGGAGATTCCGGCTGTGGCGAAGTGCTTCTTGTTGTACCAGAACCCCACCATGCCCGTGTCGAAGGGAATGCCGTAGATCTTCCCGTCGATCGTGTAGGCCTCCCTCGCGGTGGGAGAGACGGAGTCGACCCAGGGCTTGACGTCGTTCGTGAGGTCCTTGACCAGCCCGGCATCGATCTGCTGCTGCAGGACGCCGCCTCCCCACGACTGGAAGAGGTCAGGCGGGTTTCCGGACTGGCCTGCGGTCGTCATCTTCGCCTTGAACGGTTCGTTCTGCAGAGCGGTGATCTTGATCTGCACGCCAGGATGGGACTTCTCGAAGTCCTTGGCCATCTTGGCCCAGACAGACTTCATCGGCTCTTCGCTCTGGATGTGCCACCAGTCGATCGTCTTGTCACTCGAGGATCCAGCCCCGTTACCACCGCAGGCGGCTGCAAGCGCCAAGGCCCCTGCCGCGAACAACGCCGAGAGGCGCCGGTTGAACGACATCATTGTTCTCCTTCGAGCCTGTCCTCCGTCGGTTCGACAGTGAGCGGGTCGGCTCAGTCGTCCCTCGGGCGGTCTCCCTGGTACCGGCCGCCATTCACGCCACCACGACGGGCCTCGCCGCACGCCCCGAGTCGAAAGCTCTCCGGAACTCTCCTGAAGCGGGCCGGGTGGTCTTGCGTTCACGACGTTCCTCGTCACCACAGGCGCCGAGGTAACCGCGCCTGGGGCGGGTACGGAGGCACCTGGAACCGAACCGAAAGTTTCGGCTACTGCGCGGTATTTTCGGTGATGTCGGGCACGCTACAACTGCATTTCGGGTACGGTCAAGCATTCTGAATGACACACTTCGAGCACGCTTGAGCCAGGATTCCGGGCGGGGCGGGCCCGTCAGGCCGTTGCGGTGTTCCGGAAATTATCGGCCGTCAGGAACGCGCGTCAGGAGGCGTTCTCATAGGTCGCGACCAACGTGGCCCGGGCCAGCGTGTGCATGAAGAGGTTGAAACCCAGCAAGGCCGGCGACGCGCCGTCGGGCAGGTCGAGAGCCTCGACATCGACGGCGTGGACGACGAAGAAATACCGATGCGCGCCGTGGCCCGCCGGTGGTGCCGCCCCGAGGTACTGCTTCAGACCCGCGTCATTGGTGAGCGTCACCGCCCCCGCCGGCAGCCCGGCACCGTCAGCAGCGCCCGCGCCCGTCGGCAGCTCCGTCACGCTCACCGGGAGGTTGTAGACGACCCAGTGCCAGAAGCCGCTCGCCGTCGGGGCGTCCGGGTCGTAGACGGTCACCGCGAAGCTCCGGGTGCGCTCGGGAAACCCGGTCCACGCCAGCTGAGGCGACGTGTCCTCCCCTCCGGCGCCGAAGATGCCCGAGAGCTGAGGCGTTGGCAGGCTCCAGCCATCGGAGATGTCCGTGCTCGCCAGAGAGAATGCCGGCACCTCCGGCAGGAAGTCGTACGGGTTGACGTCGAACGGTGCCTGCCTCTTGCTCATCGAAGTCCTCCGGCAGTCTGAGTGGATGAAGGGTCCCTTCGTCCCAACCTATTGGATGAAGGTGCCCCTCATCGAAACCCAGGCCGCCAACGGGCGCGGCAGCCGAAAGCGCTACGTGCGTGCGTAGCCTGTCACGACGGGAGGAGCAGCTCGTCACTTCCAGGCGCCGCGGCGACGACCTTCCACCGGTGGAGCGGTCTGGGCCCAGATCCGCCGCCACGACGCCACAGGCGGACCGGACGGGTCAGGTGTCTCTCCCCGTGCCGCCCGGCGGGTCGCGTCCCACCAGTTCGTCGCGTCCTCGTCGAGGAGTCGCGCCACAGCGGCGCGGATCTTCGGGCTGAACACGCGCGGCGACTCGTCGTCACCCGGCCAGATCGGTTCACCGAAGCGCACCCGCACCGGCAGGCGCCCGGGTCGTGGCCAGCCCCGCCCGCGCGGCATCGCTGCGTACGATCCGCGGATCCCGATCGGCACGACGGGCACGTTGTGCTCGACGGCAAGCCAGGCGGCGCCCATCCGGAACCGCCCACCCCAACCGTCAGGCGATCGGGTGCCCTCCGGATAGACGACGACGTTCCAGCCCTCGTCGAGCAGGTCGCCCGGCGTCGCCGAGAGCGTGCCGCCACGCCGCTCGATCGGGAATGTGTTGAACACCATCGCCGATCCGGTGGCCCGCCACCAGGTGTCGAAGAAGTAGTCCGCCGCGGCAGCCACGGCAGTCCGCCGTCGCCACTCGTCGGGAAGCGAGCACAGGATGAGCGGCGTGTCGAGGTGGGAGGTGTGGTTGGCGACGAACAGCACCGGTGTCCGGACCCTCGTCAACACGTCGAGTCCCGTTGCCTGCGGCGTCACCGTCGAACGCAACAACGGGCGGAGCCCAGCACGCTGTACCACGTCGCGGACGGCGTTGGCCGCCGGCTTGCGCGCCCATGCGGTGGGGAAGATCGACTGTGGCTTGGGCAGCTGGTACGGCTCGGCGCTCCGCGGCACCAGAGGTCGGCGCCCCCACCGCCAGCCGCGGGCGACCAGGCGTACCTCCCGCACCGTCTCCTTGACGAAACGCGCTGGGTTCCTGCTTCCGTTGCCGCTCACGACCGGATCACCGCACATCCGAGATGAGGTGCGGCGGGTTGTGGGTGTAGGTGATCGACGGCGAGGACCCCACCGTGCCGCTCACCATCTCCAGCGCGTCGGCCAGGGTGGACGCCGACCGGAATCCCATCCGCTGCACGGCTTTGCGATTGCCGCCGACCCACACCACGTCACCCACGTGGTCCATGGCGTGTGCCGCCCAGTACCACATGTAGAACGGATGGACACCGTGGTAGGCGTACGACGTGCGGTAGAGGTGGATGTACCACGGGTCGGTGGCGTACTGCTTCTCGAACCGTTGCTCGATCGTCGCCGGGTCGGTCGACTCGGCCAGCACCTCTTCGAAGAAGTCGACGTAGCTCGGGTGGTGCAGCTGGCTGAACTCGTACGGCACCGGGTGGTAGAGGATGACCGCTCCGCCCTTACGCACAAGGGGTTGGCCGCGGTAGGAGTTGAAGAAGTACCCGAGTCCCATGCAGGTGGCGAGGATCGGATTCATCACGGCGTTGACGTTGTATGGCCCGAGGTAGGGCACGCCCATGATGAGGACGTCGCTCTGGCCCTGGACCTCGACCGCCTGCTGGCGGAAGACGTTCGCCAGGGTCTTCTCGTGCACGGCCTCGGTCTCACCGGCGTGCACCCCCGTGATGCCGTACGGCGAGCGCACGTTGCGGAAGATCCGGCTCTTGAGCTTGCTCGGCGCCACCGCGAGTCCGCGCCTGGCGGCAAGCATCGACGCCTGGTCACGGACGCTCCACTCCCACTCGCGCTTGTTCATGAACTCGTACGGCGCCGGGAAGACGTTGTTGTTGAGTGTCGTCTCGATCGTGAAGATCTTGACGTGGTCCTTGAGCAGCCGCCCCATCCGCCAGGCGGAGTGGTGCATGGCGGACTTCTCCGCGTCCATGAAGGACCGGGAGTGCACCATCGTGTGGGTGTTGTGGTGGTGTCGCAGCGAGCGGTAGGACGCGAGTCCGATCGGCACCGACTTGTGGCCGCCGTCCATCGGGACGATGTTGATGTTGACGTAGACCAGCAGGTCCGACGTCGCGGCCCGCTTGTTGATCTCGACCTCTTCGCCGTGGTCGGTGGTCCCGATGAACTCCAGGTTGTCGGGATCCTCGGCGTCGTGGTTGTACAGCAGGCCGTCGGGCGCGAACGAACGGTAGACCCGCTCCCCCAGCGCGTGCTGCAGCTCACTCGGCATCATCCGCCGGTGCAGCGCCAGCGCGGCGATGATCTGCACGTCGTCGACACCGGCCTCCGCGGCCAAGGTGAGAACCTGTTCGATCACCCGCTGCCGGATGTCGGGACGCCGCATCGGAGGCAGTGGCAGCGAGACGTCGTCGAAGGCGATCGTCAGCTTCATGCCGGGCCGGAGCAACGCGCGAAGCGGTTCAGAGTTCTGCGGGCTCTCCAGCGCCTGCCGGATCGCGCCGTCGACGTCGTGCAGGCCCGGCAGCGACTCCGGTGAGTACACGACCCTGGTCCCGATCGGGAACTTCTCCAGCCGGAACCCCTCGCCCTCGTGGACGAGGAGCGGCGGAGTGCGGTCGTCGACCTCGAGTACGAATCCTGGTCGGCTCACCTGCTGCTCCTTAGATCGAACGCCACCTTCACCGTGCCCAACCTTCCTGCCGAGTGCGCATGGTCGAGCGCCTCCCGCCAGCGGTAGAGCGGGTACCTGCCCCCGACCACCCCGTCGAGGGACGCGGATGCCGCCAGGTCGAATGCCTTGTCGAACGCGTCGCCACCCCGGCTCGCGTAGCTTCCCGCGACGGTGAGCTCGCGGAACCACACCGGTGACAGGTCGGCGCCGGTCGACGGCATCCCCGAGACGACCACCCGGCCGCCCGCCTTCGTCACCCGCAGAGCCGTGCCGAGGGAGTCCTTGCTGCCCACCGCGTCGACCGCGACGTCGACGCCGCCGAGCAGGAACTCCGCGCTGCGTTCCGGGGCGAGCCGGAACGCCTGCGTCGCACGGCGTACCCGCGCCGGCACCTCGTCCGGAGCCACGATGTCCGACGCCCCGAACGCCTTGGCGAGCTCCCGCTGCCGAGGATGCTTCGCCACGACACTGATCCGGCCGGCGTTCGTGAGCTCCCGCAGCGCCAGGGTGGCGAAGAGCCCCACCGCACCGGCGCCCGACACCAGCACCGAACCACCGTCCGGAACTTCGGCGCGCTGGGCGGTGTGGACAGCGCAGGCCAACGGCTCCACCAGAACCGCGCGCTCGTCGGACAGTCCTTCCGGAACGGCGTGGAGCTGGCTGCGGTGGGCGACGAGGACGCCGCCCCAGCCGCCGCCCGTGTCGGCGCAGTAGCCGGTCTGGAGTCCCGGCGAGACGTGCCCAACCGTGATCCGGTCACAGCGGTTGGTCTGCCCGGAAGCGCAGGACTCGCACCGCTCCACCCCACGCGCCGCGCAGGAGAGTACGGGGTCGAGCACGACCCGGGTGCCCTTCGGCAGGTCGTCGCAGTCGTCCTGCAGGACCCCCACGACCTCGTGGCCGGGGACGAACGGCATCGACACGAGGGCGGAGAAGTAGAGGCTGGTCTGGCCGAACAGCGCGCCGAGGTCCGAGCCGCAGATCCCCGACAGGACAGGCTTGACCCGGGCCCATCCCGGCGCGGCCAGGCGCGGCTCGTCGCGGGTGACCAGGCGTACGGGCGCGGCGGGACCGGTGAGGATGCCGGGGATCCGGCCCCCCATCGCACGGGCGGCGATGTAGCGGGGAAGCGAGCGGTACATCTCGAGAGCGAGCATCATGAGCGGAGCTCCCCCCTGGACTCGCGGGCGCCAACGTCAGGTGCACCAGGCGGCCGGGTGCCGAACTCCTCGGTACCGAACTCACGGGTCGGCATCGTCAGTCGCGAGACCGCGCTGGAGGTACGCCAGTCCTCGACCGGCCATCGTCCCTTGCGCGCCTCCCGCCACAGATGGACGTCCGGGCTCACGGCCACCGGCCGGCCCACGGCCCGCAGCAGCGGCAGGTCGGAATGGCTGTCGGCATAGGCATAGGAACGCGGCAGCTCGAATCCGTTCTGGCCCGCGTACCACTTGAGCCACGCTGCCCGCGACTCCCCCACCAGCGGTGGTGAGGAAAGGTAGCCGGTGCAGCGCCCGTGCTCGTCGACGGCCAGGTCGGCGGCAACGATCTCGTCGAACAGCTCCGACAGCGGCCGGGTCAGCGGCCGGATCGCCCCGGTGATGAGGATCGTGCGGTGCCCGGCCGCGCGGTGAGCGCGGACGCGACGCAGGGCCGCGGCGGACACGCGTTCGAGAACGTGCTGGGCAAGCACCTCGTCGACGACCCGCTCCAGTTCGGCGAGGTCGGCGCCCCGGTAGCGACGGTAGACCGCGCGGAGGAATCCGCCCCGGTCCCGGCGTTCAGCGGCAAGGAAGCCGGGCAGCTTGCGCAGCATCGTCGCGACCTCGCGAAGCTTGCCGTCACGGCCCAGCTCGGGCAGGCGGAGCCACAGGTAGGTCTCGACGACGTTGCTCGACAGCAGCGTGCCGTCCATGTCGAAGGCCGCCAGGATCTCTCCACCCTGCGGAAGCTCCTTCGCCACGGTGGGGGCGCTGCGGCCCCGGCGCCGGCGTACGACGTCGTACTGCCGCATCGACGCCGTGACACTCGGACAGTGCACGTCGACGAGGTAGTGCTTCCAGTCGAAGACGGACGTGTCGAACGCGAACGCCTCCTGGTCTTCGGCCTCGAGACTACGGAAGAGCTCCATCGTCTTGTCGTCGGTGAAGTGCAGCTCGGCCTCGGCGTAGGGCCGGTAGAGGTCGAGGTAGCGGCGCAGGAAGTCGAGCCGACGTTGCTGCTGGTCGAGCTCGCGGGCGATCTTGCGGATACGTTCGCCGCGCGGGGCGTGCCGGACGGCCCAGTCGGCCACCTTGTGGGCGCGTTCGCTCATGACGAGCAGCCGGTCGACGTTCTCACCGCCGGGGAACCGCCACGTCGGGAGCCGGACCGCGCCACGCTCGCTCATGTCGAAGGGGTTCTCGTCGAAGTACGCCCGCACCAGCTCGTAGAGCCGGCTGAACGTCAACGGGTTGCGCCCGCCGGACGAGACGTGGAAATACGCCGGACTGCCCGGCGCGGGCGGCGCGGCGGCCGCGGCCAGGGTCGCTCCGACCACGTGGTCGACGGGCACGATGTCGACGACGCCGTCCGGGCTGGCCGGGAACTCCGGCAGCTCGCCCCGGCCGTAGGCGAGGATGAGCGGCTCGGCCATCTTGAAGCCCTCGATCCAGCCGGGATGCGGGATCTGCAGTGCGCTCTCGATGATGCTGGGTCGGACGACCGTCACGGGCAACGGCGCGGCGATCTCCTCGACGACCCGCTCGCCCATCGCCTTGGTGAAGGTGTAGACGTCGGTCCACCCGAGCGACCGCGCCCGTTCCCCACCGGCCTGCACGAGCTTCTTGTCGACCCACTCCTTGCGCCGGCGTTCGGCGTCCTGGGCCGAGGTGATCGGCCCGGCGCGCCGGTGCTCCCGCTCGGCCTCCCTGCGCAGGCGCGAGAGGACGCCAGGTGACCTCGACGTCTCCTCGATCCGGTCGCGCATCGCGATGCCCCACCTGGCCTCCGTACGCCAGTCGACGTCGTGCTCGACGCTCGCCTCGGGAATCGCGCCCCGCCGGCGACCGGCCGTGTAGGCGGTGGACACATGGACGTAGTGCGGATCGCTGCCACTGTCGAGGATCCTGCGCAGCAGCCGCTCGGTGCCGAGCACGTTGGTCTCGAACGCCTCGTGGATCGGAGGGTCGAACGACACGTCACCCGCGCAGTGGATCACGATGTCAAGGTCGGCCGGCAGTTCGGGGACGTCGGCGAGGTCGCCTTCGAGGACGGTGATCCGGGCGTCTATGAGGGCGCCGGCCTCGCCTGCGTACTGCTCGCGGGCCGACTCGAAGATGGGCTTGGCGAGGAGCTGTTCCATCCGGGCGCGGCCGGTGAGCGAGCCCTTGCGCCGGACGAGGGCGACCACGTGCGTGTCGGGCAGCTCCCCGAGAATGCGGTGCAGAAGGGCTTCGCCGACGAAGCCGGTGACACCGGTGAGAAGCATCCGCTTCCCCCCGAGGCGCTCCCTGAGCTGCACGCGTCTCCCCCTTGATCGAGGCTGCTGGCCGTCGCCGACGGACCCGAGAGTGCACTGGGGTGTCGTGCACTAGGTGCCGGTTCGCCACACCATATCCCGACGACCTCGGCCACCCTCCGAGCCGCCCACGACTGGCGGCCGGAAACGGTGTGCGGGTGGGCTGACCAGGGGTCAGGCGCCGGTGATCATCTGCACGTGGTAGGCCGGGGTCTCTGAACCGCCCCAGGTCCGTGATCATGATCGTGATCATGAAGGTCCTGTGGTCGTATGGACCGAATTTCCTTCATGATCATGGAACCGGCGCCCTTAGCCCCGGGTCGCCGCAAGCGCCTCCTCGAGGGTGAAAGCGCCTGCGTACAACGCGGTGCCCACGATCGCCCCCTCGACCCCGAGCGGTACCACGCCGGCGATCGCCCGCAGGTCGTCGAGCGTCGACACTCCACCGGACGCGATGATCGGCCGGTCCGTGGCCGCACACACCGAACGCAGCAGTTCGAGGTTCGGCCCCTGCAGCATGCCATCCTTGTTGACGTCGGTGACGACATAACGCGCGCACCCCTCGCCGTCCAACCGGGCGAGCGTCTCGAACAGGTCACCGCCTTCCTGTGTCCATCCGCGGGCCGCAAGTGTGCGGCCGCGGACGTCGAGCCCGATCGCCACCCGGTCGGCGTACTCCGCGATCGCCTTCGCACACCACTCGGGATTCTCCAGCGCGGCCGTGCCGATGTTGACCCGAGCGCATCCCGTGCCCATCGCCCAGTGCAACGCGTCGTCGTCGCGGAGACCACCTGACAACTCGACCTTGACACCGAGATCCGCCAGCCGGTTGATGATCTCGGCGAGCAGGGTGCGGTTGTCACCGCGTCCGAACGCCGCGTCGAGATCGACCAGGTGGACCCATTCCGCACCTGCCCGCTGCCAGGCGAGAGCGGCGTCAACTGGGCTGCCGTACTGGCCGCCGGAACCGGCTCGACCCTGGACAAGCTGGACCGCCTGGCCACCAACGACGTCCACCGCGGGGAGAAGTACGAGGCTCATGGTCCGCGAGGCTACCTTTCGTCTGACGGCCCGCCTGAGAGCGGTCGGATCGGGGGCCAGTCGGTCGATCTGCTGGCTCGGAGCCTGGTCAGCGGCGCCTGGTCAGATCGGAGGCTGGTCAGCGGAGGGTGGCGAGCCAGTTGGCGAGGAGTTGGGCGCCGGCGTCGCCGGACTTCTCCGGGTGGAACTGGGTCGCCGACAGCGGACCGTTCTCCGCCGCCGACACGAACCGGTCACCGTCGTACGGCGTCCAGGTCACCAGTGGATCCCGGAACGGGCCACCACCCGACAGCTCCCAGTGGCGTACGGCATAGGAGTGGACGAAGTAGAAACGCTCGTCCTCGATGCCGGCGAAGAGCACCGAGCCGGTAGGAGGCTCGACGACGTTCCAGCCCATGTGCGGGACGATCGGCGCCTTCAGTCGTTCGACGGTTCCCGGCCACTCGCCGCACCCCTCGGCCTCGACGCCGTGTTCGACACCACGGTCGAACAGGACCTGCATGCCGACGCAGATGCCGAGCACCGGCCGTCCGCCGGCGAGACGGCGGCCGATCAGCTGGTGGCCGCGCACCGCACGCAGGCCGCTCATGCAGGCCGCGAACGCGCCGACGCCCGGCACCACCAACCCGTCAGCGTCCATCGCGGCCCCGTAGTCCGCCGTGACGTCGACCTGGGCACCGACCCGGACGAGCGCTCGCTCGGCCGAACGCAGGTTGCCCGACCCGTGGTCGAGCACGACCACCTTCGGTGCGTTCATCGGCGGCTACCAGAGATCAACGCGGTCACAGGCTCATCTCCTTCTGCCCGATCCACAGGAACACACCCGCCAGGACGAGCAGAATGAGCGACACCCAGATCGGCCGCCTCTGCCGGTACGTCGCGATCACGCCGCCGAACAGCACCCCGGCCAGAGCGAAGTACAGAAACTGCATCAGAACGTTCCCTTCCGCTGCGCGGGAGCGCCGCCCTCGCCAGCGCCGCCCTCGCCAGCGCCGCCCTCGCCGGCGTCGCCATCGCGCGGATCGAGCGTGCCCTTGGTGCTGGGCACCCCGGTCTCGCGCGGGTCGAGCGCCACGGCGTCGCGGAGCGCGCGGGCGAGACCTTTGAACTGTGCCTCGACGATGTGGTGCGGATCCCGCCCGGCGAGCACCCGGACGTGCAGGCAGATCACCGCGTGGAACGCCAATGTCTCCAGCACGTGCCGTGTCAGGGACCCGGTGAAGTGGCCACCGATCATGGCGTAAGCCTGACCGTCCGGCTCCCCGGTGTGGACGCAGTAGGGTCTGCCGGCCACGTCGACGACCACGTGCACGAGCGCCTCGTCCAGCGGTACGGTCGCGTCGGCGAACCTCCGGATACCCCGCTTGTCACCCAACGCCTCGCGAAACGCCTGCCCCAACACGATCGCCGTGTCCTCCACGGTGTGGTGGACATCGACGTCAACGTCGCCTTGCGCGCGGACCGTGAGGTCGAAGAGCCCGTGCCGGCCGAGCTGGTCGAGCATGTGGTCGTAGAACGGTACGCCGGTGGACACGTCCACGCGCCCGCTGCCGTCGAGGTCGAGCTCGACGACGACCTTGCTCTCCTTGGTCGTCCGCTCGATCCTCGCCGTACGACGCCCGCTACCCCTCGCCGTGCTCACCGTCCGAGCACCTCCCGCAGGGCCGTCCGGAAGGCCGCCATCTCCTCCGTCGAGCCGATCGAGACCCGCAGCCAGCCGGCCGGCCCGGTCTCCCGGATCAGGACGCCCTTGTCGAGCAGGCCCTGCCAGAGCGCGTGGCGGTCGTCGAACGTCCCGAACAGTACGAAGTTGGCATCGGTGTCGGCGACAGTCAGACCCAGCCCGCGAAGCCACTCGACTGTCTCGTCGCGCCGCTCCCGCAGCTCGGCGACCCGGGCGAGCAGCTCGCCGGTGTGCCGCAGCGCCGCCCGCGCCACCGCCTGGGTGACGGCGGACAGGTGGTAGGGCAGTCGCACGATGCGCAGAGCATCGACGATCGCCGGGTCCGTGGCGAGGTAGCCGAGCCTGCCTCCGGCGAGGGCGAACGCCTTGGACATCGTGCGGGTGACGATCAGCCGGGGATAGGCGGGCAGGAGAGTCAGCGCGCTGGGTGTGCCGTCCCGGCGGAACTCCGCGTACGCCTCGTCGACGACCACGATCCCCGGCGCCACACCGCACACGGTCTCGATCAGGTCGAGCGACAACGCCGTGCCGGTGGGGTTGTTCGGCGAGGCGAGCAGGACCACCGCCGGCTGGTGCGTACGGATCTGCTCGACCACGTGGCCGGGGTCCAACGTGAAGTCCTCGGCCCGGCGCCCGGTCAGCCAGGTGGTGCAGCTGTCGCGGGCGTACTCCGGATACATGGAGTACGTCGGTGCGAACGACAGCGCCAGCCGACCCGGACCGCCGAAGGCCTGCAGGATCTGCAGCATCACCTCATTGGACCCGTTCGCCGCCCACACGTGGGCCGGTGTGAGGTCGTGGCCGAGGTACGCCGCGAGGTCTGACCGCAACCCCAGCGCCTCCCGGTCGGGATAGCGGTTGAGCCCGCGGGCCGCCTCCGCGACCGACTCCGCGATGTCGGCGACGACAGCGTCCGAGGGCGGGTAGGGATTCTCGTTGACGTTCAACAGGACCGGGACGTCGAGCTGCGGCGCTCCGTAGGGCTCCTCACCGCGCAGCTCGTCCCGGAGCGGCAGATCCGCCAAGGTCTGGCCCATCCTCAGATCACCTTCACCATTCCGACGAGGGTCTCCGTGACCTGCGGGGTACCTGCGACCAGCACCTCGAGCCCGGTCGCCGTCGTCACCCACTGGCTGGTGCCGCCGGCCGCATCCACCAGCGCGATCCCGGCGGCGACATCCCACATGTTGACACCGAAGCCCAGGTAACCCTCCTGCGCCCCCAGAGCCACCGACAACAGCTCACAGGCCGACGATCCACTCCGCCGGTAGTCGCGCGCCGCGTGCATGAGATCGCCGAGGAAGTGATGGACGCGGACCCGCTGCTCCATGGGGCTCGGCAGGCCGATGCCGACCAGGGAGTCGGTGAGGTCGGCGGTCGCGGAGATCTTCGGCGTCAGATCCCGCCCGAACGCCTCGTCTCCCCCGGCCGCCGCCCACTGCCCGTCCGCCGGGCGTACGATCGCACCGGCCACCATCCGCCCGGCCTGCTCGACCCCGACGGAGACGGCGTAGTCATGACGGCGGTGGACGAAGTTCATCGTTCCGTCGAGCGGATCGACCAGCCAGCGGACACCGCTGTCGCCGGCGTGCATACCCGACTCCTCCGCGAGCACGGCGTCGTTGGGTCGGACAGCCAGCACCATCCGCAGGATCGCCCGCTCGGCCGCCTTGTCCGCGGTCGTCACGAAGTCGGCGTCGTGGGACTTGGTCTCGACCTCGACCTTTCCGTTGCGCAGCTCCCGCAGGATGGCGTGCGCACCCGCCTGCGCGGCGGCGAGTGCGAGGTCGCGCAGGTCCCCGTTGACATTCGCCACCTCCGAGGGCGTGAGGTCGGTGCGAGTCGCGTCGGCGGGGTTCCGGTCATCGGCCGGTGGGGTCATGAGAACTCGTTTCGTTGGCTCGGTGTCTTCCGTTGGCTCGGTGTCTTCCGTTGGCTCGGTGTGTTCCGCTGGCTCGGTGTCTTCCGTTGGCTCGGTGTGTTCCGCTGGCTCGGCGTCGCGCAGAACGCGCGGGTCGTGGGCGGGTGGGCACTCAGGCATACCCATCGGGATGCCCAGTGAACCTGGAATGCCCAGCGGATCCGGGATGCCCAGTGGACCCGGGCTGTCCGGCGAACCGGACCTGCACCGCCGTACCGTGCGCCGGCAGGTCCTCCGCATCCGCCATGGCGACGACATGCCCCGCCACGTCGCGCAGCGCCCCCTGGTCGTACGCGATCACGTGGACGGCCTTGAGGTAGCTACGTACGGACAGCCCCGATGAATGGCACGCACAGCCACCGGTCGGCAGGACGTGGTTGGAGCCGGCGCAGTAGTCGCCCAGCGACACCGGCGCCCACGGCCCGATGAAAATGGCACCCGCGTTGCGTACCCGCGAGGCCCAGATCTCCGCGTCCTCGGTGTGGATCTCGAGGTGTTCGGCGGCATAGGAGTCGACAACGGCGAGACCTTGCTCGAGATCATCGACGAGGACGATGCCGGACTGTTCCCCCGACAGCGCGGCCGTGATCCGCTGGTTGTGCTTCGCGGCCGGAACCTGGTGTTCGAGCTCCCGCTCGGTCGCCACCGCCAGCGACTCACTCGGCGTCACCAGCACGCTCGCCGCCATCGGATCGTGCTCTGCCTGGCTGATCAGGTCGGCGGCGACGTAGGCCGGGTCGGCGGTGTCGTCGGCGAGGATCGCGATCTCGGTGGGCCCGGCCTCGGAATCGATGCCGACAACTCCCTTGAGCAGGCGCTTGGCAGCCACGGTGGTGATCCGGCCCGGGCCGGCCACGAAGTCGACGGCGGGGCACTGCTCGGTGCCGTAGGCGAACATCGCCACCGCACCGACCCCGCCGATGGCGTAGACCTCGTCGATGCCCAGAAGGGAGCAGACGGCGAGGATCGTCGGGTGTGGCAGCCCGCCGAACTCCTTCTGCGCCGGGGACGCCAGCGCGATCGACTCGACGCCGGCGACCTGGGCGGGAACGACGTTCATCGCGACGGTCGACGCCAGCGGCGCGATCCCGCCGGGAATGTACAGCCCGATCCGGCGATACGGAACCAGCCGCTGTGTCACACGCCCGCCCGGTGCCACCTCGACGGTCGGGTCACGCTCCAGCTCGGCCTCGCTCACCACCCGGAGCCGGCGGATCGACTCCTCGAACGCCGCCTGCAGCTCCGGGTCGAGCTGCTCCCGAGCGCTCGCCAGGGCGCCTTGTGGAACCCGCAGGTCGGTGATCTCCACGCCGTCCAGGCTCGCGATGTCCAGGAGTGCCTCGACGCCACGATGGCGGACGTCTTGGACGATGGGGCGCACCTCGTCGATGGCTGCCTCCACGTCGAACTCCGCGCGCGGGACGAGCGCGCGATAGTCAAGGGCCTCGCCTCGGGCGAGCCGGCCACGGAGATCGATACGACGCATCACCCCACCGAGTCTAGAGGGCCCCGCAGGACCGCCCCGCTCCTCACCAGATGGCGCGACCCGCAGGCTCACAAGGCGGACGATGAGGGCCAGACCGGGTGAAGCCGAAATGCGAGGTTGGTGGCGCGCCCTTCCGGCTCCCCGCCGCGAGCCGGGACGGCTACCGGCGGGCTAATGAGCTGCGTCCAGCTTGGCGCGTTGCTCCGACGTGAGCTTCAGGTCGACACCGACAAGGTTCTCGTTCAGCTGAGCGAGCGAGGACGCGCCAGCCAGCGGAATGACCGGGATGTCGCCTCCGATCAACCACGACAGGACGACCTGGTTCGGCGTGGCACCGGTCTCCGCGGCCACCTCGCGGAGCGCGGCCAGGCGTACTGGCGTTCCGGCGTGGTCGAACTCCGGCCCGAATGGCTTGTCGTCGCGTACGTACCGACCGGACAGCAGCGGGGAGTACGCGACGAGGGTGAGGCCCGGCTCTTCCCGCAGGTAGCTGAGCAGATCCCTCCCGACCGCGCCGTAGTCGCCGTCCGGGGACAGCTCGCCCGGCAGATCGGTCCGCTGGCGCAGGTAGCTGTAGCTGTACTGCAGGACTTCGTAACCAGGCAGTCCCGCCGTCGCCGCGAGGTTCCGGGCGCGCTCGACCCGCCACGCCCAGTGGTTGCTCACCCCGAGCAGACCGACGGTGCCGTCGGCGACGAGCTGCGCAAAACCTTCGACCGTCTCCTGAAGCGGAGTTCCCGGATCCTCGATGTGGGCGTAGAGCAGGTCCAGCTTGTCCACGCCGAGTCGTTTCCGACTGCGCTCGGCGGACTCACGGATCACCTTGGCGGAAAGGCCTTCCGCGTTGTCGACATAGCTCGTACCGGGCGCGAGTGGCCGGGCGCCGAGCTTGGTGGCGATGACGATCTCGTTCCCGACGTTGCGGCTACGGATCCATCGGCCGAGCAGTTCCTCGCTCTGCCCACCCTGGCCACCGTCCTGCCAGAACGCGTAGTTGTTGGACGTGTCGATGAACGTGCCGCCAGCCTCGACGTAGCGGTCGAGGATCGCGAACGACGTCGCCTCGTCGGTGGCCGTGCCGAACAGCATGG
Organism: Actinopolymorpha sp. B9G3; assembly: GCF_040120725.1. NCBI lineage: Bacteria > Bacillati > Actinomycetota > Actinomycetes > Propionibacteriales > Actinopolymorphaceae > Actinopolymorpha > Actinopolymorpha sp. B9G3. The sequence continues at coordinate 243,093 of NZ_JBEEAB010000005.1, read as the reverse complement.
CGCCGAGACTCAGCACGCTGACGTCGCGACGTGTCTTCGGATCGTTGCCGATCGTGCGATATTCCATCCGCGTTCCTTCCTCGGCGTCCCTCTCCTGTGCCCAAACCCACCAGGGGCCGGTGGAAGCCTAAGAGCGGATCCGCCCCTCGCACCCGAGCCAATCCCGCCCGACGATTCCGTACCAAATGGGAGGACACCAATGCCCTCGGGCAGAGATTCGCGGTCGCCCTTCTGACAGGGGACACTGGGCCGGTGGCGAAGAAGACCGCACAACCCACACCGGCCGTCGTGGCCCTGCGTCGGGCCGGGGTGTCCTACACACTGCATCCGTACGACCACGACGCCTCGGTTCGGGCGTACGGCATGGAAGCCGCGGATGCCCTCGGCGTCTCACCGGAGAGGATCTTCAAGACCCTCCTGGGTCAGTCCGAGGACGGCCTCTGTGTCGCGGTCGTGCCGGTGAGCGCGACGCTCGACCTCAAGGCGTTGGCCGCCGAGCTGGGCCACAAGCGGATTCGCATGGCTGATCCCGCCGACGCCGAACGCGCCACCGGCTACGTCGTGGGCGGGATCAGCCCGCTTGGTGGACGGCGCCGACTGTCGACGGTCGTGGACGAGAGCGCCCTGCGGCATCCCACGCTCTACGTATCGGCCGGACGCCGTGGGCTCCAGGTCGAGCTCGCCCCGTCCGACCTGATCCGCCTCACCGACGCCCGAACAAGCCGCGTGGCAGCCGCGCCCTGACCGCCTCGCAACCCGGATCGCCCGAGGTGCCAACGCGGTCGTCAGTCAGTCGATTGCCGGCGGCTGGGTCGGAAAAGCCGATGGCGGCCGGGAGTCCCGGCCGCCATCGGGTTTCGCTTCGCCTGGTGAGCTGGGCTCGACCGGTCAGTTGACCAACACCCGGACGGTGAAGGTCCCACCGTCGGCCGTTGTCGAACCGGACACACCCAAGGCCTTGAGCGGCTCGAGGTTGCCGCGCTCTTCCTCAGGAACCGCCTGGAGATACAGCTTCTCGAGCTTGTCGAGGTCGGCGAACAGGCCGAACTGGGCGTCACTGCCGTCGGCCACCGCCGCCTTGAAGCTCTCGCTGGACCCCAGGTCACCGCCGGCGACCAGCTCGTCAGCGTATTCCTGGGTGGTGGCGATCGCGACAGCGTCAGACCCGGTCGCGCTGCCCAGTTCGATCGGGGCGCCCGTCGCCGCGATCATCTGGTCGATCTTCGGCAGCAGCGGCTTCGCCTTGGCCACATCGGTGGTGGACCTGAGCCCGACCATCGGCAGTCCGGCAGCTCCCGGTTCCGACGTTCCCGACGAACTTGAAGCGACCCCGCTCGGAATCGCGTCCTCCAGCCCACGCTCGTCGATCCCGATCGTCAGCTCCTCGCCGAGCAGGGTCACCACATCGGCGGGAAGCTTGATCCCGAACTGCTGTTCCGCCGCCCGGACGAACGAGTCGAGTTGGTCGCCCTGGCCAGCCTGCTGCACCAGCTTCTGCAGCTGCGGCCAGGCCTGCTCGAACGCTGGACCCGCGCCGGCGACGGACATGCCAACGGCGGTGGTGGCGGGAAGCTCCGCGAGCTTGATGCCCGAGGTGCTGAGCTCCGGCACATCAGCGCCACGGGAGACGGCCTTGAGCTGCAGGGCATCGGATTCGAAGCTCAGCGCACCGACGATCCGTCCGGGCGACTTGGCCGGGCCGATCGGGAGCTGCTGGAGCGCTGCCCCGTCACCGCCCAGCTCGGAGAGCTTGGCCGCGTCAGCCCAGAACGACATGACGCCCGACTCGCCGAGTGCGTCCATGTCGTCCTTGAACTGTTGCTCGTCGGCGAGCGGTGTCTCCGCTCCGGCCTTCGCGTACCTGTCTGCCTCCGCCTGCGTGTCGGCGACGATGAGATAACCGTCGACGAACGCGTAGCCTGTCTTGTCGTCGTCTGACGTCAGCTTGTCGAGGGCTGCCCTGACGGTCTCCTCGTCCTCCTTGATCTGCACGGCGGCGACCGCGTCCTCGTCCTTGCCGTCGGTGCCGGGCATGACAGCCACGCCGAGCCGGTCGCCGAGCCACGGCTCGATGTCGGTGGCGTAGTCGACGTCCTTCAGGTCCTCGTCGTCGGACTTGATCGCCTCGAACAATGCCTCGCGGAGGTCGTCACCGCTGCCGAGGCGGTCCTTGGCGTCGGGGAACTTCCGGGCGAAGCCGAGGATGTTGAGCTTCTGCTCGGTCGACGGGTTGAGGTCGACGCGGAGGTAACCCACGGCGCTGCCGGGCAGAACCTGCTCGGGCTGGCCGCCGTTGTTGCGCATCGCGGCGACCGCCCATGCGCCACCGCCGATGAACACGACGAGCACTGCAGCGAGTGCGATGATCAGCCACCGGGGTCCGCGACGCTCCGGCTCGACCGGTGGCGCGTACTGCGCACCACCAGGGTTCCAGGGTCCGCCCGGGCCACCAGGTGGCTGTCCGGGTCCGCTGGGATAGCCGCCGGGCCCGCCCTGCTCCGGTCCGCCGTAACCTGGCTGGCCCTGCTGCTGACCGTAGCCCGGCTGGCCGTACGGCTGCTGACCGTACGGCGGCTGGCCCTGCTGTGACTGACCATACTGCGGCTGACCGTAGGGCTGCTGACCCTGAGCCGGCTGACCGTACCCTTGCTGACCTCCCTGGCCGGGTCCTGGACCGTAGGGCTGCTGGCCGCCTGGTCCGGCGGGACCACCCGGCGGTGAGTAGCCGGGTCGACCAGGATCGTGCGGTGTTTGGTCGTGCGACAAGGAGGACACCCCCGAGGCGGTGCGGAATAGATGGACTGAACGAAACTAGCGCAGAGCTGGTGGTTCTTGCTGACCCGTCGGGCGACCTGTGGATAGTGACGTCGCGGAGATGCCGGCCGGCAGGTCGTCATCTAACCACCCCAGCCACGCGAGGGGTACGACGGGAGCCAGCACCGCGATCGGCCAGGCGAACAGGTAGCCGTACGCATGGAGTCGCAACGGTGCCGCCACGGTCGTGTCGACCGTCGCGGCCGGGTCCGCGGTCCAGACCACCGTGCCGTTGGCGACGAGACTTCCGGCCGCCGACGCCAGCACGGCGGCCAGGCAGGCACCGGCGATGAGCGCCACGACCATCACCACACCCTGGCGGAGGAAGAACGTCGCGAGAACGGCCCCGAGCATCAGCCCGATCACTCCTGCGAGCACGGCGTACCACGAATCCATCGCCACGAGCCGGCCGGCGTCGAGCTCACTCGCCGGGAGCGGACCCACCTGCGTCATGATCAGCTCGATGTCGGGCGCCAGCACCGCCCACGCGATCCCGCATCCGACCCCGGCGAGCGCAAGCGTGAGAACGATCACCATGCACGCCCGAAGTCGCCCCCGGTCGGGCAGAGACTCCTCAGCGGCGTGTCCGTGGGCGTCGTCGAACGCTGACCGCTCGGGCGGAATCGCCGGGCTGGGAGGAGTCGGTGTGGTCACCGGGCCAGATCCTAGAGGACTTGTGCTGAGGTCAGCTCAGGACGGGACACACCCCGGCCCGAGGAGCGCCTTCAGGTCACCCATCAGCGCAGGAGAAGGCGTGACGCGCCAACGGTCCTCGAGCCGCATCACGAGCGTCTTGCTCTCCGAGCGCAGGTGGAGATGCACATGGGTCATGCCGGGATGGGTCGAGAAGATCTCCTTGAGCCGGTCGACGATTGGAGGGGTGCAGCGTTCGCGGGCCAGTGAGATCGCGACCGGTCCGGTCTGCTGGGCGCTGATGTCGGGAAGCGACAGCTCCATCGCGATCAGCTGGGGCGTGTCGTCGCGCCGGTCGAGCCGCCCCTTGACCACCACCACCGCGTCCTCGGTGAGCTGGAGCGCGGTGAGCTGGTAGGTCGACGGGAAGAACATCACGTCGATCCCACCCTCGAGGTCCTCGAGGGTGACGATCGCCCACGGGTCGCCGCGTTTGGTCATCTTGCGCGAGATCCCGGTGATGAGACCGCCGACGGTGACGATCGACCCGTCGGGGCGTTCCTCGTCGGTCAGCAACGTGCCGATCGTGCAGTCGGACGCGCTCGCGAGCACGTGCTCGATGCCGAACAACGGATGGTCGGACACGTAGAGCCCGAGCATCTCCCGCTCGTGGGCAAGCAGGGTCTGTTTGTCCCACTCCCCGATGTCGGGCACCTGCGGTGCCATCAACGCCTCGTCGATGCCGTCGTCACTGTCGCCGAACCCGAACAGCGAGTCCTGACCGATCGCCTCCTGGCGCTTCTGGTCGACAAAGAAGTCGACGGCGTCCTCGTGCCACTGCACGAGCGCCCGGCGGCGGTGCCCCATCGAGTCGAAGGCACCCGCCTTGGCCAGCGACTCGATGACCCGCTTGTTGCAGGCGGTGGCCGGTACCTTGGCCATGAAGTCGCCCGCGTCGGTGAACCTGCCCTTGGCCTCACGGGCGGCCACGATGGCGTCGACGACGTTGTGGCCGACGTTGCGGACCGCGGTGAGGCCGAACCGGATGTCGGTGCCCACCGGGGTGAAGTTGGACGCGGACTCGTTGACGTCCGGGGGCAGCACCTTGATGCCCGACCGGCGACAGGCGTTCAGGTAGACCGCCATCTTGTCCTTGTCGTCCTGCACGCTCGTCAGCAGGGCGGCGAAATACTCGGCCGGGTAGTTGGTCTTGAGGTAGGCCGTCCAGTAGGCCACCTGCCCGTAGGCCACGGTGTGCGACTTGTTGAACGCGTAGTCGGAGAACGGCACGAGGACGTCCCACAGCGCCTTGATGGCACCGTCGGAGTAACCCCTGGAGCGCATGCCCTCGGAGAAGGGGACGAACTCCTTGTCGAGGACCTCCTTCTTCTTCTTGCCCATCGCCCGGCGCAACAGGTCTGCCTGCCCCAGGCTGTAGCCGGCGACCTCCTGCGCGATCCGCTGCACCTGCTCCTGGTAGACGATCAGGCCGTGGGTCTCGCCCAGGTGCTTCTCGCCGACCTCCCGCAGCTCGGGGTGGATCGGGATGATCTCCTGCTGGCCGTTCTTGCGGAGCGCGTAGTCGGTGTGGGCGTTGGCACCCATCGGGCCGGGCCGATAGAGCGCCAGAACCGCGGAGATGTCACCGAAGTTGTCCGGCTTCATCAGTCGCAGCAGCGAACGCATGCCGGCACCGTCCATCTGGAAGATGCCGAGGTTGTCGCCGCGGGCGAAGAGTTCGAAGGTCGGCTTGTCGTCGAGCGGGACCTCCAGCAGCTCGACTTTCTCGCCACGGCTGAACTCGATGTTCTTGACCGCGTCACTCAAGATGGTGAGGTTGCGCAGGCCCAGGAAGTCCATCTTCAAAAGGCCCAGCGTCTCGCAGGTCGGATAGTCGAACTGCGTGATGATCGCCCCGTCGGCCTCCCGCTTCATCATCGGCACGTGGTCGATCAGCGGCTCCGAGGAGAGAATCACCCCCGCGGCATGGACGCCCGTCTGGCGGATCAGGCCCTCCAACCCGCGGCCGGTGTCGATCACCTTCTTGACGTCGGGATCCTGCTCGTAGAGCGCTCGGATCTCGCCGGCGTCGTTGTAGCGCGGATGCTTGTCGTCGAAGAGGCCGGCGAGCGGGACGTCCTTGCCCATCACCGCCGGCGGCATCGCCTTGGTGATCTTGTCCCCGAGCGCGTACGGATAGCCGAGGACCCGCGAGGCGTCCTTGATCGCGGCCTTGGCCTTGATCGTGCCGAACGTCGCGATGTAGGCGACCTTGTCCTCGCCGTACTTCTCGCTGACGTAGCGGATCACCTCGCCACGCCGACGCTCGTCGAAGTCGACGTCGATGTCGGGCATCGAGACACGCTCGGGGTTGAGGAAGCGCTCGAAGATCAGGTCGTACGGAATAGGGTCGATGTCGGTGATGCCGAGCGCATAGCAGGCGAGGCTGCCGCCCGCCGAGCCGCGGGTGGTCGTGGCGATGCCGTTCTGCTTCGCCCACATGATGAAGTCAGAGACCACCAGAAGGTAGGACGGGAAGCCCATCTGGATGATGATCTTCATCTCGTACTCGACCTTCTGGCGGTAGTCCTCGGGGTAGCCGTCCGGGAACCTCCGCTCCATCCCCTTCCAGACCTGCTCGCGGAACCACGACTCCTCGGAGTGGCCCTCGGGGACGTCGAGACGCGGCATGAGGTTGCGGGTCTCGAACATCCCCGCCGTGTCGACCCGCTCCGCGATGGCCAACGTGCTGCGGCAACCGGCCTGCCACGCCTCGGAGCTGTCGATGCCCCGCATCTCCTCGGCCGGCTTGAGGTAGTAGCCCGACCCCTCGAACTGGAACGTCGGCGCCACCAGGGTCGATGCGGTCTGGACGCACAGGAGGGCGGCGTGCGCGGTCGACTCGTGCTCGTAGGTGTAGTGGGAGTCGTTGGTCACCACGAAGGACAGGTCCAGCTCCCCGGCGACCTTCTCCAGGCCGGCCCGCGCCCGCTTGTCGATGTCGATCCCGTGGTCCATCAGTTCGACGAAGAAGTTCTCCCGGCCGAAGATGTCCCGGAAGTCACCGGCCGCCTCCAGCGCTTCCTTCTCCTGGCCGAGCCGGATCTTGGTCGACACCTCGCCCGACGGGCAGCCGGTGGTGGCCATCAGGCCGGAGGAGTGTTCCGACAGCAGCTCCCGGTCGATGCGTGGCTTGCGGAAGAAGCCCTCCATCGACGCCCGGGTCTGCAGCCGGAAGAGGTTGTGCAGACCTTCGGCGTTGCGCGCCCAGATCGTCATGTGCGTGAACGCACCGGCACCGGACACGTCGTCGTCCTTCTGGTGCTGGTGACCCCACCGGACCGGCGCCTTGTGGAATCGTGACTCCGGCGCGACGTAGGCCTCGAGCCCGATGATCGGCGTGACCCCGGCCGCCTGTGCCTTGGTGAAGAAGTCGTACGCACCGTGCAGGTTGCCGTGATCGGTGATGGCGACGGCCGGCATCTGCAGGCGCTCGACCTCGGCGAACATGTCCTTGAGCTTCGCCGCGCCGTCGAGCATGGAGTATTCGGTGTGGACGTGAAGGTGCACGAACGAATCGGCCATGCTCGGATGCGCCTCCTGTTCCGCCTACGCCACAGCTCCGCCTGGAAGACCGTGGCGCGGGGCGCCGGCTGGGGAGAGAGTCCGACTCTAGGCCCACCCGCCGACAGGCCGAAGCCGCCCCGCCGAGTGGTGGTGAACCGGCTCCAACCATCACGCCGATTTCCCTGTGCTGGTGACGTTTCGTGCCTCAGGTGACGCGTTCGGTATCAGCACGGGCCTGGTCGAGTGCACCCGCGAGATCATCGGGATAGGGCGAGGCGAACTCCACCCACGCGCCCGACCCGGGGTGCTCGAACCCCAGCCGATGCGCGTGGAGCCACTGGCGGTCGACGCCCAGGCGGCGAGCCAGGACCGGATCCGCGCCGTAGGTGAGATCGCCGACGCACGGATGGCGGATGGCACTCATGTGCACCCGGATCTGGTGCGTACGCCCGGTCTCGAGCCGGATCTCGAGCAGCGACGCATGCCGCAGTGCTTCCAGCGTCTCGTAGTGGGTAACCGCCGGTTTGCCTCCCGCCACGACCGCCCACTTGTAGTCATGGGTGGGGTGCCGGTCCACGGGAGCCTCGATCGTGCCGCGGGACGGGTCGGGATGGCCCTGGACGAGCGCGTGGTAGATCTTGTCGACCCGGCGCTCCTTGAACGCCCACTTGAGCGCGGAGTAGGCACGCTCGGACTTCGCGACCACCATCAGGCCGCTGGTGCCGACGTCGAGCCGGTGGACGACGCCCTGCCGCTCGGCCGCGCCGGACGTGGCGACCCGGAACCCGGCAGCCGCGAGATGCCCGACGACGGTCGGGCCACGCCAGCCCGGGCTCGGGTGCGCGGCGACACCGATCGGCTTGTCGACCACCACGAGGTCCGGGTCGTCGTGCACGATCCGCATGCCCTCGACCGTCGCGGGTGCGACCGGCGGCTGCGGCGCCGGCAGCTCCACCTCGAGCCAGGCGCCTGCCCACACCCGCGCGGACTTCATCGCCGGCGAGCCGTCGAGCTGGACCTGTCCGTGCTCGACCAGCTCGGCGGCTTTGGTACGCGAGAGGCCGAACAGCCGCGCCAGCGCCGCGTCGAGACGTTCACCTTCGAGGCCGTCGGGGACCGGGAGGCTCCGGCGGTCGCCCATGGCCGGTGTGGCACTCACTCCGCGCCCCCGGTCGGCTTGTCCCCGGCGGACGCCCGCTCGATCGTGCCGTCCCACCGCCGACCACGCAGAGCCATCAGGATGATCAACGCAGCCGCGGCGCAGATCGAACTGTCGGCGAGGTTGAACACCGGCCAGTGCGGCAGTGCGAGGAAGTCGACGACGTGACCACGCAGGAAACCCGGTTCGCGGAAGACGCGGTCGGACAGGTTGCCCAGCGCGCCACCGAGCAACAGCCCGAACGCGACCGCCCACGCCGTGCTCGCGAGCGTCCGCGACAACCGGATCACCACCGCGGCGACGCCGAGCGCGACGAGCGACAGGACGACGGTGTAGCCCTCCGCCAGCCCGAACGCGGCGCCGGGGTTGCGTACCAGCCGCAACGTCAGCAGGCCACCCCACAGCGAAACCGGGTCGCGGTCGGACAGGTAGGCCGTCGCGGCGATCTTGGTGAGTACGTCCGCGACGAGGACGACGGAGGCCACCGACGCAAAGAGGACGATTCGTCGTCGCCTCAGCTGATCATCGACCTCGGCCGCGTCGTTCAGCGACGCTCTTCCCTCTGTTTGCATGACACGCACAGTGTCGCACGCGGGAATGCGAGCAACCGAGCCTTCCCGATGGGGTTGCCGCAGCCCTCGCAGATGCCGTACGTACCGTTCCTGATCCGGCCCATCGCCCGCTCGGTCTGCGCCAGCATGTCGCGGGTGTTGGCGGCGAGGGACATCTCGTGCTCGCGTTCGAACGTCTTCGAGCCCGCATCGGCCTGGTCGTCACCCGCGCCGTCCCCGCTGTCACGGAGCAGGTCGGCGAGTTCGACGGCGGCCGAGTCGAGTTCGGTGCGCAGCCGGTCCGCCTCGGCCCGAAGCTGGAGGTAGAGCTCTTCGAGCTCCGCCTCCGACCACGGCTCCTCGTCGGCGCGGACCTTCAGGGTGGGCGCACGTTCGGCGAGGTCCGCACCGGTCTCGGCGGTCCTCGGGCGCGTCGCCTTCTTCGCAGGTGCCTTCGCGGGAGCCTTCGTCGGCACCGTCTTCTTGGCCGGAGCCTTCTTCGCGGAAGCCTTCGTCGGCACCGTGTCCTTGGCCGGGGCCTTCTTCGCGGAAGCCTTCGTCGGCACCGTCTTCTTGGCCGGAGCCTTCTTCGCGGAAGCCTTCGTCGGCACCGTGTCCTTGGCCGGAGCCTTCTTCGCCGCGGCCTTCTTCACGGGAGCCTTCTTCGCCGGAGCCTTCTTCGCCGGAGCCTTCTTGGCCGGAGTCTTCTTGGCCGGAGCCCTCCCCGCGGTCGCCTTCCGGGTCACCGCGTTCCGGCCGGGCGTGTCGCTCCTCGCGGCGTGCGGACGCCCCAGCTGGCCGTCGTGCGTGACCATCAGCGACCTCCGAGTTCGCTCCGGGTCGGCCGCCGGTCCGCCAGATCACCGGAGTCCCGACCGGAGAGCAGGCGCACCAGGCGTTCCTCGACGTCGGGCGCTGCCACCTCGAAGATCTTGTCCCGGCTCCGCTGTCCGGAAACCAGGCTGACCCGCCGCGCTGGTACGCCGAAAGCCGCCGCGAGCGCCGCTCCGGCCGCGTCGCTCGCCCGACCATCGACCGCGGGTGCGGTGACCGAGACGACCAGGGACGGACCGTTGCGTCCGGTGTACGTACCTCCGACCGAGGTACGCCGTGCACCCGGTTTGACCCGGACCGCGATCCGTTTCGACGACTCCATCCAGACAGTGTGCAACGCCGCCGTCGATCACCCCACCGGCATCGGAGTTCTAAGATGGCGGGCCGAATGTGGACCATCCCAAGACCGGAGTACCGGTGACCAATCACGACAACCCGGGCGATTCCCGCGCCTACCGTGCCGTCGAGCCGCAGGTCGACCTGCCCACACTTGATCACGAGATCCTCGCGTTCTGGCACGAGCGGGGCATCTTCGACAAGTCGCTCGCGCAGACCGAAGATGCGCCTCCGTGGACCTTCTACGAGGGCCCGCCGACCGCCAACGGCATGCCCGGCGCCCACCACGTAGAGGCCCGCGTCTTCAAGGACCTGTTCCCGCGCTTCCAGACCATGCGGGGCCGGCACGTCGAACGCCGGGCGGGCTGGGACTGCCACGGCCTGCCCGTCGAGGTCGCGACGGAGAAGGAGCTGGGCATCTCGGGCAAGCAGCAGATCGAGGACTACGGCATAGCCGAGTTCAACGCCGCCTGCCGGGCCTCTGTCGAACGCTACGTGGGTGCCTTCACCGAACTGACCGAACGCATGGGCTACTGGGTCGACATGTCCCAGGCGTACTGGACGATGAACCCGGCGTACGTCGAGAGCGTCTGGTGGTCCCTCAAGCAGATCTTCGACAAGGGCCTGCTGGTCCGCGACTACCGCATCAGCCCCTACTGTCCCCGGTGCGGCACGGCCCTGTCCGACCACGAGCTCGGCCAGCCCGACGTCTACCAGACCGTGGCCGACCCGTCGGTCTACGTCCGGATGCCCCTCACGTCCGGCCCGCTGGCAGGCACCGACGACAAGCCGGGCGCGGCACTTCTCGTCTGGACCACGACACCGTGGACGCTCGTGTCCAACACCGCGGTCGCGGTCCACCCCGACGTCGACTACGTAGCGGCGACGGACGGCGACGAGACGCTGGTCGTCGCCGAAGGACTCCTGCCGGTCCTTGGTGAGGGGTGGGAGGTCACCGCCCGGTTCCGTGGCGCGGACATGGAGCGCTGGACCTATCGCCGGCCGTTCGCGCTCGTCTCGTTCCCGGCCGGCGCCGACGGTGCGGTGCCCGACACCGCGTACGTCGTGGTCGACCCGTACGTCACCACCGAGGACGGCACCGGGCTCGTCCACCAGGCACCGGCGTTCGGTGAGGACGACTACCGCGTGGCCAAGGCGTACGGCCTGCCCGTCGTCAACCCGGTCCGGCCCGACGGCACCTTCGAGCCCGACCTCGCACTCGTCGGCGGGGAGTTCTTCAAGGCCGCCGACCCGGCCCTGGTCGCCGACCTCGACGCCCGCGGCGTCCTGTTCCGCGGCGAGACCTACGAACACAGCTACCCGCACTGCTGGCGATGCCACACGCCGCTGCTCTACTACGCCCTCCCGTCGTGGTTCATCCGTACGACCGCGATCCAGGACGAACTGCTCGCCGAGAACGAAGGCACGAACTGGTACCCCGACACCATCAAGCACGGCCGCTACGGCGAATGGCTGCGAACCAACGTCGACTGGGCGCTGTCCCGGAACCGCTACTGGGGCACTCCGCTGCCGATCTGGACCTGCCCCGACGGACACCACACCTGCGTGGGCTCACTCGCGGAGCTGGGTGAGCTGGCGGGGCGGGACCTGTCCGACCTGGACCCGCACAGGCCGTTCGTCGACGAGGTCACCTTCGCCTGCCCGGCGAGTGTGGACAGCGCCTCCTGTGACGCGACCGCCGAGCGGGTCAAGGAAGTCATCGACGCGTGGTACGACTCGGGAGCGATGCCGTTCGCCCAGTGGGGCTACCCCTACACCGAGGGTTCGCGGGAGAAGTTCGCGCAGGCCTACCCCGCGCAGTTCATCTGCGAGGCCGTCGACCAGACCCGCGGCTGGTTCTACTCGCTGATGGCCGTGGGTTCACTGGTCTTCGCCCGTTCGTCGTACGAGAACGTCGTCTGCCTCGGCCTCATCCTCGCCGAGGACGGCCGGAAGATGAGCAAACATCTCGGCAACGTCCTCGAGCCGATCCCGTTGATCGAGCGGCACGGAGCCGACGCGGTGCGGTGGTTCATGGCCTGCTCGGGCTCACCGTGGTCGGCGCGGCGGGTGGGTGACGCGACGATCCAGGAGGTCGTCCGCAAGGTCATCCTCACCTACTGGAACTCTGTCGCGTTCCATACCCTCTACGCCCGTCTCGCTGGCTGGGCTCCCGCCTGCGGGACTCCGGCAGGCGGGAGTAGTCGCGTAGGTGGAGCGAGCGGGGCCGAGGGTGGTGCCGACGCCGTGCTCGACCGCTGGTTGCGCTCGGAGACCCATCGCCTGGTCCGGGATGTCAGCGCCGCCTTCGGCCACTTCGACACCCAGCGGATCGGCCAGCTCCTGGCCGCGTTCGTCGATGACGTGTCGAACTGGTACGTACGCAGGTCACGACGGCGGTTCTGGTCCGGCGACCCGGCGGCGCTCGCCACCCTGCACGAGTCGTTGGAGCTGCTCACCCGCCTCCTGGCGCCTCTCACCCCGTTCGTCACCGAACACGTCTGGCAGCGCCTCGTCCGACCGGTCACCCCGGACGCGCCGGAGTCGGTGCACCTCGCGGGGTGGCCGGCCGCCGACGAGGCGGCGATCGACGACGAGCTCGCCGGCCACGTCACCCTCGCCCGCCGGGTCGTCGAACTCGGCCGGGCCGCCCGGGCCGAGGCGAAGGTCCGGACCCGGCAACCCCTTCGCCGGGCACTCGTCGGCGCCACCGGATGGACGACCCTGCCGGAGTCGCTGCGTCGGGAGGTGGCCGAGGAGCTCAACGTGCTCGACCTGCAGGGGCTCTCCGACATGGCCGGCGACCTCGTGGACTACGCCGTCAAGCCGAACTTCCGCGCACTCGGCAAGCGGTTCGGCAAGTACACACCACGGATCGCCGCAGCGGTGAGCTCCGCGGACCCCGGTCGGCTGGTCGCGCAGCTGCGTGACCAGGACCATGCCTACGTCGACGTCGATGGCGAGCAGGTGCGGCTGGATCCGTCCGAGGTGCTCACGTCGGAACGCCCGAGGGAAGGCTGGGCCGTCGCCAACGCCTACGGCGAGACCGTGGCCCTCGACCTCACGGTCACCGACGAGCTACGCCGGGCCGGCACCGCCCGCGAGATCGTCCGCCTGATGCAGGAGGCGCGCAAGAACGCCGGGCTGCAGGTGAGTGACCGGATCGCCCTCACCTGGTCCGCCTCGGATCCCGAGACGGCGGCCGCGTTGCGCGAGCACGAGGCGTTCATCGCCGACGAGGTGCTCGCCGGCCAGATCGGTGAAGGTAAGCCTGCGGAGGCCGACGAGGACCTCGCGGCTGGTGAAGCGGAGAACCTCGGCCTGTCGTTCTGGTTCCGCCGCGCCTGAGGCCGCGGAAACGACCTGACGATGCGTGCCATTCCCCACGATGCGCGGCCGATTCGCCGTGCATCGTAGGGAATGATCACGCATACACGTGATCATTCCCCACGGTTCGAGCAGACGAGAAGGCCCGGGACGCCTGAGACGTCCCGGGCCTTCTCTTGATCTCTTAGAGCGAGGACTCGTCGTCGTCCTCGAGCAGTGCGTTGAGGCGCGGTGTACCGCCGCCACCTCCGGAGGCGACCCGCTCGCCGCGCTCCATGCGTTCGCCACCGGCCGCCATCGCCGCCGGCTTGTGCGAGTTGATCGACCGCGGCCCGTTGGCGTCGGACTGCGGTGACACGCCGTTCTCGACGCTGCCCTGACCGGCGAGCAGACGCAACTGGCTCTCGAAGTAGGCCTTGAGCCGGCTGCGGTACTGGCGCTCGTAGGTACGGAGCTCGTCGACCTCGCGCTGCAGCCGCGTCTTCTCCTTGTCGAGCTGACCGAACAGCTGGTTGCGCTTCTCGTTGGTCTCGCGCTCCAACTGCTCCGACTTCGCCCGCGCCTCGGACTCCAGCCGGCTGGCCAGGCCACGCGCCTCGTTCTCCAGCCGCTCGGAACGGGCCCGGGCGTCGGAGAGGATCCGGTTGGCCTGCTCCTTGCTCTCGGCCACGAGCTGGTCGGCGTTCTGCGTGGCGATCTCCAACAGACGGGCCGCGGCGGTGGACGCCTCGGCGACGCTCTGCGGACCGGCCGCCGGCTGCTGCCGCACCTGCGGATGCACCGGCTCGTGCTGCTCGGGGACGGGCTGCTTCGCGTAGGGCGCACCCTCGCCCCGCTGGGCCGCGGCCAGCTTCTGGCGCAGGTCCTCGTTCTCGTGGTTCAGCCGCTCCAGTTCCGACTCGACCTCGTCGAGGAACTGATCGACCTCGCCCATGTCGTAGCCCTCCCGCAAGCGGACGGGCGTGAAGCGCTTATTGCGCACGTCCTCGGGTGTCAACGGCATGACCTCACCTCAGGCTCGCAGGACTTGACAATGTGGTTCGGAGCAACCGTACCCGGTTTGAGTGGCAAAGACCGAGGGGGCTCCACAAAGGACGGTATTTCGTTCAGTTCGTCACCGTGAGTACAAGCGCCTGAAGTACGTAAATGATGACGATCAGGAGCAGGAAGGACAGATCCAAGGCAAAGCCGCCCAACCTCAGCGGAGGGATTACGCGGCGTAGCGCCTTCAGGGGTGGATCGGTGACGGTGTAGACGCCCTCGAGCGCCACCAGGAGGATGCCGCTCGGCTCCCAGGACCGGGCGAAGAACTGCACCCAGTCGACCACCAACCGGACAAACAAGAACACCAGAAAGATCCACAGGATCACGTAGATCAGCTGGCCGACGATCTGCACGTGCGCTCCTCGGGGTCGCCCATCGGTGAACTGTCGACCCTATCTCCGATTCGAGGCAGGCCCGACCGGGTGGGAAACCGTTCGGCGACCGGTCGGCGCACGCTCGCATCGGCAGACAGCCGCCGCGCTAGCTCTGGTTGAAGAACCCGGCCTCGGCGATCCGCTCCTTGTCCTCGGCCCGGACCTTGACGTTGGCGGGCGAGAGCAGGAAGACCTTGGCGGTGACGCGTTCGATGCTGCCGTGGAGTCCGAAGATGAGCCCGGCGGCGAAGTCGACCAACCGCTTGGCGTCGGAGTCGTCCATGCCGGTCAGGTTCATGATCACCGGGGTGCCGTCACGGAAGTGCTCGCCGATGAGACGCGCGTCGTTGTAGGTGCGCGGATGGAGTGTGGTGATCCGCGACGCCGGAACCTCCGGCGCTACCTGTACACGCCGCCGGTCGGGGAAGGCCGCGACATTGCCCGGGCGTTCGTCGTGCACGGACTGCGACTCGCCCGCGTGGGACTCCCGCTCTTCTGTGTCGTAGTCGCCCTCATAGGCAGGGTCGTACTCGTCGTCGTAGCGGCCTTGGTCCTCAACGAGACCGAGATACACCGCGACTTTGCGCATCGCGCCGGCCATCTGACCTCTCGCCTTCTGCGTTTCAGCTTCGACGGGACGAACCTGTGCTGGTGCCCCACGTGCAGAGGATCCAGCCTCATCACGAGGCTCCGTCCGCGCCGACGCTACCTGTTGGAGGGCCGCACACCTAGTAACCCGCGCCCAACGCGTACGTGTGTCGCGCCGGCGGCGACCGCTTGCTCCAGGTCGTCGCTCATTCCGGCCGAGATCCAGGTCGCGTCGGCGTGTCGCGCCCGGATGCTCGCGGCCACCTCGGCAAGCCGCGCGAACGCCGCTGCGGGGTCACCGTCCAGCGGTGCCACGGCCATCACCCCGCCGAGCCGGAGTAACGGCGATCCGGCGATCTGGTCGGCCAGGTCGGAGACCTCGGCGGGATCGGCGCCACCGCGCCCGGGGCGGTCGTCCAGGCGTACCTGCACCAGGCACCGGAGCGGCTGGTCCACACCACCCACATCCGGGTCGACCGACTGATCGTGCCCCGGCTCGCGGTGTCGCTGGACAGCACGATCGAGAGCCCGCACCAACTCGGGCCGGTCGACCGATTGGACGACCGTGGCATACGTGACGACCGAGCGCGCCTTGTTGGTCTGCAGTTGGCCGACGAAGTGCCAGGTCAGATCCAGATCGGCGCAGGCGGCGGCCTTGCCCCGTGCCTCCTGGTCCCGACTCTCGCCGATGTCACGGACGCCGAGTTCGGCGAGCAGGCGTACGTCCGAAGCCGGAAAGGTCTTGGTGACCGCGACGAGCGAGACCTCCGCCGGATCCCGACCACACTGTGAGCAGGCGTTCACGATCCTGTCGCGGACGCCTTGAAGACCTGTCGCGATCTGCGCGCGCCGGACGTCCTCTGCCGGCCGGCCGCCATGGCCGGGGGCGGTGACGGGCTGGGGTCTCGGCCCGCGGTGAGTCATCCGCTACTTGAGGAAGTCGGGGATGTCGAGGTCATCGTCGTCAGTGACCGGACGGCGCGGTGGACGGGCCGTCGTCGGGGTGAACGGCTTGCTCGCCGCGGGCGAGTCGGTCTGCTGAGGACCGCCGTCACGGGTCGCCTGGTCATTGCTTCCGGCCGGGCGGGACTGCTGGCTGTTGCCCAGTAGGCGCTGGCGGAGTTCCTGGGTCTGCGCCGCGAGGTCGCTCCGCGGCGACCGCGCCTGTGCCGGTGTCGCAGCGGAAGTCTGCTCGTCAGCATGCGGCTGTCCTGGCCGGCCGGCCACCGGACCGGGTGCCGCCGGAGTGCCGCCGCTGCCGGGCCGTCCGGCGTAGCCGCTCGACGACGAGCCAGTCGCCGGCCGCTCACCTCCGCCGTTGGACAGCGGGCTTGGCTCCGGCCGTGCGGGCTCGCCGGGCCGACGGGGTTGGCCGTAGGCCGGTCCGCCCGGCAAGGCCGTCGGTCCGGGCCTCCCGCCCGATCCGCTCCCTTGCCCGACGGCTCCGGCCTGCTGGGCGCCACGTCGCCGCGGCATCCCGCCGTCGAAGCCCGCCGCGATCACCGTGACGCGGACCTCGTCGCCGAGACCATCGTCGATGACGGCACCGAAGATGATGTTGGACTCGGCGTGTGCGGCTTGGGAGACGAGCTGGGCGGCTTCGTTGATCTCGAACAGGCCGAGGTCGGAGCCACCCGCGATGGACAGCAGCACGCCGTGTGCACCGTCGATCGATGCCTCGAGCAACGGGCTGGAGATCGCCATCTCCGCGGCTGCGACAGAGCGGTTCTCCCCACGCGCGGAACCGATGCCCATGAGCGCCGACCCGGCGTTGGACATCACGCTCTTGACGTCGGCGAAGTCGAGGTTGATCAGGCCCGGCGTGGTGATGAGGTCGGTGATGCCGGAGACACCTTGGAGCAGCACCTGGTCGGCCTGCTTGAACGCGTCGAGCACGCTGACCTGGCGGTCGCTGATGGAGAGCAACCGGTCGTTGGGGATCACGATCAGAGTGTCGACCTCGTCGCGGAGGGCGTTGATTCCCTCCTCGGCCTGGGTGGCGCGTTTCTTGCCCTCGAAGGCGAACGGCCTCGTGACCACGCCGATCGTCAACGCCCCGAGCGACCGCGCGATCCGCGCGACCACGGGTGCACCGCCGGTGCCGGTGCCGCCACCTTCGCCGGCGGTGACGAACACCATGTCGGCGCCCTTGAGTACCTCCTCGATGTCCTCGGAGTGGTCCTCGGCGGCCTTGCTTCCCACGTCGGGGTTGGCGCCGGCGCCTAGCCCTCGGGTGAGTTCTCGACCGATGTCGAGCTTGACGTCGGCATCGCTCATCAGGAGCGCCTGCGCGTCGGTGTTGATCGCGATGAACTCGACGCCCTTGAGGCCGACCTCGATCATCCGGTTGACCGCGTTGACACCTCCGCCGCCGATACCGACGACCTTGATGACCGCGAGGTAGTTCTGCGGTGCCGCCACGACGCTCGCCTCTCAATAGACATCTCTAGATCGGGTCGCCCTATAACCCTCACCCTCTAGTTCAGGGTTATAGTTATGTCAACCTCGCCTTGAGCAGCAAGGTACGCAACGCCTCGGAAGCTATTCAACGCAACACGCCGGCATGACGGCCACGCGCCTCGCCGGGGTGTGGTCTCCGAGTCAGGTTCTCGTTGTCGGAAAGCCCGGAACGCTGACGTCATAGACCTTCGCACGCTGCTTCAGAAGGGCAGCGAGGACCCGCGCTTTGCTACGGGAGTCGTCGGCGCTCCCCCACATCACGGTGACGCCCCGGTCGAGGTGAAGGGTCACCGAGTCGACGGTCCTCACCCGTACCGTCTCGACCCTTCGGCGCAGTTCCGCCGGAAGCGCTGCTGCCACCTGTGCCCCGGCCTGCCTGAGACCAGCCACCCGCTCCGGATCCGACTCCCTGGCAGCCGTCTGGATCGTCACGAACCTCGTCCGCATCCCTTCGGCGGTGCGGAAGGCTACGCCCTCGGCGTCGACGACCCGGGGAACGCTGCCGTCACGCCACACCGCGACCGGCGTCCGGCAGGTGGCCTCGATCCGGACCTCGTGCGGCCAGGAACGCTCGACCGACGCCCCCTTGACCGCCGGCAGGGCCGCGACCCGCTTGCGTACGGCGTCGAGGTCGATGCGCGCCAAAGGCCGCCCCAGAGGAACGGCGGCGGACGACAGGACCTCAGCCCTGGAAAGCCCCGAGGCCGGAGTCAAGCCACCGACCACGACGGTCCGTGCGTCGAACAGCGTCGAGAAGCCGAACGCCCAGACGGCAAGCCCGGCCAGGACCACGACGGACGCCAGGACCAGTGCCGGACTGAGACGCAGCAACCGGCGCGACCACTGCCGGCGGGCGAACTTGCGGGCCGACGACGCGGACACGGTCGCCGCCGCGCCCGCGGGCGGCGTCCGCGCCGTCGTTCTGGATCTCGTGGGCCGGGACGGCACGGTCATCGGGCTGCGCCTGGCTCGCTTTCTTCCTCGAGTCGCTCACCGACGAGTTCCAGTACCTCGGGCCCGATGAGCGCCACGTCAGGCGCTCCGAGGGTCAGCACCAGATCGCCCGACCGCACGCGTTCGGCCACCCGGATGGGAGCCGCCGACCACGAGCGTTCGTAGACGATCCGCTCGGGCGGCAGCGGGATGTGCGGGATGATCAACGCGCCGGTGATGCCGGGGATCGGATCGTCACCGGTCGGGTCCATCACGATGACCTCGTCGGCGAGGCCGAGGGCCTCACCCAACTCCCGGAAGAAGAACTGCGTCCGCGTGTGCCGCAACGGCCGGAAGCACACGATCACCCGTCCCTCACCGGCGGCGCCCCGGGCGGCGCGAAGGTTGACGAGCATCTCGGTCGGATGGTGGCCGTAGTCGTCGTAGATCCGCACACCGCCCGCCGTGCCCTTGTACTCGAACCGGCGCCGCGTTCCCGCGTAGCTCGACAGGCCCTCCCGGAGGTCACTCGACGGGAAACCGAGGCCGATCGCGGCGGCGTAGGCGGCAGCGGCGTTCCAGGTGTGGTGCCGGCCGGCGACGTGGACGTCGATCGTGCCCTGGCGGCGGCCGTGGACGACGAGCTCGAACGTCGAACCGAGCGGGCGTACGGCCACGTTGTCGATGCGGACGTCGGCGTCGGTGGCCTCGCCGTAGGTGCGGACGTCGACGCCACGGGCCCGGGCGGCCTCCGCCACCCGGCGGGCGCCCGGATCGTCCACGCACGCGACCAGGAACCCACCCGGCACGATGCACTCGACGAACTGGTCGAACGCCTGGTGGTAGTCGTCCGGCGTCTCGTACATGTCGAGATGGTCGGGATCGACGTTGGTGATGACCGCGACCTCGGGTGAGTACTGCAGAAACGCCCGGTCGGACTCGTCGGCCTCCACCACGAAGATGTCCCCGGTGCCGTCGTGGGCGTTGGTCCCCGTGTCGTTGAAGTTGCCACCGATCGCGAACGACGGGTCAGCGCCGCAGTGCTGGAGCGCCACCGCAAGCATCGACGACGTGGTCGTCTTGCCGTGGGCACCCGACACCGCGGCGACCCGGCGTCCGTCCATCACCGCCGACAGCGCCGCCGCCCGCGAATAGAGCAGCAGCCCACGCCGTCGCGCTTCGACGACCTCGGGGTTGTTCTCCTTGATGGCCGTCGAGATCACCAGCGTGTCGGCACCCTCGACCTGGGCGGGGTCATGCCCGACGAAACAGGTCGCGCCGAGGGCGCGAAGGGCGGTGAGCGCGCGGGAGTCCTTGGCGTCGCTGCCACTCACCGTCATGCCGCGGGCGAGCATGATGCGGGCGATGCCCGACAATCCGGCGCCACCGATCCCCACGAAATGAACGTGACCCAGCTTCTCCGCCGGTACCAGCTCCGGTGGTGGTGGAACGATCACAGGCCTTCCTTTCCGGCGTTCCCGTGCGTGCTGGTGGCAACCGAGCGGACCAGCTCGGCCAGCCGGTCATCGGCGTCCGCGGGCACCAGGTCGTGCGCGACCTTGGCCATCGCGGCCAGCCGGCCCGCGTCGGTGACAAGACCGACGACGTGCTGTCCCACCCATTCGGGGGTGAGGTCCGCGTCGTCGACGAGTACCGCGCCTCCGGCGTCGACGACAGGTTGCGCGTTGTACCGCTGTTCGCCGTTGCCGACCGGGTAAGGCACGAAGACGGCGGGCAACCCGACCACCGCGAGCTCGGTCACCGTGTTGGCTCCAGCCCGGGAGATCACCGCGTCCGCGGCAGCATAGGCCAGTTCCATCCGTTCGATGTAGGGCACCACGACGTAGGGCGGGCTCCCGGCCGGGCTTTCCGGCCGGATGTCGTGTCCCGCACCAGTCGCATGCAGGACCTGTACCCCTGCCGCGCCCAGACTCGCCGCGGCCCCGGCCACGGCCTGGTTCAGGCGTACGGCGCCCTGGGATCCGCCCGTCACGAGCAGGGTCGGCCGGTCGGGATCGAGGCCGAACGCCGCCCTCGCCTCCGCCCGGAGCGCAGACCGGTCCAGCGTCGTGATCTCACGCCGGACGGGCAGCCCCACGAAGGCCGCATGGCGAAGGGGCGTCCCCGGAAAGCTCACAGCCACATGAGAGGTGACGAACCGGGCCGCGAATCGGTTGGCTATGCCGGGTCGGGCGTTCTGTTCGTGGACCACGACCGGTTTGCGCAGCCGGCGGGCCGCGAGATAGGCCGGCATGGCGACGTAGCCGCCAAGGCCGACCACGACGTCCGCGTCCACCCGCGAGATCACACCGGCGGCGGCGCGCACGGCACCGGCGAGTCGGCCGGGGACCGTGAGGAGTCGCGGCGTCAACTCCCGCGGGAGCGGCACCCGGGGGATCACGGCGAGTTCGTGCCCGGCGGCGGGGATCAGCCGCGCCTCCAGGCCCTCCTCCGTACCGAGGAAGGTGAGACCCACATCGGGATCAGCCCGGCGGAGTGCGGCCGCCAGGGCGAGTGCCGGACTGATGTGGCCGGCACTGCCGCCACCGGCGAGAACGATGTGCACGAGCTCACCCTTTCGTTGTGCGAGCCTTCTTGTCTGATGCCACCTTCGGCCTGGACACCACCTTCGTCCCGGCCGCCGCCTTCGTCCCCGACGCCGCTTTCGCGGCGGCACGGGCCTTCCTCCGGTCGGCCAGGGCCGCCCTGGCCGCCGGTTCGTTCCGCGCGAACGACACAAGGAGCCCGATCGCGAACAGAGTCGGAAGCATCGCGGACCCACCGTATGACACGAGCGGCAACGGGATACCCGCGATTGGCAGGAGCACCAGGACCGCACCCATGTTGACGAGTGCCTGGGCGGTCAGCCAGCCGATGATTCCGGCCGTGGCGAGCCTGGTGAAGGTGTCGTCCGCGCGCAAGGCGATCCGGACGCCGACGAAGGCAAGCGTCAGGAAGAGGCCGAGCACGATGATCGTGCCGGCAAGCCCGAGTTCCTCACCGATCACCGCGTAGATGAAGTCCGTGTGCGCTTCGGGCAGTCGTCCCCATTTCTCCCGACTGTTACCGATTCCCACACCCCACCAGCCGCCTGTGCCGAGTGCGAAGAGCGAGTGCGCGGCCTGCCAGCCGGTGTCGCGATAGTCGGCGAACGGATCCAGGAACGTCGTGAGCCGCTCCCGCCGGTGCTCTCGCGTCACCACGAGATAGGTGACGACCAGCCCGACGGCGGCCACGGCGATCCCGAAGAACCGCATCGGCGTCCCGACCACGAACAGCATGACGAGCACCAGCGAGAACAGCACCAGCGACGTGCCGAGGTCGCGCTGGGCGAGGACAAGTGCGAGAACAACGCCGCAGACAGGGACGAACGGGATGATCAGGTGTTTCCACTCGCTGAGGAGTTTCTCCTTGCGGGCGAACAGGTCGGCACCCCACAGGACGAGCGCCAGCTTGGCCGCCTCACTGGGCTGGAGAAGGAACGGGCCACCGAACGACAGCCAGTTGCGGTTGCCGTTGACCGAGACCCCGAGCGGCGTGAGCGTGAGCGCGAGCAGGACGATCGACACGATCAGCGCTGGATAGACCACGGCGCGCAGCACCCGCGGCGGCAGGCGGGACGCCACGAACGCCAGGGGCAACCCGGCTGCCACCCAGATGAACTGCCTCGTCGCCAGGGCGTAGGAGTCGCCGTAGACCGACAACGCGTAGACGCTCGACGCCGAGAGCACCATGACAAGCCCGAGGGCGAGCAGCAGCCCACTGACGCCGATGACGAGGTGGTACGACGTCAGCGGACGGTCGAGCGAGCGCCGGATCTCGGCGAGCCAACCGGACTCGTCGTCGCGGGACCGACGCCAACTGGACAGGTGCCCGCGCCCTGCCGCCGGGCGCGAACTGGTCTGGCGCGCGTGGCCGTCCCCTGCGACGGTCCGGCGGTCGTTGGTGGCGCTCGTCACGCGCGTACCGTCTGTGTGAACACGCGTCGTCGTCCCCTCCGGTCGGCTGGTCTCAGGTCACGCCGTGGGGATCAGCCCCGGTGCCCTCGCACCGACGCCGCGAACGCATCACCTCGAGCGCTGTAACTGGTGAAGAGGTCGAAGGATGCGCAGCCAGGTGCGAGCAGCACGGTGTCACCTGGCTGGGCGAGCCGGCCCGCGGCCCCCACGGCCCGATCCATCACCTCAGTGTCGCTGTCGGCGACTTCGATGACGGGGACATCCGGTGCGTGTCGCGCAATCGCGGACGCGATGAGTTCCCGGTCGCGACCGAGCAGGACCACGCCGCGCAACCGGTCCTTGACGGCGTGTACGAGGTCGCCGAAATCCTGACCCTTGGCGAGGCCTCCGGCGACCCAGACCACGGAGTCGTACGCCAGGAGCGAGGCGAGCGCCGCATGGGCGTTGGTGGCCTTGGAGTCGTCCACGTAGACCACGCCGTCACGCTCGGCCACCCGCTGGATCCGGTGTGGCTCGAGGACGAAACCCGCCAGACCTGCCCGGACGGCGGCCGGGGGCACGCCGTGTGCCCGGGCGAGGGCCGCGGCGGCGAGGGCGTTGGCGATGTTGTGCGGCGCCTGTGACGGTAGATCGCTGACGGCACACAGTTCCGCCGCGGACGTCTGTCGTTCGGCGACGAACGCCCGGTCGGCGAGCACACCGTCGACGACACCGAGCATGCCGACCCCCGGCACGCCGGCCGTGAACCCGACCGCCCGGGCCCCCTCCACCACGTCGGCCTCGCGGACCAGTTCCTCGGTGACAGGGTCGGCGACGTTGTAGACGCACGCGATCTCGCAGCCGGTGAAGATCTTGCCCTTGTCCCCGGCGTAGGCGTCCATCGAACCGTGCCAGTCAAGGTGGTCAGGGGCGACGTTGAGAACCGCCGCCGCCCGGGGACGCAGGGGCCGCGCCCAGTGCAGCTGGAAGCTGGACAGCTCGACGGCGAGGACGTCGTACGGCTCGGGGTCGAGCACGGCGTCGACGACCGGCGCACCGATGTTGCCGACCGCCTCCGCCCGCAGTCCCCCTGCCCGCAGGATCGCCGCCAGCATGCCCACCGTGGTGGTCTTCCCGTTGGTACCGGTGAGGGCGAGCCAGGGCGCGGCGGTCGCGGGATCGCGCAACCGGAGCGCGAGGTCCACCTCGCCCAGGATCGGCAGCCCACGCTCCCCCGCCGCAACGAGCAGGGGCGCACCAGGAAGCCAGCCCGGCGAGGTCACCACCAGGTCAGCGTCGTCAGGAAGCGTGGCCGAGGAGCCCGGGCCCAGGCGTACGTCGGCGCCGAGGGTCGAAAGGATCGTCGCCTTCTCGTGTTCGGCGTCGCCCGCGCGGTCGTCGACGACGACGACCCGTGCGCCCACGCCGAGCAGGCCGGCGGCGGCCGAGTACCCGGACACGCCGATGCCCGTCACCAGGGCGGTGACCGACGGCCAGGGCGAGTGCCGGTCCGCGCCGTCCAGCCAACCCAGCCGGTGGTGACCGTTGACCTGCCCGGCAGTGCGCCCAGTCGCCTGCCCGGCGGTGCGCCCAGTCGCCTGCCCGGCGGTCGGTCCCGTGGTCTGCCCGTCGTGCGATGCCGTCATGTACCCGCCACCCATTCGGCGTAGAAGATCCCGATCGCGCCGGCAACGCAGATGCCGCAGATGATCCAGAAGCGGATCACGATCGTGACTTCGTTCCAGCCCTTGAGCTCGAAGTGGTGGTGGATCGGCGCCATCCGGAAGAGCCGGCGGGGTGTACCCGTCTTCCACCGGGTGAACTTGAAGAAGCCGGTCTGGAGCATGACCGAGGCCGTCTCGATGAGGAACAGCCCACCGATGAGGATGAGCAGCAGCTCGGTACGGGTCATGATCGCGAACCCGGCGATGCCGCCGCCGAGGGCCAGCGCACCTGTGTCACCCAGGAAGATCTTGGCCGGGGAGGCGTTCCACCACAGGAATCCGAAGCACGCAGCAGCGACCGCGAAGGCCACGACGGCGAGGTCGTACGGATCCCGGACCTCGTAGCACTTGGTGCCCGGCTCCTCGAAGCAGGCCTGGTTGAACTGCCAGACACAGATCAGGGTGTACGCGGCGAACACCAGCACCGAGGACCCGGTGGCAAGGCCGTCGAGACCGTCGGAGAGGTTCACGCCGTTGGACGTCGCGGCGATCATCAGCAGCACCCAGAGGACGAAGACCACCGAGCCGAGCTGCAACCAGTCGATGTCGCGGATGAACGAGATGAACGGCGAGCCGGGCGTGACGTCCCGGTCGTCGGGGAACTGCAGCGCGAGGATCGCGAAGACAACCGCGACCGAGGTCTGGCCAGCCAGCTTGGTCTTGGCGCGCAGGCCGAGGCTGCGCTGCTTGGAGACCTTGAGAAAGTCGTCGAGGAACCCGACGAGCCCCAGGCCCACCATGAGCAGCAGGACCAGCGCACCGGACGCCGAGGGCAGCCGCCACGAGTAGACGTGTGCCGCCGCGTAGCCCAGCACGGTCGCCACGATGATGACGATGCCGCCCATCGTGGGCGTACCCCGCTTGGTGTGGTGCGAGGTCGGGCCGTCGTCGCGGATTATCTGGCCGTAGCCACGGGCCGCGAGCATCCGGATCCCGACCGGTGTGCCCAACAGCGCGATCAGTAAGGAGACTCCCCCGGCAAGCAGGATCGCCTTCACGCCTGGCCCTCCAGTGTCTCGGCCCCCTGTCGAATGGCATCACCCAGATAGCGCAGTCCGGCGTCGCGGGACGACTTCACCAGTACCACGTCGCCGCTCCGCAGGTCCTTGCGTAACAACTTCAACGCCTGCGCGGCGTCACGGACGAAGGTCGAGTGGCGAAAACCCGCCGCCCTCGCGCCCCGCTCGATCGGCCTGGCGCCCTCCCCCACGACCACCAGACGTGACACGCCGAGCTCAGCCGCGAGGCGGCCGACCGCCTCGTGCTCCTGCGCCGAGGCCTCGCCCAGCTCCAACATCTCGCCCAGCACCGCGAACGACCGGCGGCCGCCCGCGAGTTCGGGCAGGGTCTGCAGCGCTGCCCGCATCGAGTCGGGGTTGGCGTTGTAAGCGTCGTTGAGGACCGTGACCCCGTCAGCGCGCTCGCCGATCTCCATCCGCCAGCGGGCCAGCGGGACCGCCGCCGAGAGGCGTTCTGCGACCGTCTGAAGGTCCATGCCGATGGCGAGCCCGACGGCCGCGGCGGCCAGTGCATTGGAGACGTGGTGGCGGCCGACCAGCTTCAGGCGTACCTCTGTGGCTCCGTGCGGGCTCACCAGCTCGAAGACCGGACGACCGCCGTCGAGCCAGACCTTCGCCGCACGGACCGCGGCGTCGTCGGCCAGGCCGAAGAGGACCGACGGCGCCTTGGAGCGGTCGGACATCGCCCGGACCAGTGGGTCGTCGGAGTTCAGGATGGCGAGGCCGTCGTCGAGCAGGGCCTCCACCAGCTCACCCTTCGCAATCGCCGTCGCCTCCCGGCTACCGAACTTCCCGACATGGGCGAGCCCGACGTTGAGCACGACCGAGATGTCCGGCGGAGCGATCTGGGTGAGGTACCGGATGTGGCCGATCCCGCGGGCGCCCATCTCCAGGACGAGGTACCGCGTCTCCTCGTCAGCCTGCAACACGGTGAGGGGCATACCTAGCTCGTCGTTGAGCGACCCCTGCGGCGTCACCGTGGGTCCGGCACCCGCCAGCACCTGCCCGAGGAGGTCCTTCGTCGACGTCTTTCCCTGTGATCCGGTTACGGCGACGATGGTCGTGTCCACCAGCCGACCCACCACGAACGCCGCGAGCCGACCGAGTGCCACGACCGAGGCGTCCACGTCGTGGTCGAGCGCGGTCGGCGCGAGGATCGACGGAACGGCGGGCAACGGCTCACTCGCGAGCACCGCGACCGCTCCCCTGCGTACGGCCTCCTCGGCGAACTGGTGGCCGGGACCGTCGGCGACGAAGAGCGCACCTGGGGCCGCCTGGCGCGAGTCGGCGACGACAGGACCCGTCACCACCGCGTCCGGCGACGCGTCGCGGAGTTCGCCACCTACCGCCTCGGCGATCTCGGCGAGAGTCATCCGGATCACCGCTCCGCACCCTTCTTCCGGGCATCCGCGCGGGCGGTGCCGATCGTGTCGGACATCTGTCGAAGAACCTCCTGGACCACGAGTCGGTCGTCAAAAGGTTGTACTACCCCACCGACGTCCTGGCCCTGCTCGTGTCCTTTGCCGAGGATCAGCACGGTATCGCCCGGGCGTGCGGCGCCGATCGCCCGCTCGATCGCCTGCCGCCTGTCGCCGATCTCGACGACCTCGCCACGGAGGGACGCAGGGACGCCGTAGGCCCCGCGGAGGGCGGCCGCCCGGATGGCCGCCGGATCCTCCGAGCGCGGGTTGTCGTCGGTGACAACGGCGAGGTCAGCGTGCCGGGCGGCGGCCTCGCCCATGAGCGGTCGCTTCGCGTGGTCGCGATCTCCCCCGCAGCCGAACACGCCGATCACTCTGCCCTTCGTCCAGCCGCGGACGGACGACAGGACGATCGCGATGGCGTCAGGCGTGTGGGCGTAGTCGACGATCGCCGCGAACGCCGCGCCGGGTTCGGACACGCGCTCCATCCGACCAGGAAGGCTGGCGGTCGCCAACGCGGGCAGGAACGTCTCCGGGCTCAGGCCCGCGCCCGCCAGCATCGCGGTGGCCAGGACGGCGTTGGCGACGTTGAACGTCCCAGGGAGGCCGAGCGTCACCGGCCAGGGCCCGCCGTTCGGACCGTGCAGGACGAAGTGGGACAGGCCGTCGGGTGAGCTGCTCACCTCGGCGGCCCGCCAGTCGGCGGCTGGAGCGCCGGTCGCGGAGTACGTCACGATGTCCAGTCCCCACTCCCTCGCCAGCACGGCCAGACGTGCACCGTGGGTGTCGTCGAGGTTGATCACACCGCGGCGGCTGCGATCCGGGCCGAACAGCGCCGCCTTCGCCGCGAAGTACGCCTCCATGTCCCCGTGCAGCTCCAGGTGGTCCTGGCTGAGGTTCGTGAAGCCGGCGACGTCGAAGACCAGACCGTCCACCCGGCCGTAGGTCAGCGCGTGGCTCGACACCTCCATCGAGACGTGACTGACACCACGCTCGCGCATGACGGCAAGAATGGCCTGCAGGTCCGGTGCCTCCGGTGTCGTACGTACGCTCGGGAGGGTCTCGTCGCCGATCCGCGTACCGACCGTGCCGAGTTGGCCGGTACGACGGCCCAGGTGTCGAAGGGCCGCGTCGAGGAGGAACGCCGTCGTGGTCTTGCCGTTGGTTCCGGTGACACCGAGAACGGTGAGATCGCGTGCGGGATAGCCGTATACCCACGCCGAGACCGCCCCGAGCACGCCCTGTGGATCGGACACAACCAGGGTCGGCAGCCCAGCGGCCCGGCAGCGCTCCAGACCCGTGGGGTCGGTGAGGACGGCGGCCGCTCCGGCCGCGGCCGCCTGTTGTGCGTAGGCGGCACCGTGGGTGGATCCTCCCGGACGCGCGACGTAGAGGTCACCGCCAACGACAGCCCGGGAGTCCTGGGTCACACCTGTCACCACGACTCCGGCGAGCTCGTCCTCAGCGCCGTCATGACCAACAGGTGACCGCGGTTCCGGCTGAGCCGAAACGAGTGCACGAAGCTCGGCCAGCCTCCGCCGGGGCGCGTCCGCCGGTCGCGGCGTCGCCGATCGGGTGGCGGGGACGGCCACAGCCTCTCCTCCCTCCGCGACTCAGGTGCTCCTCGGATCGCTGGTTTGTCTGGTTTCTGCGACCCGCTGTCTGTCCCGAGGTCGACACCTCGCCGGTCGTGCCTGCCCCTGGCCGGACGGTCTGGGGGTGTGCCCTCGACCGCAGGACAGTACCGCGCTCACGCTCCGAGACCGGCCGCGGCCGCGCTACCAGGTGAGTGGCATGGCGGGTGTGGTCGTCCCCGTGGGCGGAACGCCGTACTTCTGGAGGGTGAAGGCCATGATGTCGCGGAAGACGGGGGCCGCGAGGCCACTTCCGCTATTGCCGCCACGCTTCGGATCCTGGACAACGACATAGACGACATAGCGCGGCTGGTCAGCCGGAGCGAACCCGGCGAATGACGCCGTGTAGCCGCGATAGCACCCGCAGGCGGCGTCGACGCGCTGCGACGTGCCGGTCTTGCCGGCGATGCGGTAGCCCGGGATCTGCGCCTTCGTGGCCAGCGCCTCCTCGCCATCGACCACCTGCTCCATCATCGCGGCGACGCTCGATGCCGTCGCCTCGCTGATCACGCGGGACCGCTTCGGTGCGGGCGCCGGGCGGCGCAGCTGGCCTTCCTCGTCCACCCGGCCCCGGACCAGGTTCGGCTCGACCCGCACCCCGCCGTTGGCGACGGTGCCGATCGCGGACGCCATCTGGACGGCGTTGACCGACATGCCCTGACCGAACGCGACTGTCGCGCGTTGCAGGTCACTCCACGACTCCGGCTTCGCCAGCGATCCTTTGGCCTCACCGGCCAGCCCGATGCCGGTGGGTTGGCCGAGCCCGAACCTGCGCAGGTAGCTCGCGTGCTCCGCCTTCGGCATGCGTTCGGCGGCGAGGATGGTCCCGAGGTTGCTCGACTTCGCCAACGCGCCTGTCATCGTCAACGGGATCGTCCCGTGTCCCCAGTAATCGTGGATCTGGTGCCCGTTGCGAAGGAGCGCACCCGGCACCGAGATCTTCGTCTCGGGCGTGACGTAACCGGCGTCGATCAGGGCGGCCGTCGTGAGGACCTTCGCCACGCTCCCCGGTTCGTACACCTCCTGCAAGGGACGGTTCACCCGGTCGTCCGCGGGACTGCTGGTCGGACGGTTCGGGTCGTACGTCGGTGCCGTCGCCATGGCCACGATCTGGCCAGTCTTGACGTCGAGCACCACCGCATCGCCGCTACGGGCGCCCGTGGCCTTCACCTGGTCGGCGATGGCCTTCTGTGCGACCCACTGGACGTCCCGGTCGATCGTCAACGAGACGTTGGCACCGGGGACCGGGTCCTGCTGGACGCTGGGGGCGAGGGGGATCTGCTGGCCACCGGAGCCCCCCTCGTAGACCATCAGACCGTCCTTGCCCCGCAGCTTGTCGTCGAGGGCGTACTCGAGGCCGGCGAGACCGCGTCCTTCACCGCCGACGAACCCGACGAGATTGGCGGCAACGGGCCCCGAGGGATAGCTGCGGAGGGGATCCGGCTGGTTGAAGACGCCGATCAGATCGCCGGCATCGAGCGCCTTCCTGGCCCGGTTCCACCGTTCGGCGGGTACCTTGCGGGCAAGGTAGACGAACCTGCTGTCCGCCTTGCGGAGCTTGGGCAGCAACTCCTCGGCGGGAACCTTCAGGATGGGCGCGAGGGTCTCAGCGATCTGGACCGCACCGGGACGCGTCATCTTCGGGTCAGCGGTGACCGCCACCGTGTCCACTGTGGTCGCCAACGGGACGCCGTTGACGTCGGACAGGTCCCCCCTGGTGGCGCGGAGAGTGACCTCCTGCAGGCGTTCCTTCACCGCGGCATGGGCGAACGAAGCCGCTTCCACCCCCTGCAGTTGGAGCAGGCGGCCGGCGAAGACCGACATCACGAAGGCGACGATGAGAAAACCCACCCGGAGGCGCCGGCTCGCCGTGCCGAGCTTGAACGACCTACTGCTGCCCGGTCGTCCCGCCGCTCTTCGCGCCCTCACGGCGGTCCGCTCGCTCCTCCGCGTCCGGGGGGCGGCCTGGTGGCGTGCCGTCGTCTGACGCGTGGCAGCGCGATGGGTTGGCTTCGCCCGGTTGGCTGGCTGCCGTGCCGGTACGGACTTCTTCAATGGCACTGACCGCATTGGGGACGCAGACTTCTTCTGGGCTACCACTCTCTTCTGGGCCGCTGCTTTCTTGCCGGTCGACACCTTCTGTGGCACCGCCTTGTCGCGGGGTACCCCCCTCTTCTGCGGTATCGCCTTCTTGGCGGGCGACACCCTCCGCTGCGCCACCGCGGTCTTGCGGGGCACCGCGGTCTTGCGGGGCACGGCGGTCTTGCGGGGCACGGCGGTCTTGCGGGGCACGGCGGTCGACTGGCGAGAGTTGCCGCCGCGCGAACGTGGTGCCTCGCGGCGCTCTCGGTCGCGTGGGCGCGATGGACGGCCGGTCATGTGTTCCCTCCGGGCGTCGGCGGCGTTGGGCTGGCCTGCGGTGTCTGTACGGGTGTCTGACCGGGCGTGGCGGTCGGCCGGGCCGGGGAAACTGCGGTCGCTCCGGCCGGCGTCGACGATGGCTTCGGCTTGGGTCTGGGCTTCACCCGTGCCTCTGCCGGTACGGCCTCACCGAGCACCGCACCGTCGGACAGGCGCAGGAACACGGGATTGGCGTTGGGGACCATGCCCATCCGCTGCGCTCGACCGGCGAGGTTCTCCGGTGCCTTGAGGCGAGCAACCCGCTGGTCGAGATCCTCCTGGCGTTCGGCGAGCATCGACGTCTGGCGCTTGAGGTCGTGGATGGCGAACGACCCCCGCTGCAAAGACGTGTTGAGGAGCAGCAGACCGACAAGTCCGACGCCCAGAATGGCGACAACCAGGAGGACGAAGGGCGCTCGGGCAGGGGCCTCGGCCCGCGCCGGTACAACCCGTAGCTGGCGTTCCGGCTGGTCGGGTTCGCGCCATGGCCGCGCGAGGCTCTCGATGACGCTCATGCCGTGCCCCCTCTGCACGACCACTGCGGTGCCTCACTCCGGCACACCTCGTACCTCGCCGTACCTGCGTGGGGGCTCCTCGCGCTCATGCCGTTCCCCTTTTCGCATGACCGCTGCGGTGCCTCACTCCGGCACACCTCGTACCTCGCCGTACCTGCGTGGGGGCTCCTCGCGCTCATGCCGTTCCCCTTTTCGCATGACCACTGCGGTGCCTCACTCCGGCACACCTCGTACCTCGCCGTACCTGCGTGGGGGCTCCTCGCGCTCATGCCGTTCCCCTTTTCGCATGACCACTGCGGTGCCCCACTCCGGCACACCTCGTACCTCGCCGTACCTCCGTGGGGGCTCCTCGCGCTCATGCCGTGCCCCCTCTGTCGCTCGACTTCCGCCCTGCCCGGATGCGTTCGACCGCGCGTAACCGTGCGGAGGTGGCGCGCGGATTGGCAGTGATCTCCTCGTCCGACGCCTTGTCGGCGCCGCGGGTCAGGAGCCGGAGAACGGCCTCGTGTCCGGGTGGCACAACCGGGAACCCGTCAGGTACGTCCGGCCGGGCGAGCGCGGCGAACGTCTGCTTGACCAGCCGGTCCTCGAGCGAGTGGTACGCAAGGACCACCACCCGCCCGCCCACCGCCACCGCGTCGACCGCCGCCGGCAGGGCACGCTGGAGCACCGCGAGCTCGCCGTTGACCTCGATCCGCAGCGCCTGGAAGGTGCGCTTGGCCGGGTGGCCTCCGACCTGACGTTTCGCGGCCGGGATTGCCCCCCGGATGAGGTCGACGAGTCGGGCACTGGTCGTGAAGGGTGTATCGGCTCGCTCGCGCACGATCCGCTCGGCGATCCGCCGGGCGAACCGTTCCTCGCCGTAGTCGCGCAGGATCCTGGTGAGGTCGGTTACCGAGTAGGTGTTGAGAACCTCGGCCGCGGTGATGCCCCTGGTGGGGTCCATCCGCATGTCGAGGGTGACGTCGCGGCTGTAGGCGAAGCCACGGCTCGGGTCGTCGAGCTGGAGCGAGGACACACCGAGGTCGAAGAGCACGGCGTCGACCTCGGTGAGGCCGAGTTGGTCGAGCACGTCGGGAATCTCGTCGTAGACCGCGTGGAGCAAAGTGGAGCGCTCACCGAACTCGTCCAGCCGCTCCCTCGCCGCGTCGAGAGCATGCGGGTCACGGTCGAGTCCGATGAGGCGCGCGTCAGGAAACTCCCGCAGCAGTAGCTCCGCGTGTCCACCGAGGCCGAGTGTCGTGTCGACGACAACGCCGCCACCCGGCCGGCCAAGGACCGGCGCGAGCAGCTCAACCACGCGGTCGGCCAGGACGGGCACGTGGACGGGATGGTCGGCGCATGCGTTCATCTGGTCCGCCACCTCAACGGGCAAGGCCCAGCATGGTGGCGAGTACGGCAGTCGTCGCGATGGACGCCCCGAGGGAGAACGCGATCACCGTGGCACGTGCCCGGACGGCGGCGCGGACGGAGACGTCGTCGGCAGACCGGTGAAGGTCTGGCAGTGTCGCCATGTCCGCGAGGCCTACGACGGTGTCGGCTCGCTCGCGTCGCGCGTGACCGGATGGGTTCACGTCGCCCCCTTGTGTTGCACTTTCGATGGCCGTGCGGCCAGGTCCCCGCCCGCTCGCCCGGGGAAGCCGCCGTCTGGCGCCGGGGAAGGTGCGTCAGAATGCGCAGGGAGCGGGCTGGAGACCTCGCCGCACGAGTAACCGGTGGGTCTCGTATCTGCGAATGTCGTTAGTGGTGGGTCTCAGGTGTCGCCGGCTGGTGACGCTCGTGCGCCGGCTCAGAGAATCCCCGGGAGCACCTCCTCACTCAGGTCGGAGAAGGTCTGTTCCTGCTCGGTGGAGTAGCGCGCCCATGCCTCGGCATCCCAGATCTCCACCCGGTTCATGGCGCCGATGACCACACACTCGCGGGTCAGTCCGGCGTACTCGCGAAGCATCGGCGGGATGGTGACCCGCCCCTGCTTGTCGGGCTTCTCATCCGATGCACCGGCGAACAACATCCGCAGGTAGTCGCGTGCGGCCTTGTTGGTGACTGGTGCCTGCCGCATCTGGTCGGTCAACCGGGCGAACTCCGGGGTCGGCCAGACGTAGAGGCAACGTTCCTGCCCACGAGTGACCACAAGCCCCTCCGCCAGCTCTTCCCGGAATTTTGCTGGGAGGAAAAGCCGGCCCTTCTCGTCGAGCCGAGGGGTGTGGGTGCCGAGAAACGTGGCCGCCACCTCCCCCAGATGCTCACCAGGTGCCGCTCTCCACCACTGGCCGCCACTTTACCCCACTTCCCTCCACCGTCAATCATCCTTGACGCGTGCCGCACCGGTCGCGCCACTGTTTGCGTCGTGAAGGCGCAGGTCAGAAGGGGTGGTGCGAAAGGGAGGGCGATGGAGGGGCACGCCGGCCGGCGTGCCGGAACAATCAACCGGCGGTGAACAACTTGGTCCGACCGGACGTGTCCACTGGGACAGGAGAAACCTCCCGTGCCGAATGTGGCCCCCTGATGAACACAAACCGAGATCGAAGACGTACGGTTCGAACGAAGAGGTCAAGCCGGCACAGTCGCGCCAGACAGCACGAATCCGGCGCAGGTTGGGCGCGGGCCTTTATGCAGTGCTCTGGATAGACCGGGGCCGGACGTTCACGCGGGCGGACGCGCGGTCACGGTTGGCGACAACTCGGCGAACCACCGCCCCGCAGACCGCTCGAACCTGAGAGACTCGGACCAATAGCCGTTTGTCGCGGCACTGCCGGTTAAGGGAGGCCATGGTGTCGACCGGCCCGATCATTGAGCCGACGAAGCGACCGACCGAAAGACGCTGGGCCCCCGCGGCCGACTTTCCCTATCTCGCCCAGACCGCCAGCCGGGTGAGGGAAGCCGTCGAAAGCGTGATCGAGGGCAAACCAGACGTCGTCAAGGTCGCGCTCACGGTCCTGCTCGCCGAAGGTCATCTGCTCATCGAAGACGTCCCTGGCGTCGGAAAGACGATGCTGTCGAAGGCGCTCGCGCGCTCGATCGACTGCAGCGTCCGGCGGATCCAGTTCACCCCCGACCTGTTGCCGAGCGACGTCACGGGCGTGTCGGTCTACAACCAGGAGAACCACGACTTCGAGTTCCGGCCGGGTGGCATCTTCGCCAACATCGTGGTCGGCGACGAGATCAACCGTGCCTCGCCCAAGACGCAGTCGGCCCTGCTCGAGTGCATGGAAGAGGCCCAGGTCACCGTCGACGGCACGACGTACCACCTCGAACTGCCGTTCATGGTCATCGCGACCCAGAACCCGATCGAGATGGAAGGCACCTATCCCCTGCCGGAGGCACAGCGGGACAGGTTCATGGCCCGGGTCTCGATGGGATACCCGAGCGCGCAGGCGGAGTTGGAGATGCTCGACGCCCACGGCGCCAACTCGCCGCTCGACGATCTCGAACCCGTCACCGACGCCCGCGAGATCGCCAAGCTCATCGACATCGTGCAGGGCGTCTACGTCGCTGAGGCAGTGAAGCAGTACGCCATCGCCCTCGTGACCGCCACCCGGCACTCCCCTGATCTCCGACTCGGCGCGTCGCCGCGCGCGACGCTGCACCTGATCCGGGCGGCCCGGGCCGCGGCCGCGCTCGACGACCGCGAGTACGTCCTGCCGGACGATATCCAGACTCTCGCCATCCCCGTCCTGGCCCACCGGCTGCTGCCTGCCGCCGAGGCCCAGATCGCGCGTCGTACGGCAGAACAGGTCGTCTCCGACCTCGTCCGTACCGTGCCGGTACCCGACCCCCAGCGCCGCGCCCGGTGAGCCCGATGGGCGGCCGGTTCTCCTCCCTCACCACCCGCGGCCGTGCGTTCGTCGCCGCAGGAGTCGCCGCCGCCGTCTGTGCTCTCGCCCTCGGCCAGAAGGACCTGCTCAGGGTCGCGATCTTCCTGGTCGCGCTTCCGATCGTGACCGTCCTCGTCGTCGCGCGGACCCGCTACCGGATCGCGGCCAGCCGCACGATCCAACCGGTGCGTGTTCCGGTCGGCCAAGCCAGTCACGTCCGGCTGCGGCTGGAGAACGTCGGCCGGATGCCCACCGGGCTGCTGCTGCTCGAGGACCACGTGCCATACGTCCTCGGTGCGCGGCCCCGGTTCGTCCTCGACCGGATGTCCGCCCGGTGGCGCCGCGACGTCGGCTACTCCGTGCGTTCCGACGTCCGGGGGCGCTTCACGCTCGGCCCCCTGACGCTGCGGGTGACCGATCCGTTCGGCCTGGTCGAGCTCACCCGTTCGTTCAAGGCACAGGACACGCTGCTCGTGACACCGGAGGTCCATCCGCTCGTCTCGGCGCGGATCGGCGGTGAGTGGGCGACCAACGGCGAGAGCCGCCCCCGCGCCGCGGCGGCCGACGGCGAAGAAGACGTCACCGTCCGCGAATACCGTGACGGCGACGACCTGCGTCGGGTGCACTGGCGGTCGAGCGCCCGTCGCGGTGAGCTCATGGTCCGGCGCGAGGACCAGCCGTGGCAGAGTCGCGCCACGGTCATCCTCGACACCCGCCGCATCGGTCACCGGGGCAGCGGACCGGCGTCCTCGTTCGAGTGGTCGGTCAGCGCCGCGGCGTCGATCGGCGCCCACCTGCTGCGGCGGGGGTACTCCCTGCGGCTCGCGACCGACGCCGGCGCCTCCGTCGCCACGGCCGCCCGGGAGTCCGGTCCGTCCGCAGAGGCCGAGGGGCACCTGCTCGACGCGCTGGCCGTGGTCGGCCCGTCGTCGATCGGCCAGCTCACCCACGGTTCGCTGAGCCTTCCCCACGACAATTCGTACGGCCTGCTCATCGCCGTCCTGGGCGTCATCACACCGCCCGAGGCCGAGGCCATGGTCCGTATCCGGCAGCGTTCGGCGTCCGGGTTGGCCATCGTCGTCGACGCGCCGAGCTGGGCCATGTCCAAGGAGCGCTCACCCGCGGCGGTCGCCGAGCAGCTCTCCGAAGCGTTGCGGATCCTGCGCGGCGGTGGCTGGCGGACCGTCGTCGCGCGTTCGGGTGACCCGGTGCCGCACGTCTGGACCCAGCTCGTCGTCGGCGAAGGGTACGGGCAGGGCGGGTCCTCCTCCGCTCCGGCCAGCGGCACCACCAGACCGGTGGGCTACCCGACCGTCGGCGTGCCGACGGACGGCTCCGCCCCTCCCCTCACGGGTGCGGTGCCCACGGCCGACGGGCCCACATCCCCGCGGAGCGACATGGTGGGAGGACCGGCGACGTGAACGAAGCACTGCGAAACACCATCGCGGGAGTGGCCGCCACGTTCCTCGCCTGTCTGGCCCTGCTTCCGGCCTACCAAGGTCAGGAATGGCTCGGGTCCGCGGTGCTCGTCCTGCTCTTCGTCGGGGCCACCGGCTTCGGCCTTCGCCAACTCGGCACCCCCCACCTGCTCGTCCCGCTCGGCCAGCTGGCGGCGCTCGGTTGGGCGTTCATCCTGGTCTATGCGCACGAGGATCTCCGGTTCGGCTTCCTGCCGAGCGGGGGCTCGGTCGAAGCTCTGACCGAACGCATCAACGAAGGGCTGCTCGTCGTCGTCCGGTACGCCGCGCCCGTGCCCTATGACCATGATCTCGCCATGGTGACGGCCCTGGGCATCGGCCTCGTCGCCATTTCCGTCGACACCATGTGCGCCACGTTCCGTCTGGCACCCTGGGCGGGACTTCCGCTGCTGCTGCTCTACAGCATTCCGGCCACCACCGTCTCAGGCGGCATCTCGGCGCTGGCGTTCATTCCGGCGGCGATCGGCTACGTCATCCTCCTCGTCAGTGAGAGCCGCGAACGCCTGAGTCGATGGGGCCGGGTGATCGGGATCGCCGACGACGTGGCCGGGCCGCAGGACAACGTGCAGGCGTCGCTGTTCGGCCAGACCGGCCGCCGCGTCGGCGCGATGGTCATCGGGCTCGCCGTCGTGGTACCCGCCCTGATGCCGGCACTTCCGGAAGGGATCTTCGGCCAGGGGGAAGGCGGCGGCTTCGGCACGAGCGGCCAGACCATCAAGGTCGACAACCCGATCGTCGACCTCCGGCGCGACCTGAGGCTCCCCCAGAACGTCCCCGTCCTCACCTACCGCACCACGACGGACACACCCGACTACATCAAGCTCGTCACGCTCGACGAGTTCGACGGCGAGCGGTGGCGTCCGTCCCAGCGCAGTGTCCGGAACATCGAGAACGAACCGGGCGAGTCCAGTCGGCTGCCCGACCCTCCGGGCCTCAGCCAGTCGGTCCCCCGGACCAACGTGCGTACGACGTTCCAGGTCACCGATGCGCTCGAGTCCCGCTGGCTGCCGTCCCCGTATCCCGCGACCACGCTCAAGGCTCCTGGCGAGTGGGGCTACGACCCCGACACGCTCGACATCGTGAGCCGAGGGAAGAGCTCGGCCGGTCTGATGTATGACGTGAGCACGCTCAAGCTCGGACTCAAACCAGGCGAGCTCGATGCCGCAGGTCTCGCGCCGGAGGCGGTGTTCAGCCGCTACACCGAGCTGCCGCCGCTTCCCGAACAGGTCAAGAACATTGCCCTTCGCCAGGTGGGCGATGCGAAGACCAACTACGACAAGGCGATCGCGCTGCAGAGCTGGTTCCGTACCGATTTCTCCTACGACATCAACGTCGAGTCAGGGCACGGCGAACCAGCGATGCTGGAGTTCCTCGCCGACAAGCGCGGCTACTGCGAGCAGTTCGCGGCGACGATGGCGATCATGGCCCGCTCGCTCGGCATCCCCGCGCGGGTCGGTGTGGGCTACATGGCCGGGACCCGGCAGCCGGACAACCGCTGGCTGGTGACCGCGCACGACTCGCATGCCTGGCCGGAGCTGTACTTCACCGGCTATGGGTGGGTGCGGTTCGAGCCGACACCGCAGGCTCAGACCGGGCTCGCC
The DNA here is from genome assembly GCF_040120725.1 of Actinopolymorpha sp. B9G3. Lineage (NCBI taxonomy): Bacteria > Bacillati > Actinomycetota > Actinomycetes > Propionibacteriales > Actinopolymorphaceae > Actinopolymorpha > Actinopolymorpha sp. B9G3. Next base: position 204,928 of record NZ_JBEEAB010000005.1, on the reverse strand, counting down.
CCGTCGTGGACCGTCCCGGACTCGGACACCCCGTCGGCTCCGACCCCCGAGACGACAGTCGACCCGGACGACCCCAGCCAGGACACCACCAGCAGTGCCAGTCCCGCGCCGCTGCCAGGTGAGGACGACCCGCTCCGGGGCGCTCCGCAGACACCTGCCGACCCGGGCATCAGTCCGGTTCCGTTCCTGATCCTCGCGTGCGTCCTGTTGGTCGCGGCGGTGCCGTTCCTCGTCCGCACGGCGATCAGGCAGGTCAGGTTGTCGCCACGCCAGCCGCCGGGCCGACTGGTCGAGGGGGCCTGGCGGGAACTTGCCGACTCGAGTATCGACGCCGGGCTGACCTGGGACGATGCCGCGACCCCGCGGGCCACCGGCGCCCGGCTGCGGCCCAAGGTGCCCCAGGACGCTGTTGCAAGCCTGCAGGAGGTCGTCGAGGCCGTGGAGCGGAGTCGGTACGCCCCCGATCCCGGCTCGGCGGGCGACGTCACAGAACCGCTCAAGGCGGTGACGCAGGCGTTGCGGTCTACCGGCTCACGCGCTCAGCAGGCGCGGGCCGTGCTGCTGCCCCCGTCGCTGGGCCGCCAGCTACCTCGGCTGTGGCGTCCGGTGTTCGGGCTGCTCGACCGGATGGACACCGCGGGCGCACGCTCGGTCAGGCAGGTGCTCCAGCTGCCCTGGCGCCGCCGGAGGACACCCGCCGCGCACTGAGTGTGGCAGCCCTACCGTGGAAGCAGTTGCCGCCCTCAAGGGTGCCGCCCTGAAAGGGTGCCGCCCTGGAAACAGCGGCAAGACGCGGATTCTCCGCCAAGTGCCGGACCTGAGAGCCAGCTCAGAGGAGCGAGTCGGTCAGAAGCCGGACTCGCGGCGTCGTCTCCAGCGTTCCTCCATGCGTTGCATGAACGTCCCACTGGCCTTCGCCTTCGCCTTGGCCTTGGGTCGCCGGCCGCCGCGCCCGCGAATGGGGACGACCTTGGACATCTCGCCGGCCGCGGGCATGTGCCGCACACTGGTCGCGACGTAGTAGGCCGACACCAGCATGACAAGGAAGCCGAGCACGCTGACCACGATGTAGGCGGCGACACTGCGCCCGGTCGTCATCATGATCGCGCCGCCGAGCATCAGCACCATGCCGACAACAAACACCACCGCACCGAGTGCTGCGCGGCGGCGTTGTCGGGTGCGTAGATCGACCCCTCGCAGCGCCGAGGCGAGCTTAGGGTCCTCGGCAGCAAGGGCCCGCTCCATCTGCTCGAGCAACCGCTGCTCGTGGTCGGAGAGAGGCACCTGACCTCCAACGGGACACTGCCGTGTTTCGAGCTTTGCTGTGTTCGATCTTCGGGGCCTAGATGCAGTCTAAGCAGGCTTGGACCAGCACGGTAGCCGACCTCTCACGTTCGACGGTTACCGGCGCACTGTTCCGCATATGTCACGCATATGGAGCCAGGCCCGGATGGTCGCTCGCGGGTCACACGGTACCTGACGATCAGCGGTTGATCACACTCGCCGAGCAAGCAGGTGGATCTGGGTCGCGATGGCACGGAACGTCGGGTGTTCCGCGGCAGCTGCCTCCAGTTCGAGCAGTGCCGCGGCGGCCGACGGCTCGTCGGCGAGGGTCGCTGGGGCCAGATCGGCGAATACCCGCACACCGTGCTCGGCAAGGACGACAAGCCCGACGTTCCCGACCGCCCGGCGGAGTTGGGTGGCGGTGAACCTGCGCGGCGTCGGCCCCTCCGGCTGCCACCCTTCGGCCGGCTCCGCCAGGACGGCGCGGGCGTCGGACAAGTGCCCGCCAATGACCTTGGCCAGGACGACGGCGTACCGGTTCGCGGCCACCAGACTGAGGGCGGCGCCCGGGCGCAGGACAGCCGCCATCGACTCGAGGGCAGCGCCCGGGTCATCGACGACCTCGAGGACGCTGTGGCACAGCACGAGGTCGGCGCCCGCCGCGCCGACAAGCTCCGGCAGGTCCGTGACATCGCCCTGCACAGCCTGGACGGAACCGGTGACCGCTGCCTCGTCGGCCCGCCGCTTCAGCGCAGCGAGCGAGTCAGGACTGGGATCGACGACGGTGACCCGGTGTCCGAGCTCGGCGAGCGGAACGGCGAGGTGACCAGTGCCACCACCAGCGTCGACGACGTCGAGCTGGGCGTGCCCTGCTACGGCGGACTGCTCGGCCAGGATCGTGCGAACCAGGCGCCAAACCACCTCGCTGCGGACGGCACGACGATGGCCCGCGCCGCTGGCCGCCTCTCCACGTTGTGCGCGGGGGTCAGAGCCATCAGCGGACCGGCCGCACTCGGGCACGGGACTGTGCCTCCTCGTTCGCATGGACAACTGCTACCAGCCTATTTGTCCAGGCGCCCAGAGGTCAGGCGGCCGTGTCGCGAGCCCGCGGCTGCGGCACGGCGGCGCGGCTCACCTCGCCCGGCTCGTCGAGGAGGTCTCCGTCCCTCGGCAGGGGCGGTTGATGCGGGAGTTCGAGCAGCCGTTCGACGTCTGCCAGAAAGCGTTCGGCATCGCGGACGAGATCGGCCGCCTCCCGGTCGGTCACCGCCTGACGCAGACCGGCCTCGGCGGCCGCCCGCTTACCCGCGCCGGCCGCGAAGAAGGCCGCCCACTCGCCCAGCTCCGGCGTGACGCGGGCGAGCATCGTCCAGGCATCGCGCTGCCCGCGCCGGCCGCTTGGCCTGGACCGTCCGGCCAGGACCGCGGCGGCGGTGCGCAGCGCTGCGATGTGCGCGGCGACGTAGCGCTCTGCAGGCGTCGCGGCCAACTCCGCCTCGGCGAGGGAGGCCCGGGCACGCTCCAGCGCGACGAAGACGCCCGGTCCGAGCGGTGCCTGAAACTCAGGTGTCGCGTGCGTCCGCATGCGGGACTCCTTTCACGAAAGCCGGACGGCACCGACGCAACGCAGTCGGCACGCGCCCGGCGACAACCTCGGCTTCGAGCTCGTCGCACCAGCCGCCGGGCGAGGCACTTCCCCTGCCCTGCGCACCTCGCCCGGACCCAACTGGCGCCCGCCGCGACAGGGTCGAGCTGTCGCACCGGGCAGTTCGCCCGCCGGGGACCCGACTCCCCGACGGACGAGATCGAACGCATGTTCGAACAATGGCAAATGTAGCCCGGCGCGACAACCAGGTCAAGAGCCCGTCGCCGCGGTCTGAGGACTGCGCACGCTGCCCTGTTGCGATCACGGCCCGGAGTCTCGCAGGGACCACCGACAACCGCCGACAGTCAACCGTCGACCGTCGACCGTCGACCGCCGACCGCCGACCGCCGACCGTCGGCTGGCGGCTGGCGACCGCCGGCTGGCGGCTGGCGGCTGGCGGCTGGCGGCCAACCGTCCCGAGATCCAGGTTCATGATCAAGAGGCGGAAACCTGGCGATCGCGGGCCATGTTTCCCCGTTACCTACCTGTTGATCATGAACCGCGGCCGGACGCGGTCTCCCCCGGTCCGTGGGCCCCCACTCCAGCGGTGAACCGGCTACAACTCCGGCGTCGTCGAGCGTCCTGCCGCCGGCACGGGATCTCGGCGTCGACGAGGCGCTGGCGTACGGCGTCGGGGCTGCACGCTCACCCCCAGGGCCTGGCGCTGCGGGCACGACGCGCCGGTGGTGTCGGGCAGCAGGTGATCGGCCGTCGGCCCCACAGAGTCCGCGCGGGCTGTCTCCCGGGCGGGGCGGCCCGCGCGGCGCCGCACACCCCAGACATGGCGAAGCGGCTGGGCCCCACCCCCGTGGGGGCCCAACCGCTCCACCGCTCGCAACCTCGGCCGCCGAGGTGTCGTCGCGCCGCCTGACTAGGGCTGTCCTTGTCCGCCGCGCGTTGCCACGGGCCGTGGTCGTTCCATGTCCGAAATCCTCGCGACTGGAAGGTTTCGCGACTATCCGGCGAGGTACTCATTCGTTCCTAGGTAGTTCCCCAGGGGAATCCCTGGGCACCCCCGACACGCCGGGCGTCCGCGAACGACTACGCTCCGACGTCTGTGGCTCGGGTCGTGGTGATCGGAGGCGGGCTGGGCGGCCTGGCGGCAGCCGCGCGCCTCGCCAAGCTGGGACACGCCGTCACCCTGCTGGAGCGTTCCTCCCACCTCGGCGGGGTCGTGCGTACGGCCGAATGCGACGACCCCGCAGTCGGCCGGTTCCGCTGGGATGCTGGACCAGCCGCGGTGACACTGCCAGCCACGTTGCGTGACCTGTTCCGCAAGTCGGGCCGACCGCTGGAGCGGGTCCTCGAACTCGCGCCGCTACCCACGCCGCGCCGGCACGTCTTCTCCGACGGCACCGCCCTTGACCTTCCAGTGGGCAGCAGATCCGGCCAACGACGCGCGGTCGAGGCAGCGCTCGGCTCCACCACGGGTGCGGCCTGGGAGGCGGTCGTCGACGAACTCGCCCCGACCTGGGAGTTGCTGCGGACCCGGGTGCTCGAGGTTCCGTTCTCCGGCGTAGGAAGCCTCGGCCCCACTGGGGTGCGGGTCCTCGTTCGCGGCCGGTCGTTGCGGGCCTTTGCCCGGCGCCGACTGACCGACGTCCGTGCCAGGAAGCTGCTCGAGTATCCGGTGCTCGCGACGGGTTCCGGCCCCGCGGACGCGCCAAGCTTCACGGCGGTGCGGGCGTACGTCGAACGGACGTTCGGCATCTGGACCTGCGCGGGCGGGTTCGGCGCACTTGTCGACGCCCTGGGCCAGCGGCTCGACGAACGTGCCGTGACCGTACGTCTCGAGGCCGAGGCGGTGGCGATCCGGGGCGACGGTGCCGTCACTGGTGTGGAGCTGCGTGGCGGGGAGCGCCTGGCGGCTGATGTCGTCGTGTCCGGCGTCGACGTACGCACCGTTGCCCGCGGCCTCCTGGCCCGGCCGCCGCGGGCCATGCGCCGCTCCGCCCGGACGCTGCGGGACGCGTCGCCTCCCCCACTCGTCCACGTCGGTCTGGCCGACGCAGCGGACGACCTCCCGCACGAGACCGTCTTCCACGGAGACGACGCCCGTGAGTCACCGACGGTGGTGGTGCGCGCACCCGACGACCCGAGCCTCGCCCCGGCGGGCCATCGCGCCGTGAGCATCATCGTGCACCGCAACGGGGGAACCGGGACCACCGCGGATCCGCTGGAGCTCCTGGCCCGGCGCGGGTGGGACATCCGCGACCGGGTCGTCGCCCGCGTCGACGGCGACGCGACGAGCTACGGACCGGCGTGGCGGGGGGCCGTCCGGGGCCTCGGCGTCGCCCGCAACCACACGGCTGTGCGCGGGCTGTTCATGGTCGGCGCCACGGCGCATCCGGGTCCTGGTGTGCCCGAGGTGTTGTTGGGAGCCGCGGCGGTCGCCACGGAGATCGGCCGCGCGTGAGGCGCCGCGCGAACGCGCCGGACCGTCAGTGGCGAACGCCGGCCTGAGCGACGTTCGAGTAGATCTCCCGGGTGGCGGTCGACCGGTTGAGCGTGTAGAAGTGCAGGCCCGGGGCGCCGCCGGCGAGCAGCTTCAGGCACAGGTCGGTGGCGACCTCCACGCCGATCGCGCGTACGGCGGCCGGGTCGTCCTCCACCGCCAGCAACCGGTCGGCGAGCCAGCCGGGGAACTCCGCGCCCGACAGTGTCGCGAACCGCTGGATCTGGCGCACGTTCGTCACCGGCATGATTCCCGGAATGATCGGGATGTCGCAGCCGTACCGGCTCGCCCGGTCCACCAGGGCGAGGTAGTCGTCGGCGTTGAAGAAAAACTGGGTGACCGCGAAGTCGGCGCCAGCCGCCGCCTTGCGGGCAAGGAACTCGGCGTCGGCGTCGAGGCTGACCGCTTCCGGGTGGCCCTCGGGAAACGCCGCGACACCCACACAGAACTCGCCCAGCTGGCAGAGCAGCTCGACCAGTTCGTCGGCGTGGTCGAGGCCCTCAGGGTGTGGTGTCCACGGCTGGCCGGCTCCGCCTTCGGGATCCCCCCGCAGAGCCAGCACGTTGCCGATGCCCGCATCGGCGTACGCGCCGATCACCGACCGCAGCTCGGCCCGGGAATGTCCGACACACGTGAGATGGGCGACGGGGGTGAGAGTCGTCTCGGCGGCGATCTGCCCGGTGATCCGCACGGTGCGGTCCCGGGTGGAGCCGCCGGCACCGTAGGTCACCGAGACGAACGTCGGCGCGAGCGTCTCCAGCTCACGCAACGCCCGCCAGAGTTGTTGTTCACCCTGATCGTTCTTCGGTGGAAAGAACTCGAACGAATACGAACGGTCACCGCGAGCGAGCAGGTCGCGGATCGTGGTGGTGGCAGGTCTCGTCGAGTGCAGTCCTAGAGCCATGCGCCCAGGTTACTGGCCGGCGGGTCCGTGCCGTCTAGGCTGGCGGACGTGCCGAACACGACGCACGTGCCCTGGCCGCCGCCCGCACCGGCCGGCGCAGAGGCAGCTGCCGCGGGCGAAACAGCGCCCGGGCACCGGCGGGCCGATGCCGGCCACGTTCTCGATCTTCCGGGCCTGCGGCAGCGGGTCGACGCCGCCCTCGACCGGTTCCTCGACGAGCGGGCCGCCGAGCTGCGGGCGATCGACCCCGAGCTCGACGTCCAACTGGACGTGGTCCGTTCGTTCGTCGCGGGCGGCAAGCGACTGCGGCCGGCGTTCTGCTCCTGGGGCTGGCGTGGTGCCGGCGGCGAGGCGGACGATCCGCGGATCGTGACCGCCTCGGCCGCGCTCGAACTCCTCCAGACCGCGGCGATCGTGCATGACGACGTGATGGACGCCTCCGACACCCGGCGCGGAAGGCCGTCGGTGCACAGGCAGTTCGCGAGCCTGCACGCGACCAGGCGCTGGGACGGTCCGGCGGAGCCGTTCGGTATCGGTGCCGCCCTGCTCCTGGGCGACCTGTGCCTGTGCTGGTCAGACGAGATGCTGCGCGGCTGCGGCCTGCCCAACGACCGGCTGCTGGCGGCCTTCAGGTACTTCGACCTGATGCGTACGGAAGTGATGGCCGGTCAGTATCTCGACCTGGTGAACCAGGCGGCGGGAACGTCGTCAGTTCCGGCGGCGATGCGGGTGGTGAGGTACAAGAGCGCGAAGTACACCGTCGAACGGCCGCTCCATCTCGGCGGGGTCCTCGCCGGTGCGTCGCCCCAGTTGCTGGCCGCGTACTCGGCGTACGGCATTCCGCTCGGTGAGGCGTTCCAACTCCGAGACGACGTACTCGGCATCTTCGGCGATCCCCAGGTGACCGGTAAGCCCGCGGGCGACGACCTGCGGGAAGGCAAGCGCACGGTCCTCGTCGCCAAGACGCTCGAGGCCGCGACACCAGCACAGGCCGAGCGGTTCCGCACGTGCTTCGGCGACCGGGACCTCGACTCCGGTGGGGTGGCCGAGCTGCGGGACGTGATCGTGGCCACCGGTGCGCTCGCCACGGTGGAGCGGCTCATCGCCGAGCTCACCGACGCCGCGTCGACCGCGCTCGCGAAGGCCCCGGTCGCGACCGAGGACGCGCGCTCGGCCCTCGGTGAGCTCGCCCGGCTGGCGACGCAGCGCTCCGGCTAGCACCGCCCGGTGCGTCCTCAGGGCTAGGGGGTTTCCCCTGGATCTTGGCCGGGCTCGCGACGTCCCGCATCCCGCCTGGCTGCGTTCTCGTCGTCGCCAAGAGGACACCGCTCTTGACTCCTCCTCGGCCTTGCCAGCCGGGCGCGGATACGCCGCTCGCTATCCGACCCTGATCCACGGGACACCCCCTAGTCGAACGTGGGGACGTCGAGTTCGGGTCCCGTGCCGGCGAGCAGGACGGCGAAGGGGCCCCACTGCTTCTCCCTGGCGCGATCGGAGAACACGTCGAGCGCCATGCGGGCGGTCTGCGGGTTGAGCTCGGCGAGACCCGCCCATCCCTCCCACAGCACAAGGATCCCCGCGTCGTCGCGCACCTCGCTCAGGCAGTCGGCGAACGCGTCGAAGTTGCGCCCGAAGTACGTCGGGAACCCGAACGTCGCGGCAACGGTGTCGAGGAGTCCCGCCTTGTCGACCACGGTAGTCGTGTCGAACTCGACGAAGCGCCAGCCAGCCTGCTCGGCGGCCGCTTTCACCTTCGCCTCGCTCGGTGCGGACCGCCACTGGTAGACGCCGGGGGCCTGTTCCCCAGCGAGCAACTTGTCCAGCTCAGGCATCGCCCACTCCTTCCGGGCAGCTCCCCCGCGCCCGTTCCCCGGCTCCGCGTCCACGCAGGCCGGTGTGAAAAGTTCCGTGTCGAAACGGCCGGTGAGCTGACGGCGCCAGTGAAGTGACGGCGCCAGTGCCGGCGTGTGGTCAGAAGCCGAGCGCCTGGGCCTGCCGGCGTACCTGCCGACCGCGGTTGTCAGCCAGCGCCGCGATCGGTGTGCCATCGAGGCCGTCATCGGGCGTGTGGAGCCATCGGACGGCTTCCACCTCGTCATAGCCGGCGTCATGGAGGACCGTGAGTGTCCCCGCCAGGCCTTTGACCACCCGGTCACCGGCCAGGAAGTCGGCCGGGACGTGGAGCACTCCCCGCTCCCCGTGCGGCAGGGCGATCAGCTCCCTGTCGCGCAGGAGCTGGCGTACGCGGTTGACGCCCACACCGAGCCGCTCGGCCACCTCGGGGAGGTTCAGCCAGGCGGGGACGAGGTGGTCGAGGTCGTTGGTGGCGGCACTCGTGGTCGACTCGTTCCTGCTCACCCTGCCAAGCCTGCCACCGTTGCCTGGACGCTAACCGCCGGGTCTGTGAGGAGTTCGGCATCTACCCGGACGCCCCTGCCGGCGAGGCGCCGCCCCTGCACCAGGTCACGGGGCCGGCCGACGGCGATCAGCGCGGTGAGGCGGTCGTCTCCGGTGAGCCAGAACGCCGACCAGGACGGGTCGCGGTCGGGGTCCCCGCGCCACACGATCCGATCGCTCGCCGCGGGATGTCCGGCGTACTGGACAAAGCGGCCGAACTGCTCGCTCCAGACGTACGGCACCGGGTCATAGGTCTCGTCCCGGCCCAGGAGGGTGGCGGCGGCAACGGCCGGTGCCCGCAGCGCGTCGTCCCAGTGTTCGCCGCGGATCCGAGTGGCGTAGCGGGGCGACCAGCGGGCTGTCACGTCGCCAGCCGCCACGACTGCGGGCCAGCTGGTGAGAAGGTCCGGTCCCACGGCGACGCCGTGGTCTAGCGCGAGTCCGGAGCCCTCGAGCCAGGAGGTTGCCGGCCGGACACCCACACCGACGACGACGAGGGAGGCGGAGAGCCGGCGTCCGTCGGCGAGGTCCACGCCGTCAGGACGTACGGCCGCCACGCGCTGGCCGCAGAGCAACTCGACGCCGGCGGCGGCGTACCACGGCGCGAAGTGCCGTCCGACCTCGGCGGGCAGCGCGTGCGTGACCGGGGTCGCGGCCTGCTCGAGCACGGTGACTCGGCAGCCGTGCCGAGCGGCGGCCGTCGCCACCTCGGCACCGATCCATCCCGCGCCGACGACGATCACCCGCTCACCGGCCTGCAGTCGGGACCGCAGCGCGACGGCGTCGTCGCGGGTACGGAGGTAGATCGCGCCGTCGCCGGGGAGCCGGAACGGTTCGGCTCCGGTCGCGATGACGAGTCCGTCGTAGGCAAGGGTCCCAGCGTCGGTGTCGAGCTCTCCTTCGCGCAGGTCGGTCGCTGTCGTGTCGAGGCGGACGTCGACCTTCAACGCGGCCGCGTCGAACGGCAGCGTCGGGTCGTCGGCGTCGCCGAGCAGGACGGCCTTGGACAGGGGCGGCCGGTTGTACGGCGGATGTGGCTCGGCTCCGACCAGGACCAGCTCACCCGAGTACCCCTGGCCGCGCAGGGCAATGACGGCCTGCAGGCCCGCGAGTCCCGCACCGGCGACAACGACACGTTCCATCGTTCGCAGCCTATGGTGGCCTCCCATGACAACCGATCACGCGGTGTCCGGCTCGGGCGGTGCCACCGTCTCCAACACTCCTTCGCACGATGTCCTCATCGGCGAGGCGTACGCCGATGACTCCAGGCTGGCTGCCCGGGTCTCGATCTACGACTGGCAGCGGCCGCACCTCGATCTGGTGGGGCTCGCCCTTGCGCGGCTGGGCGACGTCGGCGGTCCGGTGCTGGACGTCGGTTGGGGCACTGGTGCCTACACCTCGCGCCTCCGGGCGACCAGGCCGGACCTCCGTGTGGTTCCGGTCGACCTGTCTGTGGGCATGCGGCCGGAGGTCGTCGGCGAGGTCGACCGGCTGCCGTTCAGCGACGGCAGCGCGGGCGGGGCCCTGGCGATGCACATGCTGTACTACGCGACGGATCCGCGTGCCGCGCTGGCTGAGTTGCGCCGCGTACTCCGGCCGGGTGGCCGGCTTGTCGCGAGTACGAACGCCCACGACGACAAAGCCGAGATGGGTGGGCTGTGGCAGGCGAGCCTGCGTGATCTGGGCATCGTCGACCCGCCGGCCTACTCCTTCGACGACCGCCGGTTCTCCCTCGACGTCGGCATCGAGCTCGTCCGCCAGGTGTTCGGGACGTGCGAGGTGCAGGAGCGCCGCTACCGACTCGTCGTCCCCGAGGTCGCTCCGGTGCTCGCCTACGTCGACAGCACGCGTGACCTCGCCCGTCACCTGCCGCCGTCGGTGTCGTGGGAGGACTACCGTGGAGCCGCCGAGTGCCGGATCCGCGCCGAGATCGAGCGCACCGGAGCGTTCCACGTGACCGGGCACATGGGAATCCTGGCCGCCACCGCGTGACTCACCATCCGCCCCGGCCGGAGCACGGAGAGTGACACCGCTCGACGACGAGCGGCGCGGCCTGCTGGGCGGGTTGGCACGGTGTCCCTACACTCGTGACGTCCGAACCGATTTGTCAGCGAGGCCCTCGCGTGGACGTAAGCGTCAGTGACCCCATGGTCGGTCGCCTGCTCGACGGCAGGTACCGGGTGGGGCGCCGCATCGCGCGCGGCGGCATGGCGATGGTCTACGAAGCCGTCGACACCCGGCTGCACCGCACGGTCGCGCTCAAGATGCTCCACGCCGGCCTGGCCGACGATGCCGACTTCGTCCGCCGCTTCCACCGCGAAGCGCGTTCTGCGGCCCGGCTGTCCCACCCCCACGTCGTGGCGATGTTCGACCAGGGCGAGGACGACGGCACGCCCTACCTCACGATGGAGTACGTACCCGGCCGGACGTTGCGCCACGAGCTGTCCAGCAGGGGTCGCCTTGATCCTCGGGAAGCGCTGACGTTCCTCGACCTGATCCTGCAGGCGCTCGCGACGGCACACGAGGCGGATTTGATCCATCGGGACGTGAAGCCGGAGAACGTCCTGCTCGGCGACGACGGTTCGGTCAAGGTCGCCGACTTCGGCCTGGCGCGCGCGGTCTCGCAGGCGACGAGCACGGCGACGCAGGGGCTGCTCATCGGCACCGTCTCCTACCTCGCGCCCGAGCAGCTCACCCACGGCGCGGCAACCGCGCGTGGCGACGTCTACGCGGCCGGCATCATGCTCTACGAGATGCTCGTGGGGGCCAAGCCGCACGACGGCGACTCGCCCATCCAGGTGGCGTACAAACACGTCAACGATGACGTCCCACCGCCGTCGCAGGCCGTGCCCGGGATTCCGGCGTACGTCGACGGTCTGGTCCTGCGCGCGACCGCGCGCGACCCCAATCAGCGTCCCGCCGACGCGCGGGCGTTTCTGCAGTTGGTCCGGCGGGCGCGCAGCGCGCTCGGGCAGGGGGTCGACGACGCGCAGCTCACCCAGGATCTCGGGATGGCCCAACGGCAGGGCCAGCCGTCGCAACCGCCGCGGGCCGAGCACACGTTGGTGGCGCCCATGGAGCCGATGCCGGCCGGGGCGCATCGTCAGGGGGGGCGGCTTGGTCCGTTCACCCCGAGTGGTGCCCCAGGCGTCGTCGGGGTCCGGCAACCTTCCTACGACGACGAGGACTACGAGGGTCGGCCACCGCCGCCCTGGTGGCGACGCCTCTGGGTCATCGGCGCGTTCGTCCTGGCTCTGTTCGTCGTGGCCGGCAGCGTCTGCTGGCTGGCCGCGGTGGGTCCGTTCACCCGCGTACCCGAGGTGATCGGCACGAGCAGGGCCGCCCTCCCGCAGCTAGGTGAGCGCTCCGGCGTGGTGTTCGTACCAAGGCTCGTCTTCCACGAGCAGGTACCCAAGGATCGCGTCATCCGTTCCATCCCCACCCGCGGCGAACGCATGTTCCGTGGCGGCACTGTCGAGGTCTGGGTATCCCGCGGACCGGAGCGTCATCTCGTTCCCACCGTCATCGGCATGACCGAACGTCGGGCCCGGAGGGTCGTCACGGGCGCCAACCTCGCAGTCGCTCCGATCCAGCAGGAGTACAACTCCGACGTCGAGGCCGGCCGGGTCATCCGTACCTCGCCCACCCCGGACACGCCACTTCGCCGCGACGCGCCGGTGACGCTGGTGGTCAGCAGGGGCCCGGAGCCGTTGTCCATTCCGTCCGTCGTCGGGCTCGAGATCACCCAGGCCACGACCACGCTGGAAGGGCTCGGGCTGACAGTGGCGAGATCCGACGCATTCTCCGACACTGTGCCACCGAACGCGGTCATCAGCCAGGACCCGCAGCCGGGTCAGGGCCATCGCGGCGACACGGTGAATCTCGTCGTGTCCAAGGGCCCGGAGTTCATCCCCGTGCCAGACGTCGTACGCATGGGCGAGGAGGAGGCGACGAAGGCCTTGACCGATGCGGGCTTCGAGGTCGAGGTACGCCAGTCCTCGCTCTACCTCGGCATGAACGTCATCGCGAGCCAGAACCCGCCGGCCGGACAGCCGACGCGGGTGGGGTCCACGATCATCCTCGAGAAGGTGTGAGCCTGCCTCTACGCCCCATCGGTTCTCACGTACCGGTCTCGGGCGGACTCGTGAAGGGCGCGTTCCGGGTGGCCAGCGGGATCGGCGCCTCGGCGCTCCAGGTCTTCGTCGGCAACCCGCGCGGGTGGGCCCTCGCACACGGCGACCCGGCGCAGGACCATGCGTTCCGGGACCAGTGCGCGGAGGCAGGGTTTCCGGCGTACGTCCACACGCCGTACCTCGTCAACCTCGGCTCGCCCACAGCCACGACCGTGCGGCGGTCGCTGGACTCGATCGCCCACAACCTCGCCCGCGGGCACCGTATCGGCGCGCGGGGCGTCGTCGTCCACACCGGTTCATGCGTCGCGCAGGGCGGCTTCGACCAGGCGATGCGGCAGGTGCGGGAGGGGCTGCTGCCGCTGCTGGACAAGCTCCCGGACGACGGGCCCACGCTGCTGTTGGAACCGACCGCCGGACAGGGACAGTCGCTGTGCGCCGGCGTCGACCAGTTGCCCGCCTATCTGGACGCTCTCGAACGCCATCCGAGGCTCGGCATCTGTCTCGACACCTGTCATGTCTTCGCCGCGGGCGCACCGCTCGACCGGCGGCGAGGCATGACGCGCACGCTCGACACGCTGGTGGAGACGATCGCACCGGTACGCCTGGAGCTGGTGCACGCGAACGACTCCAAGGACCCGTGCGGCAGCTTCCGCGACCGGCACGAACGGATCGGTCAGGGCCACATCGGCAAGGCGGCGTTCGGTGAGTTGCTCCGCCATCCCGCCGTTCAGGGCGTTCCGCTCATCGTGGAGACGCCGGGCGGCAAGGACGCCTGGGCCGAGGACATCGCGCTGCTCCGCAGGCTCGCCGCACGGAAACGCCGGTCCCGATGACCGGGCCACCCCCTGACCTGCGTACGCCTCACACGGCCGGAGAGGCGTCGGCACCCGAACGGCTGGACCGCGGGTCCCTGCTCGCCGTCCTCGGCCTGCTGGCGGTGACTGCGACCTGGGGATCGACGTTCTTCCTCATCAAGGACCTCGTCGTGCGGGTGCCGGTGCCGGACTTCCTCGCGGTGCGGTTCGCCGTCGCAGCCGCCGTCCTCGGGCTCCTCGCGGCCAAGAGCGTCCGCCGACTCTCCCCACCCACCCGCCGCCGCGGCATCGCCCTGGGCGCCGTCTACGGCTTCGCCCAGATCCTGCAGACCGAAGGGCTCGCGCACACGTCGGCGTCGGTGAGCGGCTTCGTCACCGGGATGTACGTCGTCATGACACCGCTGCTCGCCGGCGTGCTGCTGCGGCAGCGGATCGGCCGGGCCGCCTGGCTGGCGGTGTGTCTCGCCACTGTCGGGCTCGCGGTCCTGGCGCTGCGCGGTTTCGCGTTCGGCTACGGTGAGACGCTCACGCTCCTGTCCGCAGCGTTGTACGCCCTGCACATCGTCGGTGTCGGCGCCTGGACGAGCAGACGAGACGCGCTCGGGCTCTCGGTCGTCCAGCTGGCGATCATTGCGGTGGTGTGCGGTGTCGCTGCGCTGCCGGGCGGCATCGCGGTGCCTGACCGGACCGGCGACTGGGCGTCGTTGCTCTACATGGCACTCGTCGCCGGGGCGTTCGCGTTGGTGACCCAGACCTGGGCGCAGGCGCACCTCACCGCGACGCGGGCCGCCGTCATCATGTGCATGGAGCCGGTCTGGGCCGCCGGTTTCGCCGTCGCGATCGGCGGAGAGCTCGCGACTGTGCGGATGGTGGCCGGCGGCGGACTCATCCTCGCCGCGATGTACACCGCCGAGTTGGCGCCGGCACGCTCGCCGCGAGCGCGGTCGACCACCACGCCTTGCTGACGTTGTAAGGACGTCCACCTTCGGCTACGACAATGGCTTGAAAACTTTCGGTCCGGCGGCCATTCTCAACGCTGAGTCCCACCTGGGAACGTGCCCACAAGGTTCGCGCAGGCAGCGTCCCGTGTCCGACGAGGATCCGGCGAAACGCGCCGTCACGAGCACGCTCGAAAGGTACGACGTTGACTGCCACGACCGATGTTGCGACGAGTCCGAACCGCCCGACCACCGGGACGCCGATCCGGACCGCATGGAGTCCGCGGGAGAAGTCCAACCTCCGCAAGGCCCTGCTGTTCATCAGCCCGTGGATCGTCGGTGTCCTCGCCTTCGTGCTGTATCCGATCGTCTACTCGTTCGCCCTCAGCCTGACGAAGTACTCCGGGATGCAGGCACCCGAGTGGTTCGGCGTCGGTAACTACGTGCGACTGGTCCAGGATCCGCTGGTCTGGACCTCGATCTACAACACGCTCTTCTACTCCGGCTGGGCGGTGCCTATCGGTCTGGTCGTCGCCCTGCTGCTCGCCCTGGCGATGAACCGGCCGGTGCGGGAGGTGGCGTTCTACCGCACCGCGTTGTACATACCATCGCTCGCACCGATCTTCGCGCTGTCGTTCATCTTCATCGTGCTGGTGAATCCGGGCACGGGCATCGTCAACCAGTTCTTCGGGCTGTTCGGCGCACCGCCGACGGACTATCTCGCCGATCCGACGACCGCGAAGATCGTCATCGTCGCCACCGCACAACTGGGTGCGGGAAACGCGGCGCTCATCTTCCTCGCCGGGCTCAACAACATCCCGCAGACGTTGTACGAAGCCGCGCGGATCGATGGAGCCAACGCCTTCCAGTCGTTCTTCCGGATCACGATTCCGCTTCTCACACCGGCGATCCTGTTCAACCTCATCACGGGAATCAGTGGCGGCCTGCAGGTCTTCACCCAGGCGTACATCATGACGCGAGGTGGCCCCAGCAACGGCACGTTGTTCTACATGTACTACCTCTACAAGAACGCCTTCAGCTATGCCGAGTTGGGCTATGCATGTGCGCTCGCTCTCATCCTGTTCCTTGCCGGGGTGGTGCTCGCCGTGGCGGTCTACCAGGTGTCGAGGCGCTTCGTGAACTACGAGGTCGCCACCTGACGTCATTCAGGCAGCCCTGTTCGGCACCTCGTCGCGCGCCCGAGAGAAGAGGACTTCAGCATGGCACTCCAGACCGACACCGGCATCGAGTCCCCACGTCACGACAGTGGTCCGGTGCTGTCCGCGCGTTCGCGTGCGGTGCGCAGAGCCTGGGACAAAGTAGGCAACCGCATCTTCCTGGTGGCGATGGCGGCCCTGTTCCTGCTGCCGTTGTACTGGATGATCGCAACGGCACTGAAGTCGAACGAAGAACTCGCGACGACACCGCCGACGATCGTGCCGGACAGTTGGAAGTGGAGCAACTTCGTCGAGGCGTTCCAGACGATCCCGTTCGCGACGTACTTTTCCAACTCGGTCATCATCACCGTGCTCGGGGTGATCGGCTCGGTGGTCTCGAACCTCATCGTGGCGTACGGCTTCGCGTGTATCGACTGGCGCGGGCGCGACAAGGTGTTCTACATCGTCCTTGCGACGCTGTTCATCCCGTTCCCGATCGCGATCATCCCGACGTTCGATCTCTTCGCCTGGTTGGGGTGGATCAACACGTTCCTGCCGCTCGTCGTCCCGCACTTCCTCGCGAGTGCGTTCTTCGTCTTCCTGCTGCGGCAGTTCCTGCTCCAGGTACCGCGGGAACACCTCGACGCCGCACGCGTCGACGGCGCGAACGAATGGCAGATCCTGTGGCGCGTGGTGTTCCCGATGGCGCGACCGGCGGTCGCCGCCGTCGCGATCTTCGCCACTGTCGACTCCTGGAACGACTTCATGGGACCGCTGCTGTATCTGCAGGACGAGGCGAAGCAGACCCTCGCCATCGGACTCGAGGCGTTCAGGAGTACGCACGATGTGCAGTTCAACCTGCTGATGGCGGCATCGGTGATGATCGTGGCCCCGCTCGTCATCTTGTTCTTCGCGTTCCAGAAATACTTCATCCGCGGTATCACGCTCGGCAGTTTCAAATAGGAGAGGACACCCTCGAAAGATGAGAACTCCCCGTATCCGTCCTCGCCGACTCGTGCTCGCCGCGCTCGCGCTGGTCATGGTCGCGGCGACCGGCGCCGCCTGTTCGAACGACCGCGGCGACAACGAGCTTCTGGTCTGGACCTCGCTCGGTGGCGAGATCGACATGAAGCCGCAACAGGAGATCATCGCCGAGTTCGAGAAACAGAATCCCGGCGTGCACGTGCAGATCGTGCCGAAGGCAGGTCGGTTCACCGGTGACAACACCGCCCTCATCGCGGCCGTCCGCGCGAACGAACCACCTAACGTCTTCATCACCGACCGGTTCACTGTCGCGAACCAGGCGTCGACCGGTCTGCTCGCCAACCTCACGCCGTTCGTCGAGGCCGACGGAGAGAACCTCCCGGACAACTACCTTCCGTTCGCGATCGACGAGGCTTCCTACAACGGCGACCTCTATGCCTTGCCCTTCGACACCGACGCGCGCGGCCTTTACTACAACAAGGAGACTCTCCGCGAGGCCGGCGTAGATCCCGAGGTGCTGGACCCTTCGAACGGCCCGCCCACGATCGATGAGGTCCTCGAGATCGCGGAGCAGGTCAACGAGACCGACGAGAAGGGCAACTACACCCGGATGGGCATGATCCCGTGGGACGGTCAGGCGTTCCACGCGACCTGGGGGCTCATCAACAATGCCAAGTGGTACGACAACGACTCCTGCGAGATCACCGTGCAGTCGCCAGGTTGGGAGAAGACGTTCGGGTTGTTCCAGGCCTGGGCGGAGAAGTTCGACTACCAGAAGGTGTCGGCGTACCTCGCGACCTACCGCCCGCCGAACGCCGACCCGACCACGTCGCCGTTCTACACCGGCCGGCTGGCGATGGCGATCGACGGTAACTGGAGCCTGGCCAGCATCAAGCAGTACGCACCCGACCTCGACTACGGGGTGACGTACATGCCGGTACCAGAAGAGGGTGACGAGCCGATGACCTGGGCCGGCGGCTTTGCCCTCGTCATGCCCAAGAACGTGCAGAACCCCGACCTCACGTGGAAGTTCATGAAGTTCTACGCCGGCGAGGAGGGTCAGCGGATCTATGCCAAGGGCGCCAGCAAGATCCCGACCTGGAAGTCGCTCATCGATGACAAGAGTGTCACCGGCGAACAGGGAATCTTCCCGAGCATGATGCCGTACGCGACCAACCGGCCGGCGTTGCCCGTGGGTGCCCAGATCTCCGACGCGATGAGCGCCGCACAGTCCAGCGTGCTGCTCGGCGAGGTCACACCGGAGGAAGCGCTTCAGCAGGTCCAGGATCGGGTGGGCCCGCAGATGAAGCAGTTCTGCCCGTTCACCTTGAGCTGACGAGCCGCTGGGAAGGCCGGCCATCAGGCCCTGCTGCACGCTCCGTCCCAGCATCTGAGAGCATGGGTTTTCGTGCAGGGTCGGCGCGGTGACACAGACGGCACGACGAGCACCGTGACGGAGATCGACGTCCGTCGCGGGGTTCCGGCGGGCCATCGCGTCGCCAGTGAGTGGCGGGTCTCCCACTACGGGCCGGTTCCCCGGCGTACCGACCCTGGCGGCTGGGACCTCCGGATCAGCGGTGCCACGGCCTCGGGCCACGACCATCTGCTCGGTCTGGCCGCTCTCGAGGCCCTTCCGCGGGTCCGGGTACACGCCGATCTGCACTGCGTCAGCGGTCACACCGTGCTCGACCTGTGCTGGTCGGGCATACCCACCACGGCGCTCTTCGACCTGATTCCGCCACGCGAGGACGTACGTTACGTGATGGCCTGGGCGCAGTTCGGTTACTCCGCCAACCTGACGCGGGCCGACTTCGCCGCCGAGGGGTCGTTGCTCGCCACCCACGTCGCCGACCGTCCGCTCGAGCCCGAACGCGGTGGCCCGCTCCGGCTCGTCGTCCCGCACCTGTACTCGTGGAAGGGCCCGAAGTGGCTCCGTCAGATCGAGTACCTCACCCAGGACAGGCGCGGGTTCTGGGAGGAACGCGGCTACCACAACTCCGGCGACCCGTGGACTGGGCGGCGCTACTCCCATCAGGAGGAGACCGGCGAGGGCCCTCCCCTCTGACCGGCGCCAGTCCCTCCGGCCGGCGTCAGTCGTTGATTCGTCAAGCATTGTTAGGGGTTCACCACTGCGCGCCTGTCCAACGTGGCAAGGGACACGTGGCCTGATTGTGACCATCAGGCGCGTCCGGATCCCGGACGACCATGCCAGTAGGTGAGAGCGCACGGATACGCTCCACTCCTCGAGCGGCACGCAGGTCCGCCGCTAGTGGTATGGGAGGCCCACCTGTCATGGTGGTCGTCATGGCGCCGGGCGCACCGGAGGAACAGGTCGATGCGGTCGTCGCACGGATCGAGTCCACGGGCAGCCAGGCATTCGTCAGTCGAGGGGTGCTGCGCACCATCATCGGCGTGGTGGGCGACGCCGCGGACTGCTACGAACTCAACCTGCCGGTGATGCCGGGAGTCTCGACGGTGCTGCGGGTGTCAGCGCCCTACAAGCTCGTCAGCGCCCAGGCGCACACGGGACGTTCTGTCGTGCAGATCGGTCCGCCCGGACACCAGGTCTCGATCGGGCCTGGCACGTTCACGCTGATCGCCGGGCCGCCGGCCATCGAGAGCCCGGAGCAGGCCCTGGGAGCCGCCCGGCTGGCGGCAGCCGCCGGCGCGACAGTCCTTCGTGGGGGCGTGCACAACGCACGAACGCTGCCGCCGGGCTTCCCGAGCCAGGGCGAGGCGGGGCTGAAGGTGCTCGCCAACGTCCGCGACACGACCGGTCTGCTGATCGCGGTCGAGGTCGTCGACCCCGGTGACGTCGATCTCGTCTCGTCCTACGCCGATCTGCTCCAGGTCGGCGCCGCCCACATGCAGAACCTCCCGCTCCTCGACAGCGTGGGTCGATCCGGCCGGCCGGTCCTGCTCACCCGCGGCCGGCAGGCCACGGTCGACGAGTGGCTGATGGCGGCGGAGTTCGTCGCCCAGCGCGGCAACCTCGCCATCGTGCTCTGCGAGGGCGGGATCCGTACGTTCGAGACCGCGACCACCGCCACTCTCGATCTCGGGGCGATTCCGCTCGCCCAGCAACTCTCCCACCTGCCGGTGATTGTCGACCCGTCCCGCGCCTGCGGCCGGCGCGACCTGGTGGTGCCGCTCGCCCGGGCGGCCATCGCGGTCGGCACCGACGGGCTTCTGGTCGATGTTCATCCCGACCCGGAGAACGCTCTCGTCGACGGGCGCCAGTCCTTGGCCGGAGCCGAGCTGCGTGAGCTCGCCTCCGCCGTACGTCAGTTCCCCCGGATGCTCAACCGGTCCCCCACGGCCGCGGGCTAGGTGGCTAGGGCGCGCCCCGACGCACGGGCTCGCTCGTGGAGACCTGGGGTCCGGCAGCTACCGCGTCGATCTCCGCCAGCAGGCGCTCACGCAGCGGCTCCTCACACAGGGCGGCTCGAACGCCGGTGCGAGCGATCTGGACAAGGCAGGCCTGGGTCAGCCCGAAGACGGTGGCGGCTCGCACGTACTCGTCGTTCAGCTGCGCACCGAACATCCCCGGGTCGTCGGTCGAGAGGGTGACCGGCACACCGTGGTCGAGGAACCTCGGCAACGGATGGACCTCCCAGGACGCCACCGCCCTCGTCCGGACGTTGGATGTCGGGCACATCTCCACGGTGATCCGGCGTTCCCGCAGGTGGTCGAGCAGCCGCGGATCGGAGACCGCACCGATCCCGTGCCCGATCCTTGCCGCACCCAGGTCGTGGATCGCCGACCAGACGCTGGCCGGTCCCGTCGTCTCTCCCGCGTGCACGACGCTCGCGAGTCCAGCCTCGCGGGCGAGAGTGAAGTGCCGGCGGAACTGCGCCCGTCCGACGCCCACCTCCAGACCGCCGAGGCCCAGCGCGACCAGGCCGGCCGGGCGATGCCGCAGGGCGAACGCCACCGTCTCCCATCCGCTCCGCTGGCCCTCGCCTCCGGCGATGTCGAAGATCCAGTTGAGGCCGACACGGTGCTCCGCCGCCGCCAGTTCGCGGCCCTGGGTGAGCGCCTCGGCAAGCTCGTCCGGGGCGATCCCGGCCCGCAGGTGCGAGGTCGGCGTGACGGTGACCTCGGCATACCGGACGTTGTTGCGGGCCGCGTCGCGCGCGAGCCCGACGACCAGGGCGACGATGTCAGCGCTGGTGCGGACGAGGCCACTCACGACGCCGTAGACGGCCAGGAAGTGTGGGAAGTCGCGGAACTCGTAGTAGGCCGCCAGCGCGGCTCGTTCGGTGGGAACGCCGGCGTCCGGGTGGCGACGCGCCAGCTCCAGCACCGTCTCGACGGACGCGGAACCCACCAGGTGCAGATGAAGCTCGACCTTGGGCAGGGAAGCGACAGCTGACATGACGTCCGACATGGGTGGGACCTCCGCTGGTCACTTACTCCGCGAGTATGCGGGCGAGCACGTCACCGGCCCGCTTGCACGCGTCCGCGTCGACGTCGAGGTGGGTGACGAGCCGGATCGTCGACGGGCCGAGCACGGACACCAGGACCCCTTCGGCGCGCGCCTGCAGAGCTACGTCTCCCGCGGCCAGTCCCAAACCCGCGATGTCGAGAACCACGATGTTGGTCTCGACATCGGCCAGGTCGACAAGGCCCCGGCGGGCGTCGGCGAGCGTTTCGGCGAGGGCCCGCGCATGGGCGTGATCTTCGGTGAGCCGCTCGACGTGGTGGTCGAGTGCGTACGATCCGGCGGCCGCCAGGACGCCGGCCTGCCGCCATCCCCCACCGAGCCGCTTGCGCCAGACCCGGGCCTCGGCTATCTGGTCCGTCGTACCGGCCACGAGCGAGCCGACCGGAGCACCCAGCCCCTTCGACAGGCACACTGAGACCACGTCGGCGAGAGCGGCGTACTCGCCGAGTGGTGTACCGGTCGCCACGCTCGCGTTCCACAACCGGGCACCGTCGAGATGGACGCCGACACCGGCCGACCGCGTGATGGCGCGCAGCTTGCGGAGGGGATCCAGCGGCTGGATGCTGCCGCCGCCGAAGTTGTGGGTGTTCTCGACCGACACTCCCGCGGTCGACACGAAGTACGGACCGGCTTTGGGCGCCAGCAGCGTCTGCACGGCACCGAGGTCGAGCAGGCCGCGTGGATGGGACCAGGTGCGGGTGGTGATGCCGAAGATCGCCGCGTGTGCCCCCAACTCGGCCCGGGCGATGTGGGCCCGTGACTCGCACAGAACCTCCTCGCCAGGTCGCACCAACGAACGGACGGCGAGCAGGTTGGCCATCGTCCCGGTGACCGTGAAGAGCGCGGCCTCCTTGCCGAGCAGGTCCGCGACCCGCTCCTCCAGGCCACGACAACCCGGATCCTCGGCATAGACGTCGTCGCCGACCTCCGCCCGCACCATCGCTGTCCGCATGCCGGGGGTCGGTGTGGTGACCGTGTCGCTGCGGAGGTCGATCACGTCCTGGGAAGTCTGAGTGGCCACGACGGCACCGTAACCGATGCCGTCGTGGCCACCGCCCTGTCACCCCAGGGCCACCGTCATCCCTTCACGGCGCCGACGGAGAGACCCTCGACGAGGAACCGCTGTGCGTAGGCGTAGGCAAGCACCACCGGGACGCTGATCAGGATCGACGCCGCCGAGAGTTGACCCCACGGCACGATGTCGCCGACGATCATCTGCTGGAGACCGAGTGGAAGCGTCTTCAGGCTCTCGTCGGTGAGGAACACGAAGGCGAACAGGAACTCGTTCCACGCGTTCGTGAGTGTGAAGAGCCCGACCGCCAACAACGCCGGCTTGGCGAGCGGAAGGATGATCAGCCGGAACGCCTGCATCCTGGTCGCACCATCGGTCATCGCCGCCTCCTCCAGCTCGAACGGGATTCCCCGGAAGTAGCCCATGAGGAACCAACAGGCGAAGGGCAACGCGAACGTCGGATACGTCAGGAACAGCGCTCCGAGGTTGTCGATCAGGTGCAGGTTGCTGACGATCCCGTAGAGGGGGATGAACAGCAGGGCGCCCGGCATCACATAGGTCAGCAGGACCGACCCGGTGATCGTCGGTGCGCCACGGAACCTCAACCTGGCAAGGGCGTACGCCGCCAACGCCGCCACGCTCACCGCAACCACAGTGGTCACCAGGGCCACCACCAACGTGTTGCGGAACCATGTGCCGAACGGATTTTCCGCCAGCAGGTTGAAGAACTGGTCGCTGGTCCACGGCGTCGGCCAGAGCATGCTGACCCGGCTGGTCATCTGCAGGTCCGTCTTGAACGCCGTGATGATCATCCAGTAGATCGGCGCCAGAACGAAGAACAGCAGGCCCGCCAGCGCGATCCACAACGGAACTCGCCCGAGGCGGTTGCCGCTCAGTCCCTTGTTGCCGACCTGCGTCAGCACCTCCGAGGCCTTGGCACATCCGATACCGAAGCCGATGAGGATCGCCACCCCGACAGCCGCCTTCACGAAGAGCTGTGGGTCGAGCTTGACCAACAGAGCCGTGAAGGCCACCCCCACCGTCCAGAGGATAGGCCGACTGATCCGTGCGAAGAACCGCGCGACCATGCCATCGCCGTTGCCCGTGCCCGTACCGCCGCGCAGGTACCGTGCGAGGACGAAGATCAGCACCGCGGTGAACGGCAGCAGGATCACCGCCGCGGCCGAGCCGAGGCCGAGTTGGAGCTGCTGGATCGCTGTCTGGTAGGCGAAGATGGTGTACAACGCTGTCGAGCCGGCCGGGCCGCCCTGGGTGAGCAACCACACCGAGTCGAAGTTGTTGAACGTCCAGATCGTCGACAGCAACACCGTGACCAGCATGACGTACTTCAGGCCGGGCAGTGTGACATGGATGAACCTTCGCCACGCCGACGCGCCGTCGACCGCGGCCGCTTCGTACAGTTGGCTGTCGATCGCCTTCAGGCCGGCGAGGAAGTTGATGGTGAAGAAGGGAATCCCCTTCCAGGTGTTCACCATCACCACCGACGCCATCGCGAGGTCCGGGTCTGCGAGCCAGGTCGTCGGCCACTGCGGCAGCACATGAAGGTCGGCGAGCAACGGCCCCAGGTGAAGCTGGTTCAGCAGGTAGTTCAAGCTGCCGAACAGTGGGTCGAAGATCGACCGCCAACTCACCGCGGCCACCACCGTGGGGATCACCCACGGCAGGAGGACGAGCCCCGTGACCAGGGACCGCCCCTTCCTGAGGTTGTGCAGGAGAAGCGCCGCGATCAGCCCGGCGCTCACCTTGAAGACCTCGGAGTAGGCGGTGTAGACGATCGTGTTGGACACCGAACGACCGAAGAACGGGTCGCCGAACAACCTGACGTAGTTGTCGAACCCGACGAAAACGTTGTCGGCGCCATGGCGGGCCGTGAAGCTGAGCCTGATCGCGTCGAGGAACGGGATCGCGATCAGGCCCACCAACAGCAGCACCATCGGGCCGACGAACGGGTAACCCACCCGCCAGTCCGCACCGAGGAGCCGCCGAGTCCTGACGACCGCACCTGACTGTGGACGTGCAGGACGGACTTCACGGAGCGCACTGCTCACTGCTTGAACCCCAGCTGCTCGAACGCCTGGACCATCCGCTTGTGGGCGTTCTCCACGGCGGCCTCGACCTCGACACCCTTCTGGATGATCTCGCCCATCATGTCGGTGAGGATGTACGCCTGCCCGACGGCTCCTCGACCTGGACTCGCGTCCTGCGGGAAGTGGTAGCCCGTCGTGGTCTCGATCGGCAGCTCCTTCGTGGCCAACTCGTAAGTGGGCTTGAAGATCGGGTCCCCTTCGAGGTAGAAGGGGTCGGAGTTCCAGACCTTCTCGTATGCCGGGTAGACCAACGCACCGGCGTCCTTCGCCAACGGGAGCAGACCATCACCCGAGGCGAGGTACTTCGCCACGATCTTGGCAAGGTCGGGGTTCTTCGCGCCCTTGAAGATCACGAACGCCATGACTCCCGCCGTCGTGAGCGAGACGTCGGTCGCCGGTCCAGCGAACCCCGGGAAGGTCCACGTCACCGGGTGGACGGCGTTGCCGGTCGTCATGGCCTCGGCATAGATGCTGTAGGAGTTGAGCGTGAAACCGGTGACCCCGGCGAGATAGGCCTCGTTGTTGCCCGTGTCGGTCCAGCTCATGACACCGGGTGGCAGCATCGGCTTGTACTTGTCCGAGGTGTAGATCTCGGACAGGAAGCGGACGGCCTCGATGGTCTCCCGAGAGTTGAAGACGACCTTCCCGCCCTCGTCATCGCTGATTCCGCCACCGTAGGCGTTGATCAGCGATTCGACGAGTCCGTTGGCGTCACCGCCGCGGTTGACGGTGAGACCCCAGCCGTAGCGTTGCTGGTCGGGGTTGGAGATCTCGAGAGCCGCGTCGCGGGCGTCTTCAAAGGTCTTGATGTCCTCGTAGGCGATGCCCTTCTCCTCCAGCCAGTCCTTGCGCGCGAACACGCCGGAACCCATGGTGTAGAAGGGGATTCCCCACCACTTGCCGTCGATCACCAAGGCGTATTCAGCGGTACCGCCGGCGGGCCCGTGCTGTGCCACCAGCTCGTCCACGACGTCCGTCACGTCCTCGATGAGGTCGAGCTCCTGCATCTGCGAGACGAACCGCCCCGCGTCGACCGAAGCCATGTCCGCGACGTTGCCGGCTCTGACGGCAGCCTGCTGCTTGGCCACGAAGTTGCCCTCGTCGGCATTGAACGTGGCGTTCTTGACTGTCGTCTTCGTGTCCTTGGCGAAGGTCTGGAGGATGTTCTCCACTGCGGTGTTCGCCTTGTCGAAGTACTGCCGCGTCGACAACGTGCGGGTCGTCTGGCCTTCGAAGTCCTTGGCCTCGTCGAGCAGCTTCTTCGGCACCGACGCGTTCGATGCCTGCGGCGGAGCGTTTCTCGTCTTACTTGCCTCGGTCCGGCACGCCGCCACGCCGGGTACGGCAAGGGCCGCGCCCACCAATCCCGCTCGGGCGAGGAATCGACGGCGATCCAAGCTCGCTGGACGTTCCATGAGCACACCTCTCACGTACACCTTCAGGCGTCGAGGCCGTCCGACTCACTGGGTACGCACCAGCCGGGCTAACCGAGTGGCCGTCTGTTCAGTGAGGATGGAGCGGGCCAATCGACGAAACTTTCGAACTGTCGGGGGTGGATCCACACTGGGTGGCGTCACCATAGTGACCCCGGCGCGTAATTACCAGATCCTTTGGTAAAGCGGCCGCAACTCAGCAGGTCGAGGCCATACTTCGCGGCAACACACCTGAAGTCCGGAAGGTGTTCATGCGCTGGGCGCATGGACCTCCATAAGAGATCGACATGTTCGTCCGAGCGTGTGCACGGACCGAAGCCTGCGAAAGTTTCGTTCCGCAGTCGAGCTGGTTGCGACGCCAGGCTCGTCGACCCCGACATCGTGACCGATCTCGGAAGACCGAGGGGTCGTCCGTGGCCGCGTGAGATGCTGAAGCGTCGACGACCGACTACGGAGGTCCCTTCTTTTCATGCGCATCCAACCCACCCCTGACCACCTCATCGAGCTCACCCGTGAGTGGTCGGGCGAGCGTTTCGCCGACGGCCGACCGCGGGTTCCCGACGACGTGCTCGACCGGCTCCGACTCGCCACCACGGAAGAGGCGTGGGGCACCCTGCTGCGCGCGGGCTACGATCGCCAGTTCGCCGGTGGATGGCGCGAGACCCATCCCGGCACGATCCTCGTCGGCCGGGCGGTGACGTCACAGTTCCTTCCGCATCGGCCCGACTACGACGCGGCAACCGTCACGGCGGGGGCACGGGAGGGCCATCTCGCCCCCGACAAGCAGAACTCCTGGATCATCCAGACGCTGCAGCAGGGCGACGTGATGGTCACCGACATCTTCGGCAAGGTGAAGGAGGGCACGGTCGTCGGCGACAACCTGAGCACGGCGGTCGCCGCCCGCACCGGAGTCGGAGCGGTCATCCATGGTGGTATCCGCGACTACCAGGGAATCGTGGAGCTGAAGGATGTCAACTTCTTCTTCCGGGACGTCGATCCGACACCGATCCGGCACGTGACCCTCGCGGGAATCAACATCCCGGTCCGCATCGGGGAGGCGACCGTGCTGCCCGGCGACGTCGTCCTCGGTACGCCGAGCGGGCTGGTCTTCATTCCGCCGCACCTCGCCGAGAAGGTCGCCGAGTCCAGTGAGAACATCCGGACCCGCGACGTGTTCGGAAAGCTCCGCCTCGCCGAAGGCGTCTACACCAGCGCCGAGATCGACGTCGGCACCTGGCCGGACCACATCGAGGAGGACTTCCAGCAGTGGAAGAAGGAGCAGCAGCAGTGACCGAGGATCCCGAGCAGCTGCTGGACAATGTCACCACCCATTCCCGACCGAGTGACCTGCGCATCACCGATCTGCGGATCGCCACCCTGGTGGGGGTTCCGTTCCGTTCGACCATCATCCGGATCGACACCAACCAGGGGATCGCGGGTTTCGGCGAGGTACGCGACGGCGCGAGCAAGACCTTCGCCCTGCTGTTGAAGGCGAGACTGCTCGGCGAGAACCCCTGCAACGTCGACAAGTTGTTCCGCAAGGTCAAGCAGTTCGGCCACCATGCACGTCAGGCCGGTGGCGTGTGCGGGGTCGAGATGGCGCTGATGGACCTTGCCGGCAAGGCGTACGGCGTACCCGCGTACGCTCTCGCGGGCGGGAAGTTCCGCGACAGGGTGCTCTGTTACGCGGACACGCCACGTTCGCCGGACCCCACCGTGCTGGGCGAACGGCTCCTCGCCCGGCGCAAGCGTGGTTACCAGTTCCTCAAGTGTGACGTGGGAATCGACCTGCTCTGGGACGTGCCCGGCGCCCTCATCGCCCCACCGGGTGCACGCGAGTCAAGAGCGACGATGCATCCGTTCACCGGGATCCAGGTGACCGAGAAGGGTGCCGAACACCTCGCCGCGCACGTCTCCACCGTGCGCGACATCGTGGGCTACGACATCCCGCTGGCGGTCGACCACTTCGGCCACATCGGTGTCAACTCCTGCTTGCGGGTGGGCCATGCGCTCGAGCCGTTCACCCTAGCGTGGCTCGAGGACATGGTGCCGTGGCAGCTCACCGAGCAGTGGCGCGAACTCACCACCCAGCTGAACACGCCCACCTGTACCGGCGAGGACATCTACCTCGCCGAGAACTTCCGGCCGCTGCTCGAACGTGAGGCCATCCGGGTCGCGCACCCCGACCCGGCCACCTCCGGTGGCATCCTCGAGACCAAGAAGATCGGTGACCTCGCCGAGGAGCACGGCGTCGCGATGGCGCTGCACATGGCCGGCACGCCGATCGCCACCCTGGCGAGCGTGCACATCGCCGCGGCGACCAACAACTTCCTGGCGCTCGAACACCACGCGGCCGACATCCCGTTCTGGAGCGACCTCGTGACGGGGTTGCCCAACCCGCTCGTCGAGGACGACGGGCACATCGCGGTGCCCGACAAACCCGGCCTCGGATTCGACGACATCAACGAGGAGCTGTTCCGCGAGCACCTCGACCCCGCCGACACGACGTTCTTCGCCGACTCCTCGACCTGGGACGGCGAACTCCTCCGCGACCGGCTCTGGAGCTGAGCTCCGCCTCGTCATGCCACCGGGCGTGAGGTTCTCACGCCCGGTGCAGCATCTCCGCGACGAGGAACGCCAGCTCCAACGACTGCGCACGGTTGAGGCGCGGGTCGCACACGGTTTCGTACCGGTGGACGAGATCGGCCTCCTCCAGCGCATGCCCGCCACCCACGCACTCGGTGACCTCGTCACCGGTGAGCTCGACGTGCAGGCCGCCCGGCACTGTGCCGAGTGACCTGTGGACCTCGAAGAAGCCCTCCACCTCGTCCATCACGTCGGAGAAGCGCCGGGTCTTGTAGCCGCTGGGCGTCTCGAAGGTGTTGCCGTGCATCGGGTCGCACACCCACGCGACGGTCGCCCCGCTGGCGGTGACCTTCTCCACCAACGGCGGCAGGGCGTCGCGGACCTTCCCCGCACCCATCCGGGTGATGAACGTCAGCCGGCCCGGCTCGCGATCAGGGTCGAGCGCGTCGATGAGCGCCAGGGCGTCCTCGGGTGTGCTCGTCGGGCCGAGCTTCACCCCGACCGGGTTGCGGATCCCCTTCGCGAACTCCACGTGCGCGCCGTCGACCTGGCGGGTGCGCTCGCCGATCCAGAGGAAGTGACCGGAGCAGTCGTACGGCGTTCCGGTGCGGGAGTCGATCCGGGTGAGCGCGTCCTCGTAGTCGAGCAGCAGCGCCTCGTGGCTCGCGTAGAAGTCGACCGAGTGGAACTCGGCCGGGTCTGCACCACAGGCGTGCATGAACGAGATGGCCCGGTCGATGTCGCGGGCCATGCGGTCGTAGCGCTCCCCCACCGGGCTGTCGCGTACGAAGTCGGTGTTCCAGGCGTGCACCTGCCGCAGGTCGGCCTCGCCACCGATGACGAACGCGCGGGCGAGGTTGAGGGTGGCCGCGGACGAGTGGTAGGTACGCACCAGCCGGTCCGGGTCGGGCGCCCGGTCCTCAGGTGTGAACGCGAAGCCGTTGACCGCGTCGCCGCGATAGGCGGGCAGCTCCACTCCCGCCCGGGTCTCGGTCGGCTTCGACCGCGGCTTGGCGTACTGTCCGGCGATCCGGCCCACCTTCACGACCGGCACGCTGCCGGCGTAGGTGAGGACGACCGCCATCTGCAGGATCGTGCGCAGCTTGTTCCGCAGCGCGTCGGCGCCCACCCCGTTGAACGTCTCGGCGCAGTCGCCGCCCTGCAGGAAGAACGCCTTGCCGGTGGCGACGTCGGCGATCCTCGCCTTGAGCGAGTCGCACTCGCCCGCGAACACCAACGGCGGGAAGGTACGGAGCTGGGCGGCCGCGGCGTCCACGGCACCAGGGTCAGGCCACTCCGGCTGCTGGGCGGCCGGGAGCGCCCGCCACTTCTGACGGGAATTCACCCGGCAAGGTTACCGGTAGGGGGTCGGCGCTCAGCCGAACAGGACCCCCGCCTCGGCGTACAGGTCCGGCGTGACCACCTTCAGCTCGCGGGTCGCGTCGGCCAGCGGAGCGCGGACGATCTCCGTGCCGCGGAGGGCGACCATCTTGCCGAAGTCGCCGTCGTGGACCGCCTCGATCGCGTGGAGCCCGAACCGGGTGGCGAGCCAGCGGTCGAACGCCGTGGGCGTGCCGCCGCGCTGGGTGTGGCCCAGGACGACCGCCCGAGCTTCCTTGCCGGTGCGCTTCTCCAGCTCCTTGGCGACCAGGTCACCGATCCCGCCGAAGCGGACGTGCCCGAAGGCGTCGAGCTCCTCGCTGTGCAGGGCGTGCGTACCCTCCTTGGGCGTCGCGCCCTCGGCCACCACGATGATCGGCGAGAAGTTGGTACGGAACCGGCTCTCGACGTGCTCGACCACCTTGTCGATGTCGAACGGCTGCTCGGGGATGAGGATCACGTTGGCGCCGCCCGCGAGGCCGGAGTGCAGCGCGATCCAGCCGGCGTGGCGGCCCATGACCTCCACGACCACGATCCGGTGGTGAGACTCGGCGGTCGTGTGGAGCCGGTCGATGGCCTCGGTCGCGATGTTGACCGCGGTGTCGAACCCGAACGTGAAGTCGGTGGCGCCCAGGTCGTTGTCGATCGTCTTCGGTACGCCGACGACCTTGACGTCCAGCTCCGCGAGCTTCGTCGCCACCCCGAGGGTGTCCTCGCCACCGATGGCGATCAACGCGTCCACGCCACCCGAGGCCAGATTGTCCTTGATGCGCTCGACGCCGTTTTCGACCTTGAACGGGTTGGTACGCGAGGAACCGAGGATGGTTCCACCCCGCGGAAGGATTCCACGCACCTGTGGGATGCCGAGCTCGCTGGTGACGTTCTCCAGGGGGCCGCGCCAGCCGTCACGGAAGCCGAGGAACTCATAGCCGTACTCCCCGACGCCTTTACGGACGACGGCCCGGATGACCGCGTTCAGGCCGGGGCAGTCGCCACCCCCGGTGAGGACACCAACGCGCATGGACAGGTCCCTTCGCAATGACAGAACAAAGACCGCAAGAACAGGTCGACGTCGAGCCTAGACCCGGCAGTTGATGGCCCGTCGGCAGGGCGGGGATCCGGTGTCAGACGTCGGGTGATTCGTCGGGTTCGCCGTCGTCGAGGCCACTCTGCATGGCGTAGCGGACGAGCTCGACCCGGTTGTGCAGCTGCAGCTTGCGCAGGGTGTTCTGGACGTGGTTCTGCACCGTGCGGTGGGAGAGGACGAGCCGGTCGGCGATGGCCCGGTAGCTCAGGCCCTTGGCCACCAGTCGCAGGACCTCGGTCTCCCGCTCGGTGAGCTGGGGCGCGACGGGTTCGGCGACCCGCGAGGCACCGGAGAGGCGGCGGAACTCACCCAGCACCAGCCCGGCCAGGCCCGGGGTGAAGACGGCGTCGCCGTCGGCGGTTCGGCGTACGGCGTCGACGAACTCCTCCGGGGAGGCGGACTTGACGAGGTATCCGGTCGCGCCCGCCTTGACCGCGGCGAGGACGTCGCCCTGCTCCCCGCTGGCGGAGAGGATGAGGACGCGGCTGCCGGAGTTGGCCTCCAACAGCCGCCTCGTCACCTCGACGCCACCGAGCTCCGGAATCTGCAGGTCGAGGACCACGACGTCGGGTCTGGTGGCCTCCGCCCGGCGCAGCGCTTCCTCACCGGCTCCCGCCTCGGCGACCACGTCGAATCCCGCTTCGCTGAGATCGCGGGCGACCGCGTTGCGCCACATCGGGTGATCATCGACGACCATCACGCGGATCATGGTCCCCGACAGTACGCAAAACGGCCGGCGTCCTGCTAGTAGTACTTCGTCAGGTATGTCGGTTCGTGTGTTGTGCGCTACCCCAGCTGGTCGCGGCGGCGAGTCAGGTAGGCGGTCTCGGCGGTGTTGCCGGCCAGCTCGATGGCCTTGTCGTACGCCGCGCGCGACTTCTGACTGCGGCCCAGCCGGCGCAGCAGGTCGGCGCGGGTCGCGTGGTAGGCGTGATAGTCGGCCAACTTGTCCTCGAGACGGTCGACGGTCGCCAGGGCCACCTCCGGGCCGTCGAGCTCGGCGACCGCGATGGCCCGGTTGAGGGCGACGATCGGCGAGGAGTCGAGGCGGACGAGCTGGTCGTAGAGCGCGACGACCTGCGACCAGTCGGTGTCGCGTACGTCGCGGGCGGAGGTGTGCACGGCGTTGATCGCCGCGAGGATCTGGTAGGGACCCGGAGCCACCCCGGCGGCCAGCCGCTCCCGCACCAGCCGATGACCCTCGGCGACCATGCCTGCGTCCCAGGCCCCTCGGTCCTGCTCGTCGAGGGTGACCAGTTCGCCGCTGGTCGAAACCCGGGCGGTGCGGCGGGCCTCGGTGAGGAGCATCAGCGCCAGCAGCCCGGCCACCTCACCGTCGTCGGGCATGAGGGCACGGATCAGGCGGGTGAGCCGGATCGCCTCGGCGGTCAGGTCGTGGCGTACGGGATCGGTGTCGGGGCCGGTCGCCAGGTAGCCCTCGTTGAAGACGAGATACAGGACGGCGAGAACGCCGGACACACGCGCCGGGAGATCCTCCGCGGACGGCACCCGATAAGGGATGCGAGCCGCCTTGATCTTGGCCTTCGCGCGGGTGATCCGCTGCCCCATGGCGGTCTCCTGCACCAGGAAGGCACGGGCGATCTCGGGAACGGTCAGACCGCCGACCATGCGCAGCGTCAGCGCGACGCGGGTCTCCATCGCCAGCGCCGGGTGACAGCAGGTGAAGATCAGCCGGAGCCGCTCGTCGTCGATGGCGCCAAGCGGCTCGGGCGGGTCGTCGTCGGACAACATTTTCTGAGCCTCCTTCTGCTTGTCGCCGCGCTTGCTCTCGCGCCGGATCCGGTCGATCGCTTTGCGGTTGGCAGTGGTGGTCAGCCAGGCGCCGGGGTTGGGGGGTACGCCGTCGGCCGGCCACCGCTCGACGGCGGTCGCGAACGCCTCGGCCGCCGCCTCCTCGGCGATGTCGAGGTCGCCGAAACGTCTGGTCAGGGCGGCGACGACCCGCGCCCACTCCTCGTGGTGGGCCTGGGTGATCGCCTCCCGGACGTCGACCACGCTCATTGCGGGGTGGTCATTCCGGGGTCCCCGCGAAATCGTGGAGCGACGCGGAGCGGTTTCGTGAGGTGTTCACAGGAACGGCCGTACCTCGACCTTCCGGTTGCAGGCCTTCGACCCCTCGGCGGCGAGCCTGAGCGCCGCGTCGAGGTCGGGGGCCTCGATGATCCAGAAGCCGGCGAGGTACTCCTTCGACTCCAGGAAGGGCCCGTCGGTGAACACCGCCTCCCCACGCCGGTTGTCGATGACGGTGGCCGCGCTGGGCGCCGCGAGGCCGCCGGCGAAGACCCAGTGACCCTCCGCCTCGAGCCGGTCGTTGAACGCGTTGATGGCAGCCATCTCGTCCGGGGTGGCGAGGCCGGCCGTGTCGTGGATCACGGAAACCAGGTACTGCATCTGAAGATCATCTCCTGTGCTGTGGGGCGCCGCTCGTCGGCGGCCGCTCACCCGTGCTACGAACGTCTCTGCCCCGATCCGACACCCTTCCCGGACTTCTTTCGAGGACCTGCCGGTACGCCGGTGGTGAGCGATCCGACAGCGACGGTATCCCGTCCGGCGTTCGGGGTGGCCACGCCGCGGCGGTGGGTCGGAGGGCCCGGCGAGCGTGCCACGGCTGGGGCCCGCAGCGCGGCGCCTGTGTTACGTGCTTCAGGTGGCGTACTGCGGGCGCCCGATGGGCCGGTAGACCTGGAGCGTTACGCCCTTCGGCGTGGCCCGCGAGTCGACCAGGTCAAGCGCTGTGTCCGGGCCGGCATCGGGGAACAGCCGCGTCCCCTGGCCGACGACCACGGGACAGGTGAGCAGGATGATCTCGTCGACCAGCTGGTGGTCGAACAGCCAGCGGACCAGGCTGCCGCTGCCGTGCACCTGCAGCTCACCGGCCGGTTTGGCTTTCAGCTCGCGGGCTGCGGCCGCGACATCACCGGGCCCGCCTGACGAAGTCCTGCTAGGTCGCTGGCGCTGTGTCAGTTGCACGGGCGGCGGGCACCCGGGGGACGCGCAGCTCCCACTCGGTCCCCTCCCCCGCCGCACTCCGCGATGTAGCCGTCCCGCCGAGCTCCGCCAGCCGTCCGACGATGGAACGACTCACACCCATCCGCCCATCGGCCGCCGCCGCCTCGAGCCGGC
Source organism: Actinopolymorpha sp. B9G3 (assembly GCF_040120725.1). NCBI lineage: Bacteria > Bacillati > Actinomycetota > Actinomycetes > Propionibacteriales > Actinopolymorphaceae > Actinopolymorpha > Actinopolymorpha sp. B9G3. The sequence goes on along the minus strand of NZ_JBEEAB010000005.1, from coordinate 171,019 downwards.
CGGGCTGGATCCCCGGCCCGTCGTCGCGGACGCTCACGACCACGCCGTGCTCGTCGTCCTCGAGCAGCAGGTAGGTGCGCGCTCCCGCCGCGTGCTGGTCAACGTTGTCGAGGGCCGCCTTGACCGCGGCGACCAGCTCCCGGGCGACCTCCGAGGGCACGAGCACCGGTTCGGCAGGAGCGGCGACCGACACATTCGTGGCGGCGAACCCGGCGAGCTCCCGGGCCAGGTCGACCTGGCCGTGAGTGGCGGTCCCGAGCGGTTCGCTTCCACCCCGGATGAGGCTCCGCAACCGCTCCTCCTGCTCGCCGGCGGCCCGGCCAAGCTCCGCCGCCTCACCGCCGATCGCGAGTCCGCGCCGCTGGACGTAGGCGAGCACCTGCAGGACCCCGTCATGAACCGCGCGGGCGAGGCGTTCACGCTCCGCGGTTCTCGCGGCCAGCTCCGTCGCCCGGGCTCGCTCCGTGGCTGCCTGGCGGACCAGTGCGGACGTGTAGCCCACGACGAGGGCGGCCAGCAGCAGCAGGAACAGGTTGCCCAACGTGGAGTCGTTGATGACCGCCCGCGTCGACAGGTCGGCCGGGACGATCACCAGACCGGCAAGGACACCGCCCACCCAGCCCCGATGGATCGCCCATGCCAGGACCGGGGCCGTCACCCAGTACGTCGGGACGGTGAAGTCGTGCTGCTCCAGCATCTGCTCGCTCAGGATGTACGGCGTCGTGAGCAGCGCACCCACGGCCACCGCGAGGTCGGCGGACAGGACCTGCCACCGGCGCCTGCTCGGCGCGTCATAGGCCCAGCTGATGAGCAGAGTCCACGCGGCCATCACGCTCAGGACGAACCACACGGCCATCGGGTGCGCCAGCTCCGGCCAGCGCAGCAGGTTGACCGCCAGCGCCTGCGCGAGAAAGACGAACCTCAGGACCGCGAGGCCCTTCCACAACGACGCCGCCGGGTCAGGCCCCTCCGCGGGGTGAGCCACCCTCAGCTCGCCTTGCGTACGTCGGTCCCCGCACCCCGCTCGGCCCCGTCGTCGGTCGGTCCGGTGTCTGCGGACCGCCGCCTGCTCAGGGCCAGCTCGTCCTTGGCGCGCTGGGCGTAGACGTCGACGTACTCCTGGCCGGACAGCTCCATGAGCTCGTACATGATCTCGTCGGTCACCGAACGCAGGACGAAGCGGTCGTCTTCCATGCCTTCGTACCGGCTGAAGTCGAGTGGTTTGCCGATCCGTACGCCGGGTCGCATGATCTTGGGCAGCGCCTTGCCGGGCGGTTGCATCGTGTCGGTGCCGATCATGGCGACGGGGAGGACAGGCGCGCCGGAGGCGAGGGCGAGGCGGGCGACACCGGTCTTGCCCTTGTAGAGCCGCCCGTCGGGCGATCGGGTGCCCTCGGGGTAGATCCCGAAGATCTCGCCGCGCTGGAGGATCCGCAGGCCGGCGTCGAGGGCGAGTTGGCTGGCCCGGCCGCCGGTGCGGTCCATCGGCACCTGGCCGATGCCGCGGAAGAACAGTGCCGTCAGCCGGCCCTTGATGCCCACGCCGGTGAAGTACTCGATCTTCGCCGGGAACGTGATCCGCCGGGTCACCACCAGCGGGAGGAACACCGAGTCGACGAAGGACAGGTGGTTGCTCGCGAAGATGGCTGGACCTTCGCGAGGAACGTTCTCCAGACCTTCGACCCACGGCCGGTAGATGGTCTTCAGCAACGGTCCGAGGGCGAAGACCTTGAGGAACCAGTAGAACAAGTTCTCTCCTTCGTCTCCTGTTCGGCACCTTAGGCCGCTGCAGATCTCAGGGCAACGCCCGGTGGGTCACGGCGCGAATGTGGCTCAACGGATATTCTCGCAAGTCCCCAGCGTCGCGCGACTTCCCGAGGAGCACGCACCGTGCGAGTGCAGTCCCACGCCGAGCCGTTGTACGCCGGAACCGGCCGGACCGGCGCCCTGCTCTGCCATGGTTTCACCGGCTCTCCGCACTCGATGCGGCCCTGGGGCACCTATCTCGCCGAGCACGGCATGCGCGTCGCCGCGCCCCGTCTGCCGGGGCACGGCACGACGTGGCAGGACCTCAACCGCACCGGATGGCAGGACTGGTACGCCTGCGTCGAGCGGGAGTTCGTCCGACTCGCCGACGAATGCGACACGCTGATCGTCGGCGGCCAGTCCATGGGTGCGTGCCTCGCGCTCCGCCTGGCGCAGGTCCACGGTGACCGGATCGCGGGCGTCGTGCTCGTCAATCCGGCCCTGGGCAGCCGCGACATCCGGCTCCGGTCGCTTCCGCTGTTGCACCGGTTCGTCGCGTCGCTGCCCGCGATCGGACATGACATCCACAAGCCGGGCGCCCATGAGGGCGCCTACGACCGCACACCGCTGTCGGCACTGCACTCGCTCACCCAGCTGTGGCGTCTGGTCGCCGCCGAACTGCCGGCGGTGACCCAGCCGCTGCTGGTCTTCCGGTCTCTGCAGGACCATGTGCTCGACGGCTCCAGCATGCGCTTGTTACGAGCACGTGTCGGCTCGCGGGAGATCGAGGAACACAGCCTGGCCGACAGCTACCATGTCGCCACGCTCGACTATGACGCGCCGACGATCTACGCCGAGACGTGGGCATTCGTCGAGCGGCTGTGCCGGTCCCTTGGCAGGCCTGTCCCGGGTTGGGCCTGAGCGAGGGTCAGTGCCGTCCTGGTCGCCGGGTCTTGCAAGTTCGCGGGAGGCTCCGATGCGTGACAACGGTCTGCAGGCCGCCTCGTACGTCGCGATCGCCGACCTCGACCCGAGCGTCGCCGACCGCATGCTCGACGTTCTCGGCACCGCTCAGGTCGCCGCCTACACCGAGCCGTGCCCACCGGTGCTCGGCCCCTGTCTGGAGATCCGGCTGCCCGCGGTCCCGTGCGACCGGCTCTTTGTCGACAAGGAGGCCGAGGACCAGGCGCGGGCCCTGCTGGCCGACCAGCTGCCTCGACAGGTGAGCGGAGGAGGCGAGGACACCGAACCTGCTCAGGGCCAGGCGACGCTCGACGAGGACGAGGCCTGGGCAGCCATCATCGCGGGCTATGACGCGACGGCACCCGACGCCGTCCCGCGATGGCCGGTCCAGGAGGATGACAACGCCGCCGAGCATCGGACCACGGAGAGTGCTCCCCCGCCTGGAGGGGAAACGACGACGGAAACGTCCGTCGAAACCCCGGCTGGCAGTGCGGAGCGTGGACACGCTTCGTCCGCAGCCGACGAGGAGCGCTTTGTGCCGCCGCCACCGCCGCCGCTCCCCCGGGTCGAGATGGTGACGAAACTTGCGTGGGTGGCGTTCCTCGGTGGACCTGTGCTGCTGTTGTTGGCGACAGTGGCCGGCAGTTACGCACCGAGCTGGTTCGTCGTCGTGGGCGTGGTCTGCTTCATCACCGGCTTCCTGACTCTCGTCGTACGGATGAAGGGCGGTCCGCCGGACGACGAGGACGGCGCCATCGTGTGATGCTGCCGGGGAGCACCGGTTGGCGCGGGCAGCCCGCAGACCACCTCGTGCACAGCCGTCGCGGCGACCGAAGCCGGCCGGTCCGTACGCCACCACAACGCCACCTCCCGTTGGCAGTGCGCGTCGGCGATGGGGACCAGGCGTGCTCCGTCGAGGTTCGATGTCGTCATCGCGAGGGAGTTGGTCACGCCGATCCCGAGTCCGCGTCGGACGAGGGCGATCAGGGTCTGGGGCTGGTTGCTCCGGAAGACGACATGCGGTGAGAGCCCGGCCTGTTCGAAGACGAGATTGGTCTCGAACTGCGAGCTCGCCTGTTCCTCGCCCTCGCCGATCGTGATCAACGGCATGCCGGCGAGTGCGTCGAGTTCCACACCGTCCTGGCCGGCGAGCGGATGGCGGCTCCCGACGACCGCGACGAGCGGCTCCTGCCACAGCGTCTTGTGCGCGAGCTTCTCCGTCGACACCGGAGGGAGCACCGGACGGATGGCCAGGTCCGCCTCTCCGGTCAGAACCAGCTCGCTCAACGCCATGGTCGGACCCTCGCGCAGGACCAGCTTCACGTGGGGATGCAGCCGGCGCAGCTCCACGAGCAGCTCGGGCAGCAGATAGGCCGCCGCACTGGGATAGATCGCCAGGCGTACCTCTCCGCGGGCGGTCCCGTCGGAGGCCGCGCCGTCGCAGAGTTCCTGGACGTGCGCGAGAACCGCCTTGGCGTGCGGCAGGATTGCCCGCCCCTCCGGCGTGAGGACGGCAGGGTGGACCGACCGGTCGAACAGTCGTACGCCGAGGGCGCGTTCGAGTTCGGCGACGTGGATGCTGATCCGCGGCTGGGAACGGTAGAGCGCGGCGGCCGCGGCGGAGAAGCCGCCGTACTGCGCGACCGCGACAAAACTCGTGATCCAGTCCAACCTGAACCGGTAGACCTGACTCAGGTCCATTGGCGGTGCCTCCTCACGGCTCAGGCACCGCTCGCGGGCGTGGGCGCCTACCGGATGAACTGCTCCACGAAGTCTGCACCCAGTCCGACCTTGGCGTAATGGGCCCGGCAGAGTTCGATCTTGGTCCAGACGTCCTCGTAGCCGATCTGGCGCCCGTCGGCGTCGAGGTAGATCATCGCTCCGGTGATGTTGAAAAATGTCACCATTTCCGAACAGTCCTCGGGCACCGTGAGCGTGTGGATCTCGCCGGGCGGCTCGTAGACGAAGTGACCCGCCTCAGCCACCCAGGGGTGCTCGTAGTAGTGCCACTTTCCCTTGATCACGTAGCCGTAGACGGCGGCGGGATGGCGGTGTCGCGACACGACGCCCGACCGGGTGACGCGCAGCAGGTTGCACCACTGCCCGACGACGGTGTTGAACATCAGCGGGCGGAACCACACGTCCTTCTCCTGCTCGACCCAGATCCGGTCGTCGTCGGGCATCGCGGCGATCGCGATCTCCTGCAGGACGCCTTCGGACTCGGTGACCTTGCCGAACACGATGTCGGCGGAGTCGGCGGAGTTGGCTGGCTGGCGCTGGCGTTCTGTCATGGGTGACCTCCAGAGTCTTCTACGCGGCGAGGTATCCACCGTCGACGGGTACGACGGCGCCGGTGACGAACGCCGCACCCGGCGAGGCGAGGAACGCCACGACCTGGGCGACCTCGGCGGGCGTTCCCCAACGACGCAAGGGGGTACGGTCGAGGATGCGCCGCTCGGCCTCGGGATCGGAGCGGATCTCGGCGGTGAGGTCGGTCCGGATCCAGCCGGGAGCGACCGCGTTGACCCGGATACCGTCCTCGGCGTACGCGACGGCAAGTGACTTGGTGAGCTGCACGACTCCCCCTTTGCTCGCGGTGTACGCAGGTACCAGCGGCCCGCCGAAGTAGCTCAACATCGAGGCGACGTTGATGATGCTGCCCTGCGACCCGGCGAGCAGGGACCGGGCCGCGACGCATGCGCGCATCGTCCCCGTCAGGTTGATGTCGATGACCTGGGAGAAGACTTCGGGCTGGAACTCCAGGCGACGCCGGATGATGCCCGCGCAGTTGACGAGCACGTCAAGGCGCGCTTGACGGGCTATCAGGTCCTCGAGTTGGCCGTCCTTCGCCAGGTCGATCTCCTCCACCATGATGGCCGTCGATTCCGGTGGCGGAGCCTTGGTGGGAAGGCCGGCGGCGATGACGTGAGCTCCAAGTCCGCCGAAGTGTTCGGCGACCGCCGCCCCGATGCCGCCTGTGCCGCCGACGACGAGGACATGCTGCTCAGCCATCGGGCAGCTCGTTCGTCCGCGCGAGGGAGGCGAACCACGCCGCGCTCGACTTCGGGATCCGCTCCTGGGTCTCGTTGTCGAGGTAGACGAGGCCAAACCGCTTGCTGAATCCCCATGACCACTCGAAGTTGTCGGTGAGGGTCCACACGAAGTAGCCGCGCAGGTCGACACCCTCGGCGATCGCCTGTGCGCCGGCCCGTAGGTGCGCGTCGATGTAGGCGATCCGGTCCGGGTCGTCCACCCTGCCGTCCGCGTCGATCGTGTCGCGGGCCGCCATGCCGTTCTCGGTGACGTAGATCGGCAACCCCGGATAGTCGTGGTGCAGTCTGACCAGGAGGCGACGCAGTCCGTCGGGCTCGACCTCCCACCCCATGTCCGTCACCGGGAAGCCCTGCGGGACCGCTTCCACGTCGTCGCAGCCGATCCACGCCCGGCCGTCGGCGGCCTGGGAGGCACCACCGCGGACGTAGTTCGGGTTGTAGTAGTTGACCCCGAGGAAGTCCACGGGCGCCGCGATGGCCTGCTCGTCGCCGGACTGGATGTGGTCGGTGTCGGTGATCCTCGCGACGTCGTCGAGGACATCGGCGGGATAGCTTCCGCGCAGCACCGGGTCGAGGAAGAACCGGTTGTTGATCCCGTCGACCCGCCGGGCCGCGTCGGTGTCCACCGGGCTGTCGCTGACCGGAGTGACCGGCCAGAGATTCAGGGTGATCCCGATCTGCTGGTCGGCCGCTCCCGCCGCGCGCATGCCGGAGACCGCGAGGCCGTGCCCGAGCAGCAGGTGGTGCGCGGCGTGCAGGGCCTTGCGTTCGTCCTGGACTCCTGGGGCGTGCTGGCCGTTGCCGTAGCCGAGGAACGCCGAACACCAGGGTTCGTTCAGGGTCGTCCAACTCGCTACGCGGTCCTTCAGTCGTTCGTACGCCGCGACCGCGTAGTCGGCGAAGCGGTACGCCGTGTCGCGCGACGGCCAGCCGCCCTCGTCCTCCAACGCCTGCGGGAGATCCCAGTGGTAGAGGGTCACCCAGGGCTGGATCCCCCTCTCCTGCAGCGCGTCGACGAGGCGGGCGTAGAAGTCGATCCCCGCCTGGTTGAGTGGCCCCACGCCCGTCGGCTGGATCCGGGGCCACGCCAGGGAGAAGCGGTAGTGCGTCACGCCCAGGTCCGCCATCAGCGCGATGTCCTCGGCGTAGCGGTGATAGTGGTCGCAGGCGACGTCACCGTTGCGGCCGTCCGCGATGCGTCCAGGCGTGTGCGTGAAGGTGTCCCAGATCGACGGCGCCCGGCCGTCCTCGGCCACCGCGCCCTCGATCTGGTAACTCGCGGTGGCGACACCCCACGCGAACCCGTCCGGCAGTTTCGGCACCGTCATCCCCTCCCTCGACCAGCCGTACCCGTGTCTGGTCCGTTCGACAGCAGGTCGTGGAGTTCCCGCCACAGCTCGTCCGGGATCGGCCAGTTGGCCCAGGCGACCGTCTGGTCGACACGTTCGGGTTGGGAGACGCCCACCACCGTGGACGCGATCCGCGGCTCCCGCAGGGAGAACTGCAACGCCGCGGCGCCGAGCGGTACGTCATGGGCCGTGCAGCGGTCCTGCATCGTCCGGATCCGGTTCAGGATGGCGTCATCCGCCTCGCGGTAGGCGTACTTCGCGACGGCTTCCGGACCCTTGGCCAGGATGCCGCCGCCGAACGGCGCGGCGTTCACCACGGCGACGCCGGCGGCCGCGGCCTGGTCGAGCAATGGTCCGGCGGACTGGTCGACCAGCGTGTAGCGGTTGTGGGTGAGGACAACCTCGAACAGGCCGGTCCCGACGAAGCGGCTCAGCAGGTCGATCGGCCCGCCCGCGACGCCCAGGTGTGCGGCGACACCCACCTTCCGCAGCTCGACCAGTGCCTCGACCGGGCCACCCGGCGCCATCGCAGCGTCGTAGCCGATCACCTCCGGATCGTGGAGGTAGAGCAGCTGGAAGCTGTCGATACCGAGGCGTTCGCGGCTCTGCTCCGCACAGCGGTGCACCTGTGCGCCGGAGTAGTCCCTGGTCTCGGGGTCCGGGTCGACCTTTGTCGCGAGGACGTACCCATCCGGGAGGCCGCCGTTCGCCCGGAGGGCGGCACCCACCCGGCGCTCGCTCTCGCCGTCGGAGTAGCCCGCGGACGTGTCGAGGAAGTTGACCGGGCTGTCCAGGGCGCGACGGACGGTCGCGACTCCCTGGTCGGCGGTCACGTCGTAGCCGAAGATCCGCTCCATCCCGCCCAGCACACCGCAACCGAGGCAGACCGGCGTGACCTCCAGGCCCGTGCCGCCGAGCGGGCGGAGCGGCAGCCGACCAGAGTTGTTCTCGCTCATGCGACCCTTTCGATCAGTACGTCACCGGGTCCGACCAGGGACCCAGCCTCCACCCCCGCGGCCGCGGCCACGCCGACCCGCCGGATTCCGAGCCGGTTGTCCGCCCCTGTCCGTTCGACAAGTGCGTCGCCCTCGCGACGGTGGGTGGCCACACCGTAGGTGAAGACCTCCAGTGTCCCGGCTCCGGCCCGCAGGTTGGTGATGAGGAAACCACGTTCGTCCTCGGGCCTGACCAGCTGTCCGACGACCCCGAAGCCGAGCTGGTCGCGGTAGACGTCGAGCGCCCCATCGAGATCGGGCACGGTCACCGCCACGTGGTCGAAGCGTGGCGTGCCGTCCCAGTCCTGGTAGGCCGCGGCCTCCTCCGCGACGAGCCCTTCCGACCAGACGTTGTTGTGTTGCACATGGCCCTGGACGAACTCCAGGTAGGCGCCGTCGGGATCGAAGAAGAACGCGATCCGCACACCACCGAACGCATCGAACGGCTTGACCGCCAACTCCACTCCCGCAGCGGCGAGAGTGGCGACCGCGGCGTCGATGTCGCGCACCTTCAGACCGAAGTGCCGGATGCCGCGTTGCAGGTCGTCACGCTCCCAGCTGGTCGGCCGCGCGTCCGCTCCAAGCTCCACGAGCTTCACCCGGCCGGCGTGGGGAGCATCACCGGAACCCAGCCACCGGACACGCCGGCCGTGATCGTCCTCGCTCAGTGTGCCGGTGGCAAGGCCCAGCAACCCGGCGTAGAACTCCTCAGACCGGCCGAGTTCGGTGACCCCGATCTCGACGTAGGACATTCCTGGCATTCGATTCCTCCCAGCTTTCGATGGCGCGCGCGTCTCACCGGATTCGGCGGTGCGACGGCATGCCGCCTCAGGTCTTCAGCGCGCCCATCGTGAGCCCCTCCACGAACCGGCGTTGCATGCGTACGTACACGATGACGATCGGCAGGACGGAGATCACCAACGCGGCCGTCAGCACCGACCAGTTGGTGGAGTACTGCCCCTGCATCGCGAACAGCACCGGCTGCAACGGCAGCAACTCCGGTGTCTGCAGCAACGTGTTGGCGAGGATGAACTCGTTCCAGGTGAACATGAACTGGAAGATCACCAGGGTCGCGACGCCAGGTCCGATCAACGGCGCCATCACACTCCAGAAGATGCGGAACTCACCTGCACCGTCGACCCGCGCGCTGTCGCGGAGCTCACGCGGCAACGTCTCGAAGAAGGCCCGCATCAGGAACATCGCGAACGGGAGGTTGATGCGTGCCGTATGCAGCGGACCTGCGGGACATCAGAACCTCCTCGGCGTCAGGAGGGACTATTGATCGTCGAGCGCGAGACCGTCAAGCGAACGCGGACAATATTCGGCACGCAGATATCGTCTATATCGCAGGGGTTTTCGAGCCGCGCCCGACTCAGCCAGGTAGGTCGACGACCGCGACGACCGGCAGGTGGTCGGTCGCGCGGACGAGCTGATACCGCAGATCGGCCTTCGTGGGCACGCCGTAGTCGGCGACGTCCGCACCCGGACCCACGAAGATCGCGTCGATGCGCGTGCGTGGTCCCGCCGCCGGAAAGGTCGGGGCGTGCGGGTCGAGCTCTCCCACCGAAGGGCCACCATCTCCGGGTTCGACCGACGTCGCCGGATCGTGCATGCCGGCCGCCGCGAACTCCCGCCAACTCGGTCCACCCACCGGCTCGTTCAGGTCGCCGCCCAGCACGATCGGAAGGTCGCGGCGGACCCGCAGCACCCCGAGGACCTCGCGGACGTCGCGCCGCCGGCCGAGGCTGGACAGTCCGAGGTGGATGCCGACCGCGGCGAACCGGACCTTCTCGAGGCCGAGGGTTGCCGCCACGACGCCGCGGATGGGTTCGCGGGCGCGCTGCGGGATCCGCAGCTCCTCGACCGCGTGGACGTCGATCCGCGAGCTGACCAGCAGGAGGTTACCGCCGGCCGTACGACCGCCCGCCGCGTAGAGCAGGCCGCACTCCCTGGCGAGTGCCGCACACCTCGGCCGCCACCGTAGCCGGCTCGGCGCCTCCTGGATGAGGGCGACGTCCGGCCGGACCTGGCGGACGATCGTGTGCAGCGCTGCCCGGTCGTCGCGCAGGCCTCGCACGTTGTAACTGAGGACCTTGATCTGCGGCACGGACGAAACGTTAACCGTTAGAGCAGGCCCGCGTCGTGGACCAGGATGGCCGCCTGCACCCGGTTGGTGAGGTCGAGCTTCGCCAGGCATCGGCTGACGTGGGTCTTCACAGTCGCCTCACTCATCGCGAGCTCCCGGCCGATCTCCGCGTTGGACAACCCTCGGGCGACGGCACGCGCCACCTCCTGCTCCCGTTCGGTCAGGACGGCGAGCCGCTTCCGCGCGGTCTCGGCCTGTGAAGGGCCCTTGTCGGCAAAGGAACTGATGAGTCGCCGGGTGACCGTGGGCGCGAGCATGGCGTTGCCGGCGACGACGGTACGGACGGCTGCGGCGAGGTCGCGCGGGGGCGTGTCCTTGAGCAGGAACCCGACCGCGCCGGCCTTCAGCGCGGCGTGGACGTACTCGTCGAGGTCGAACGTGGTGAGCATGATGATCCTGGCCGGATCCGGCGAGCTCGCGATCTCCGCCGCCGCGCTGAGGCCGTCCATGCCGGGCATGCGTACGTCCATGAGTACGACGTCCGGCCGGTGCCGTGCGGTCGCCGCCACCGCCTCGGTACCGTCGCGCGCCTCCGCGACCACCACGATGTCGCCGGTGGCCTCGAGGATCATCCGCAGCCCGGACCGCACGAGTACCTCGTCGTCGACGACCAGGACGCGGATCATGGCCTCTCCCCCACGCTGTCATCCTTTGGCGCATGCTCCCCCTGCGGGAGCGCGGGAAGTTCCGCGGTCACAGCGAACCCGCCGTCGAGCTGCGGTCCGGCGACCAGATGGCCGCCGAGTAGCTGCACGCGCTCACGCAGGCCGGTCAGCCCGTAGCCGCCGCCCGGCAGCGCCTTGTCCGCGCCGGGAGGTGGCGCGTCGTTGCGTACGACCAGTCGCAGGCCGCCGGCCGCATAGGTGAGGACGACCTCGGTCGCGGCGCCGCCGGCGTGTTTGTGGACATTGGTCAGGGCTTCCTGCACGACGCGGTAGGCCGTGCCCTGCACCATGATCGGCACCGGACCTGGTGCGCCCTCGTCGCGCCGACTCACCGGGACACCGGCGGACCGCGACTCGTCGAGCAGCGTGTCGAGATCGTCGAGCGTCGGTTGCGGTGTGAGCGCGTACGCGTCGAACGCGCCCGCGTCGGGACTGCTCTGACCGGGCATGGGCGCGTGCGAGCCCTGCGTGCCGGACACCCACTCGACCGACGACGGGTTCGATCGGAGGACTCCGAGAACATCTCGCAGGTTGGCGAGGGCGTCGCGGCCCGTCGTACGGATCAGAGCAGCCGCCTCCGCCGTGCGCTGGTCCGGTGCGTTGACCTCCAGCGCGCCCGCGTGCAGGACCATCAGCGAGACGCGGTGCGCCACGACGTCGTGCATGTCCCGCGCGATGCGCGAGCGTTCCTCGGCCCTCGCCTGGTCCGAACGCGCCGCCTGCTCGCGCTCGAGTCGTTCGGCCCGGTCCTGCAGGCCGGCGAGCACCTCCCGCCTGGCCCGGACCCACAGACCGGCGACCAGACCCAGGCCCATGAACAGCAGGATCGCCGCCTGGTTCGTCAACCCCTCGGCGCGTTCGGCGCCACCGAGGTCGAGCCCGAGGTCGAGCGGGAGGACGAACGACACGATGAGGATCGTGCTGCCGATCGCGGCGTAGGCGATGAGTTCTTTGCGCCGGCGCAGGCTGGTTCCGGCGTAGTACGACGCGACGAACGGAGCCGGCCAGAGCGCCAGCAGGAGCATGCTGGCCGCCCCGGTGACGAACAGCGGCCAGCGCCGGCGGCGGCCCATCCAGGAAGCCACACCGGACGAAACCGCCACAACCAGGATCAACGGTTCGGTCCAGTCCCGAACCGACCCAGCCGACATGAAGGCGACCAGTGCACCCACCAGCCAGGGTGCCGACCGGTCGAAGGTGCGACTCGCCCACCTGATGGCGCGTTCGCCGACGACTGGCGCGATCCGACCGTGGTCCACCCGCTGAGCGTAGGCGAGGGCGGGCGGTGTGGCGTACATCCTTCGTCGGAGCGGCCCCCTCGAAAGGAGGGGCGCTTCCGGGCACTCTTGCCCGACGCCAATCGGGCCACTCCGGGCGAGGGTGACGTCCATGAGCGCACCCATCCTGGACGTCGTCCACGACGCCATGAACTCGCCGTGGATCTACCTGGCCGTCTTCGTGCTCGCGACTCTCGACGGGTTCCTCCCGGCGTTTCCGAGTGAGAGCGTCGTCATCGCGGCGGGCGCGTTCGCCGCTGCGGGTGCGCCGAACCTCTGGTTCCTCATCGTGATCGCGGCGCTTGGCGCGTTTGCCGGCGACCACATGTCGTACCTGCTCGGGCGGGTGGCGGGCGGCCCGTTGCTCGCCCGTACACGGCCGGGCAGCCGGCGACGGCGGGCTTTCGGTTGGGCATCGGCGGCGCTCCACCGGCGCGGCGGGCTGGTCCTCGTCGTCGCTCGGTACGTACCAGGCGGTCGGACGGCCACGACCCTCACGATGGGCACGGTGGGATTCCCGCTGCGTACGTTCTCCCGTTTCGACGCGGTGGCCGCCGTGTCGTGGGCCACGTACTCGGCGTGCGTCGGCTACCTGGGCGGCCTGGCGTTCGAGAGGGAGCCGATCAAGGGAGTGCTGCTCGGACTCGGGCTGGCGATCAGCGTCACGGTCGTCGTGGAAGCGGCGCGCCACCTCGTGTCCCACCGAGCTCGGCGGGTGACACTCGCGCGGCAGCGGAAGACCCTTGTCGCCGTTCGACATGGCGGCGTGCCGGAGGGCGGCGTGCCGACGGCGGACGGTGCAGCCCAGTGATCCGACCAGGGCGGCTCGGGACTGTTTCGTGACTCGTTGAAGCCAGTGGTCGATGACGACGGCTGCTCCCGCGGCGACCCCGCGCGGGAGGGCGACCCTGTGGCTCACCGTGCGTTAGCGTTCCTGGCGTGATTGTCGGGAGGGACGCGGAGCTGTCGCGGATCGATCGGCTGGTGGCTGACGCGAAGGACGGCCGGAGCCGTTCGTTGGTGGTGCGCGGCGAAGCCGGGATCGGCAAGACGGCGCTGCTCGATCACGCGGCCCGGGTGGCCAGCGGCATGCGGGTGCTGGGGGTGGTGGGGATCGAGTCGGAGACCGAGGTCGCCTTCGCCGCCCTGCAGGTGCTGTTCGCCGGCGATGCGGACAGGATCGACGCGATTCCGCAGACCCAGGCCGACTGCCTCCGCGTGGCATTCGGCACCAGCGGCGAGCCCGTTGACCGAGGGTTACCCGGGGCGGCGACGCTGTCGTTGTTGTCGGAGCTCGCCGGTGATGGGCCGTTGCTGTGCCTGCTGGACGACGTGCAGTGGTTCGATCAGCCGTCTCTGGACGCGTTGCTGTTCGCGGTCCGACGGCTCCAGGCGGACCCGATCGCGACGATCTTCGCCATCCGCGACGGCGAGCGCCCGTTCCACGCGCCCGGCATCGAGAGCCTGCCCCTCGACCGGCTCGAGCAGGCCGACGCCGCGCGCCTGGCGTCGACGGTCCGGCCCGTGCGGAGCGAGATGGTGAAGCGGATCCTGGACGAGTCCGGCGGCAACCCTCTGGCGATCATCGAACTGACCACGAATGTCGACGCTGCGGGCTGGCCGGCTCCGGTTGCTCCGCTTCCGGCAACGGGCCGGTTGCAGACGCACTTCGGCCGGCAGGTGCGTGACCTCGGCCCACGCACGCGGTCGGCGTTGCTGCTGGCCGCGGCCGATCACGGATCAGACCTGGCGACGCTGATGACGGCTGCTGGCCAGGTCGGCATCGAGGCGGCGGACTTCGAACCCGCTGAACGTCGTCGCCTGGTGCAGGTGGCGGCGGGTGGGGTCGCGTTCAGGCATCCGCTGATCAGGGCGGCGGCGTATCAGGAAGGGTCCTTCGCCGCGCGTCTTGCTGCGCACGGGGCGTTGGCGGCCGTGCTGTCGGACCCGCGGGACGCGGATCGACGGGCGTGGCATCGCGCGTTGGCCGCGAGCGGGGCGGATGAGAGTGTGGCGGCGGAGCTGGAGCGGGTGGCGGACCGTGCCGCGGGCCGGGGTGGGCCGTCGACGGCGGTGCGGGCGTTGGAGCGGGCCGCGCAGCTGTCGAGCGCCCCTGCTGAGCGGGGTCGGCGCTTGGTGGCCGCCGCTCGCGCTGCGTACGACGCGGGCCAGGGCGACCGTGCCGTCGAGTTGGCCGAGGACGGGGTCGCTCTCACGGACGAGCCGCGCGAGGTGGCGAAGGCGGGGTGGATCCGCGCCCAAGTCGCCTACGAGCGCACGTCCCCCGCCGACGCCGCGCGCCTTGCCGTCGATGCCGCGACGCCAGTCCTGACGACAGAACCCGACCAGGCGGTCGCGGTGCTGACGGAGGCGATGTGGTGCGCACGCGACGCGGCCGATGCCGAGCTGGTGGGCCTTTGTGCAGAACGGCTCGCCCAGGTCCGTGGCGGTTCCGCGGTGCTCGTCGACGGCCTGGTCGGCATGAGCCGGCTGCTGCGTGGCGACGTGGCGGGCGCCGTGGACCCGATGCGTGCCATGGTCGAGTCGGCCGGCCAGCGCGAGGACACGCCCACGCTGGAGCGGTTGACGGCCGGTTTCATGGCTCTGCTCATCGGAGCCGACGGCCGCGCGGCTGCGATGCTCGGCCGACTCGTGGAGGAGCTGCGGCGTCAGGGGGCGATGGGATGGCTGCCGTACACGCTGGAGTTGCTGGGGACGACCCAGCTGGCCACCGGGCGACTGCGCGAAGCGGACGCGAGCCTTGTCGAGGCGGTGACGCTCGCCGACGAGTTCGGGCAGCAGCTACAGGTCGTCGTGCTCACGTCGATGTCGGCATGGCTCGCGGCGGTTCGGGGCGACCCCGCCACGGCTCAGCGCCACGCCGCGCGGGTGCTGAGCGACAACCGTCACCATGGGATCGCCGCCGCGCAGGCGGAGTGGGCGCTCGCCGTGGTCGATCTCACTGCAGGGAACGCACATTCCGCTCTCGACAGGCTGGACGGCGTCTGCGGCGGGCTGCCCGGCCGAGACGTCATGGTGCGCGCGGTCCCCGACCACGTCGAGGCGGCCGTTCGGGCTGGTGACAGCGGGCGGGCGCGGACGTACCTGCCCCAGCTCACCGAGTGGGCGACGCACACCGACCGCCCGGTCGCGAGAGGGCTGATGCTCCGATGCCAGGCGCTCCTCGCCGATGGCGCCGACACGGACGGTGCGTTCCGGGAGTCGCTGGACGTCGATGGGTGCGGACCGTATGACCGGGCGCGTACGCGATTTGCATATGGCGGATGGCTGCGGCGGCGCAGGCGTCCGAAAGCTGCGAGGGAGCAACTCGTCCGTGCACACCACGAGTTCGAAGAGATCGGCGCGCACGGGTGGGATCGGCTCGTGCGGGCCGAACTCGTCGCCCTGGGCGATGACGTGCCGGACCACTCGCCCGCGACCGACGCAGGCCAGCTGACGCCGCAGGAGCTGCAGGTCGCCCGTCGGGCCGCGCGCGGCATGAGCAACCGCGAGATCGCGGCGGAGTTGTTCCTGAGCCCACGCACCGTCGGCTACCACCTGTACAAGGCGTACCCCAAGTTGGGTGTCAGACGACGCGGCGAACTCGCCCACCTCGACCTGTGACCGCCCACGCCGTCGACGCAGCTCAGCACCAGTCATGTGACAGATGCCAGCCCTCCCGTGGCGCTCGTAGCGTCCCTGACAACGACGACTTGACTGGGACGAAAGGAAAGATCATGAGCAAGACGATCATGGGTTGCGCGGCGGTGTCGGCCGACGGCTACATCGCTTACGGCGATGGCCAGATCGGGTCCTTGTTCGACTGGATGTCGGGTGGCGATGTCGAATGGAAATGGTCCGAATCCGACGAGCACGCGATGCGCAGCACACAAGCGTCCAAGGACTTCATGCAGTCCGTCTACACCAACATCGGCGCGGTCATCCTAGGGCGGAACACGTTCGATCAGACGAACGGCTGGAATGGCGTACCGGCAGCGGGTGAACACGTCTTCGTCGTTACACATGAGCCGCCGACGGATTGGGAGTACGCGGACACCGCACCGTTCACGTTCGTCACCGACGGAGTCGAATCCGCGATCAAGCAGGCACGCGAGTTCTGCGGCGACCGGATCGTCGACGTCGCCGCTGGTCAGATCGGCGGGCAGGCACTGCGGCTCGGCCTGATCGACCAGATCGTGATGAACGTCGTGCCCGTCGTCTTCGGTGGCGGAAGGCCGTTCTTCGGCGCCATGGAACCCGGCGACAACGTCACGCTCGGCAACCCGTCCCGCGTGGCCCAGGGCAACCGTGTCACCCACCTGCTCTACGACGTCGAACACTGAATCATGGACCCAACGAACCCGCAGGACGCCACACCATCAGGGAGATGACCGTGCGCACCTTGCTCGTCGGACTCCGCGTCACCGACCTGGATCGCTCTCGCGCGTTCTACCAGGCACTCGGTTACAACGTCGTCGGAACCGTTCCCGACACCCCGTTCGGCAGCCTGACCATGCTCCAGCTGCCGGACGACCCGTTCGTCACCGTCGAGCTCGCGCACGATCCCGCCCGGCCGGTCACCGAGACCGGCGGCCTCAACCACCTCGCCATCCACACGGCCGACCTGCACGCCACCATCGCCACCCTGGCCGCCCACGGCATCCAGACCGATCCAGCGCGGCCCACCGCCGGTCCCGATGATCCGCTGGTCACCATGGTGCGCGACCCCGACGGCTACCTGATCGAGCTCGTCCAATGGCCGGAAGGACACGCCGACGGACTCACCGCCGACGACTTCAAGAGCGAGTGACCACCGCTCCGGCCAGCAAACTTCTAGTCCCGAGCGATACTCGCCTCCTGCTTCGCGGCGGAACGCTTCGTACGCCGACCGTTACGTGCAAGCGCCGGCTGACCGTGGCGAACCCGCGCCCACATCCAGAGCATCGGTCCGACGACCACCACGACGCCAAGCGTTATCCCCAACGGAACGTCGGGGACACCGAGCATCTTCATACCGGAGGCGAACAACACCAGAGCGAGCGCCCGGCGGATGATCCCTGACGGTGCGCGGGACGACGCGTGTGCGCCGACGACCACTCCCGGGATGGCGCCCAGGAGCAAGGATCCCGCCACCTCGAGCCGGAAGTCGCCGAACAACAGGTGGCCGACCGCTGCCGCGGCGACGAGGGGCACAGCCTGAACAAGGTCGGTGCCGACCAACTGACCCAGCTTCATGGCTGGATAGAGGAGCAGCAGGGCGATGATCATGAGCGATCCGGATCCGACCGACGTCATCCCGACGACCAGGCCGCCGATGATGCCGACGAGCAGCGTCGGCACCGGCCGGATCACGATGTCGGCCGCGCCGGACGCCGTGCCAGAAGCGGCGCCCGAAACCGTGCCAGAAGCCTCGCCGGACCGCGCCCGCTCCTTCCGGGAGCGCGAGACCAGGGTGAGATAGGCCTTCGAGATCAGCCCGGCGGCGGCCAGCAACAACGCCACCCCCAGCGCCTTCTTGACGACGCCTTCGATGTCGGCCGACGAACCCAGCGCCCGCAGGATGAGGACACCGGAGAACGCCGCAGGGATGGACCCGGCGCACAGCCACGCCACGAGTTTCAACGAGACAGTCCCGCGCCGCAGGTGGACGAAGCCACCGAACGGTTTCATGAGCGCCGAGGCGACCAGGTCGCTGGACACGGCAGCCAGGGGCTGTACCCCGAAGAAGATGACGAGCACGGGAGTCATCAGCGCCCCGCCACCCATACCTGTCAGGCCGACGACGAACCCGATCACGAGTCCGGCGGCGGTCAGACCGAAATCCATGGTCCAGGAACTCCTCGCGGTCGACGTCGGAACCAGCCTGCCCCCGCCAGGTGGACGTTCCCCGCGACACCACCCGGGGCCTACTGCCCCTCAGACCCGGAAGACACCCTCTCATATCGGCCCGGTCGGCATTCAACCTTCGCCTCCACCGACGAACGCCTGGCCGGCCACCGTCCGACCGAACCCTCACGCCCCGTCGGGCCCACCATGGTCGGCTCCATCGAGCGCGGGTACCACGGTCTCCCACAGGAACTCCATGCTCCGGCGTACGTCCGCTTCCGGACCCTCCTCCCGCTCCCCGAGGGGGGCGGACAGCGCGGTGTCCTGCTCCAGCACGTACCACCCGGTGAAGCCGGCCCGCTCCAGTCCGACCACCACGCCCGCGATGTCAAGATCACCTTGCCCGAGGGGCGCGAACAGGCCGCTGCGTACGCCATCGAGGAAACTCACCGCACCCTCGGCGACTGCCTTGGCGGTGCCCAGTCGGACGTCCTTCAGGTGAACGTGCGTGATCCGCCCCGCCGCGCTCGCGACCAACTCCATCGGGTCCATCCCTCCGATGGCCAGGTGGCCGGTGTCGAGACAGATGCCCACGTCGCTGTCACGGAGCAGCCGGATGACCGCATCGCGGGACTCGATCGCCGTACCCACGTGGGGATGCAGGCAGGTACGCAGGCCCAGAGCGGACGCCTCCGCCCGCACCCGGTCAAGGTTGTGCAGCAGGCGTGCCCACTCGGCGTCGTCAAGGCTCACCTTGCGGTCATAACCGGTCGGGCCGGCGTCAGCGGCGAGGACGGCCACGTCGGCACCGGCCTCGGCGAGCGTACGCATCGCCGCGACGGTCGGGGCGAGGTCCACCTCGGCGGCGAAGTGGAGGGCCACCGGAACGAAGCCGCCGACCAACCCGAGCCCGTGGGTCGCGAGCGTCCTGCGCACCGACGCCGGATCGGGCCCGAGGTAGCCGGTGGGGCCCAACTCGGTCGCCGCCAGACCCAGGGCGGCCATCTGCGCCAGCACCTCCGACGGCGGAAGCTCCACACCCCAGCCGGGTGCCTCACAGACACCCCACGAGATCGGCGCACCGGCGACTCGACCCGTCAGCGGACCATGGTCCATTACCTGTCAACTCCTTGTTGCGTGTGCCGGCGAAGCGGACCGGATCCCTTGCTGGGCTCCTCCTCGCCTACGTCGACGGGAAGTGCAGCGTGGCGTCCACGACCTGTTCGATGTGGGGCCACCGGGCGGTGACGGCCTTTGCCCTGGTGTAGAAGCCCACACCCTCGGACCCGTGGACATGACGGTCTCCGAACAGCGAGTCCTTCCAGCCGCCGAAGCTGTAGAACGCCATGGGGACAGGGATCGGCACGTTGATGCCAATCATTCCGACGGTCACGCTGCGCTGGAAGGTGCGCGCCGCCTCACCGCTGCCGGTGAAGACAGCGGTGCCGTTGCCGTAGGGACTGGCGTTGACGAGCCCGATCGCGTCGTCGAGCGTGTCGGCGCGCAGGACGACGAGCAGGGGCCCGAACACCTCGTCCTGGTAGACCTTCATCGCCGGATCCACCCGATCGAGCAGGCACGGCCCGACGAAGAACCCGTCCTCGTGGCCGGCGACACGCAGGCCGCGGCCGTCGAGGACGACCGTAGCGCCTTCCTCTGTGCCGTTCTCGACGTACGCGGCGACCCGCTCCTGCGCCTGCCTGGTCACCACCGGACCCATCTCGGCGGCGTCATCGACGCCTGGCCCGACCTGGATCGCGGCCGCGCGTTCGCGGAGCTTCTCGACCAGCACGTCACCGGCTTCGCCCACGGCCACGACGGCCGAGATCGCCATGCAGCGTTGGCCCGCCGAGCCGTACGCCGCGGCGGTGATGTGGTCGGCGGCGAAGTCGAGGTCGGCGTCCGGCAGCACGACCGCGTGGTTCTTCGCGCCACCGAGGGCTTGGACACGTTTGCCCGCGCGAGAGGCCCGCTCATGGACGTACCTCGCGATCGTGGTCGAGCCGACGAACGACACGGCCGCGATCCCCGGATGGTCCAGGACCGCGTCGACGGCCTCCTTGTCGCCGTGGACGACGTTGAAGACCCCGTCGGGCAGGCCGGCACGTTGCCACAGCTCGGCCACCAACGTGGACGCGGACGGGTCACGCTCGGAGGGCTTGAGGACGAAGGTGTTGCCGCACGCGATCGCGATCGGGTGCATCCACATCGGCACCATGACCGGGAAGTTGAACGGCGTGATCCCGGCCACTACGCCGAGTGGCTGGCGGAAGGAGTACGCATCCACACCGGTCGAGACCTGGTCGGAGAACTCGCCCTTGAGCAGGTGCGGAATCCCACAGGCGAACTCCACCACCTCGAGGCCGCGCTGGACCTCGCCCTTCGCGTCGGAGACGACCTTGCCATGTTCGGCGGTGACGATGCGGGCCAGGTCGTCGACGTGGGCGTTGACGAGTTCGCGGAACGCGAAGAGGATCTTCGCCCGTCGCGTGAGCGGGACGTCCTGCCATGCCGCGAACGCCTTGGTCGCCGTGGCGACCGCGAGGTCGACGTCGGCGGCAGAGCCCAGCACGACGTCGGCCTGCCGCGCGCCGGTGGCGGGGTTCCACACCGGTCCACGCCGCGAGGACCCACCCGGCGTCGACGCGCCACCGATCCAGTGCTCAACGGTTCTCGGCTCGACAACCCTTGCCTCGTTGGTGGTCGACATCTCATACCCCTTGCTTCACAGGTACTCCGCCTACAAGTAGTGCCGCTGGCTCGGCTTGTTGGTGTCGTAGTCCTCACGCGCCTTGCGGGTGGACTCGAGCGCCGACACCTCGGCCACCGGCACGTCCCACCACGCGTCCGAGGACGGCGCGCCGGCGAGCGGGTCGGTCTCGACGTGGACGAGGGTCGTACGACTGGCCTCACGCGCCTTCGTCAACGCCGTCCGCAGCTCTTCGATCGTGCCGGCGCGAAGCACATCCGCACCCAGGCTCGCCGCGTTGGCGGCGAGGTCGACCGGCAGCACGTCGCCGTCGAGCGCGCCCGACTCCGGATTGCGGTAGCGGTAGCTCGTGCCGAACCGTTGCGCGCCGACGCTCTCCGACAACGAACCGATCGACGCGAAGCCCTGGTTCTGCACGAGGACGATGATGAGCTTGACGCCTTCTGAGACGGCCGTGACGATCTCCTGGGCGAGCATGAGGTAGGAGCCGTCGCCGACGAGGACGATGACGTCGCGGGTCGGGTCGGCCATCTTGACCCCGAGCCCGGCGGCGATCTCGTAACCCATGCAGGAGAATCCGTACTCCACGTGGTACTGCTTCGGGTCCCGCGTCCGGAACAGCTTGTGCAGCTCGCCGGGCATGCTGCCCGCCGCGTTGATGACGACGCCCCGCTCCCCCGCCGCCTCGTTGACCGCACCGATCACCTCGGTCTGCGCGGGCAACGGGGCGTGTTCGGCGCCGTAAGCAGTGTCAACCACTCCTTGCCAGGCGTCCGAGAGCTCCCGCGTACGTTGGCGATACGTCGCGTCGACCTGCCATCCGGCCAGAAGTTCCGACAGCGCCTCGAGGGCGGTACGGGCGTCGGCGACCAGGCCAGTCGCCGCGTGTTTGGCCGCGTCGAACGCCGCCACGTTGACATTGACGAATCGCACGTCCTCGTTGGCGAAGAGGCTCCTCGACGCGGTGGTGAAGTCGCTGTAGCGGGTGCCGATCCCGATCACCACGTCCGCCTCGGCCGCGACGGCGTTGGCGGCCGTCGTGCCCGTCGCGCCGATCGCACCGACACTGCACGGGTGGTCCCAGGACAGGGAGCCCTTGCCCGCCTGGGTTTCCCCCACGGGGACGCCCGTCGCCTCGGCGAAGGCCGCCAGCGCCTGCGTGGCGCCCGAGTAGATCACCCCGCCCCCGGCGACGATCAGCGGTCGCCGCGCCGAGCGGATCAGCGCCACCGCCCGGTCGAGCGCCGCCGGCTCCGGTACCGGTCGTGCCACATGCCAGATCCGTTTGGCGAGGAACTCCTCCGGCCAGTCGTACGCCTCCGCCTGCACGTCCTGCGGCAACGCCAGCGTCACCGCACCCGTTTCAGCTGGGTCGGTGAGCACCCGCATCGCCGCCAGCGCCGCCGGGACCAGCTGCTCGGCACGGTTGATCCGGTCCCAGTATTTCGAGACCGGGCGCACGCAGTCGTTGACGGACACGTCGTAGGATCGCGGGTCTTCCAGCTCCTGCAGCACCGGGTTGGCCACCCGGGTCGCGAAGATGTCGCCCGGCAACAGCAGGACGGGGATCCGGTTGATGGTCGCCAGTGCCGCGCCGGTGACCAGGTTCGTCGCGCCCGGACCGATCGACGTCGTACACGCGAACGTCTGCAGCCGGTCCTTCATCCGCGCGTAGCCGACGGACGTGTGGACCATCGCCTGCTCGTTGCGGGACTGGAAGTATGGAAGCTCGGCCGGATCCCGCTGAGCTGACTCGACCAGTGCCTGGCCGAAGCCCGCGACGTTGCCGTGGCCGAAGATGCCGAAGCAGCCGGCGATGAGGCGTTGCTCGACACCGTCGCGTTCGGTCCACTGCTGGGCGAGGAACCTCGCCAGCGCCTGCCCGACCGTGAGCCTGACTGTGCCCATGGACGCTCACCCTCTCGCTGTGGTCATCGGCGATCTGTGGTCATCGGCGATCTGTGGTCATCGGCGATCTGTGGTCAAGGCAACCTGGGATCGACCGGCTGGTCGTTCCAGGTCGTCCGGATCCAGGCGTACTCCGGGTCGTCACAGATCAGCCAGTCGCGTTCCTCGCCCGGCCCGGCCATGACGTTGAGGTAGTACATGTCGTAGCCGGGCATCGCCATCGACGGTCCGTGCCAGCCGTGCGGGATTGTCACGACGTCACCGCTGCGTACCTCGGCGAGCACGTCGATCGGCCGGTCATGCGTACCGTAGACCCGCTGGAATCCCTTGCCCGGTTGGCCGTCCGGGCCGTTCGCGACCTCGAAGTAGTAGATCTCCTCCAGCGGACACTCCTGCCCCGGCCGGTCCTCGTCGTGCTTGTGCGGAGGGTAGGACGACCAGTTGCCGCCAGGCGTCAGGACCTCGACCGCGATGAGCTGGTCGGCCTCGAAGACACCTGCGGAGCAGAAGTTGTGCACCTCGCGGCTGCACTGCCCGGCGCCGCGCAGCTCCACTGGAACGTCCTTCGCCGCCCCGTGGCGCGCTGTCAACCGTGTCTTGCATCGCGCCGACGGCAACGCCACCGTGGCACCCCGCGGCGCCTCGATGGTCACGTCGGCGTCCCGCGGCACGTAGGCGAAGTCACTCACGCCCGCGAAGACATCCGGACGCCCGTCCAGCTCGAACGTCTCGGCGTCGCACCGCACCACCACACCCTCGCCGGCCAGCGGGAGGACGACCATCTCCTCGTCGCCGGTCGAAAGCGACTGCGTCCCCCCGGGAGGCAGCTCCAGCACCCGCAGACCGCTGTAGGTCCAGCCAGCACGTTGCGGCGTCAACGCCAACGTCCATGGAGCTTCCGCGAGTGATCCGGCGGGCAGGTGGTGGTTCACGCGTCCTCCTTGCCGGGCAACAGGCTCACCGCGGTGTCGACCGCGGCCGCGACGTCACCGTCGGGCGGATAGAGCAACGACCGGCCCACGACGAGCCCGCGGACGGTCGGAAGTGCCAGGGCCTTCTCCCAGCGGGCGTACGACTCGTCCGGATCTCCCTGGACCTCGCCACCGAGCAGCACGATCGGCAGGGTGGTCGCGGCGGCGACGCGTTCCATGCCGCCCGGCTCGGCCACGACGGGCAGCTTGAGCCAGGTGTAGGCGCTCGTCGTCCCCAGGCCCGCGGCGATCACCGCCGACTGGACGACCGCGTCCGCCGTCAGGTCATTGACCAGCCGGCCGTCGTCCCGTCGCGCCATGAATGGTTCGACGAGTGCCATCAGGCCGCGCCCGGCAAGGGCACTGACGGCCTGTGCGCACCGGTGCAGCGCCGCCGCCGACGCGCCGTCGGCCGAGTCGATCCGGAGCAGCATCTTGCCGGCATCGAGGCGTGCTCTGGCGATCCCCTCCGGGTCGTACGCCGTGAACCGGTCGTCGATCTCGAACGCCGTCCCCGGCAGGCCTGCCCGGTTCATCGAACCGATGACGACCTTGTTCTCCAGCGCACCGAGCAGCAGCAGGTCCTCCACGACGTCAGGGGCTGCCAGCACGCCGTCGACCCCGGGCCGGGTGAGTGCGACCAGCAACCGGGCAAGGAGGTCCGGCCGGTCGGCCATCGCCATCGACCGGTCGCCCGCCCGCAACGCCCCGCGCGCCGGATGGTCGGCCGCGATGACCATGAGCCGGCCCGAACGCCCGACCAGCGGCCGGCGGGCACGTGCCGTGTAGGCGGCGGCCACCGCGCCAGGCTCACACATCCGGAGGGAGACCAGCTCGCTCACCTCGACCCGCGACGTGTCAGCCATCGGCGCCCGCCGGCCCCTGCATCACGCCCGGAGCGTCCGCAAGGAGCTGCCAGACCGCGGCCTCGTCCGGCATCGCGTCGGCGCACGCCAACCGCGCCGCGACATAGGCACCTGCGGCGTTGGCGAACCGGATCACCTTCTCGAGCTCCCAGCCGGCGAGCAGACCGTGGCACAGTGCTCCGCCGAACGCGTCACCGGCGCCCAGACCGTTGACAACCTCGACGGGGACCGGCGGGACGACCACCTCGTCCGTCCGCGTCCGCGCGAGCACGCCTTTCGGCCCCTGCTTGACGATCGCGAGCTCCACGCCCCTGTCAAGGAGGGCTTGCGCCGCCTTGTCCGGGTCTCGCGTACCGACCGCGATCTCGCACTCGTCGAGGTTGCCGACGGCCACCGTGGCGTGCTCGACCGCACCGCCGATCACCGCACGTGCCTCGTCGGTGTGCCAGAACATCGGGCGGTAGTCGAGGTCGAGCACGGTGTGGGCCCGGTGCTTTCGGTCACGCAGTGCCGCGAGCGTCGTCGACCGGCTGGGCTCCTCCGACAGACCGGTGCCCGTCACCCAGAAGATCCGGGCGGCCGCGATGGCCTCCCGGTCGAGCTCGCCCGGGTGGATCTCCAGGTCGGGCGCCTTGGGATAGCGGTAGAAATACAACGGAAAGTGGTCAGGTGGGAAGATCTCGCAGAACACCACCGGCGTCGGCAGCCCCTCGACCGCCGAGACGTACGCATCGTCCACGCCGAACCCACGCAGCGCCCGGTGGATGTAGTCGCCGAAGGGATCCGCGCCCGTACGGGTGATCACCGCGCTGCGGCGACCGTGCCGGGCCGCCGCCACCGCGACATTAGTGGCGCTGCCGCCGAGGAACTTCCCGAACGTCGTGACGTCCTGGAGTGCAACGCCGATGTCGTTGGGATAGAGGTCCACGCTGACCCGACCCATCGTGATCAGGTCATAGCTCTCGCCCGCGGTCATGGGACCTCCTTCGTCGCCCGCATGACCAGGGTGCCGTGTTGACTCATGACCTCACCTCGTCCGGTCACTGGGGCGGCACCTCCTGGGCGATCTCCTCGACGCGTACCGACCTACCTTCCCTCCTGGAACGCTCGCACGCGTGCGCGACACACAAGGCCGCGAGCGCGTCCTCACCACGACACGGCGACTCGATCCGGCCGGCGGCGACGTCGACGAACGCCCGCAGCTCGGCGACATAGGCCTCGGAGAAGCGCTCGGCGAAGTTCGCGTACGCCGGACCGCCGGGCCACGTCACACCGGGCTCGGCCGACCACGCCGGCAACCGCTCGTCCAGGCCGGCGATGACGGTCCGCTGCGAGCCGTGCAGCTCCAGGCGTACGTCGTAGCCCGAGCCGTTGTAACGCGACGCCGCCAGCGCGACCAGGGTGCCGTCGTCGAGCGTCAGGAGCGCGTTGGCAGTGTCGACATCGCCCGCCTCGGCGAAGAAGTCCGCACCCCGGTTGGCACCGGTCGCCATCACCTCGACGACCTCGTGTCCGGTTACCCAGCGCACTGCGTCGATGTCGTGGACACTGCAGTCGGCGAAGATCCCTCCGGAGGCAGGGATGTACGACGAGTGCGGCGGCGCGGGGTCGAGCGTGCACGCCCAGACCGCATGCAGCCGACCGAGCTCGCCGGCGGCCAGAGCCTCCCGCGCGGCCGCGTAGCCCGCGTCGAACCGCCGCTGGAACCCCATCTGGAGCGGGATTCCCGCGGCCGCCACCGTGGCCAACGTCTCATGGGTGCCCGCGAGGTCCGACGCCAGTGGCTTCTCGCAGAACGCCGGCACCCCGGCCGCGGCGGCCAGGTGGACGAGCTCGGCATGCGCCTGCGTCGCGGCGGCGATCACCACGCCGTCGGGCCGGCTCGCGAAGAGCTCCGCAACGCTGCCGGCAGCAGCGATGCCCAGCTTCTCGGCGGTCTCGTGCGCGCGGGCCACGTCGGCGTCGGCCAGGAACACCGACTCCACGATCTCGAGGTCGTGAAGGGTCTGGGCATGCAGGGATCCGATCCGGCCCACCCCGATCAACCCGATTCGCATCCAGCCTCCCGCCTCGGGTGCCTGCCGTCGTCGTGTGCGAGGAATTCTCCTCGCCCGACGGACATCCCGGCCGAGTTTTCTCCAGCAATACTGACCTGTCAACAGTTTGTAAGGACATTCTGACGTTAGGCTGTCCGCAGCTGCATGCGGCACACTGGTGCTGGTCCGGACTTCGATCCGGCTGACCATGCCGTACGCCGGACGAGGGAGGAGCCGGGCGTGACCCCACTCGCCGTGACGGTCGACCGGCGCAGCCCGGTGCCGCTCTACTTCCAGGTCGCCCAGCAGATCGAGCAGTCGATCGTCGCCGGCACGCTCGCCCCCGGTGCCCGGCTACCCAACGAGATCGTTCTCGCCGATCAGCTCTCGCTCTCCCGCCCGACCATGCGCCAGGCCATCCGCCACCTCGTCGACAAGGGGCTGCTGGTCCGCAAACGCGGCGTGGGCACGCAGGTGGTGCAGTCGCAGGTACGCCGATCGATCGAGCTGTCCAGCCTCCACGACGACCTCGCCCGGGCCGGTCAGGAACCCTCCACGACCGTGCGGGACCTTCGCGTCGTCGCGGCACCTGAGAAGGTCGCGAGCGCCCTCGGTCTGGCGGCCGGATCTTCCGTGCTGCGGATCCGGCGGCTGCGCTGCGCCCGGGGCGAACCACTCGCACTGATGACCAACTACCTGCCCGAGGACCTGGTGAAGATCACGGCGGCCACCCTGGAAGAGCGCGGGCTGTACGAAGTCCTGCGTACGGCCGGCGTCCAGCTCCGCGTCGCCCGGCAGACAATCGGCGCCCGTCCCGCCACCGCCACCCAGGCGAAGGACCTCCGCGAGCCCAAGGGTGCGGCCCTGCTCACCATGACCAGGACGGCGTACGACGACGTGGGCCGCGCGGTGGAGTTCGGCTCGCATCTCTACCGCGCCTCGCGCTATTCGTTCGAGCTCACCCTCATCGAGCGCTGACCCAAGCGCGCGCGGTGAACGGGAAACCCGCTACAGGTCGGAGAGGCGGTCGACGCGGGCGCGGAGGCGTTCGTGGGCCGGTCGGCGGGTGCGGCGGCGGCGGAACAACCGGATGTTCTCCCGGGCCAGGTCAGCCGCACCGACCATCCCGGCGTCGTTGCCCAGAGCGGCCCGCAGGATCTGCGCCTCCGGACGGAAACCACGCCCGGTCAGCGTCCGACGGAACGTGTCCCGCGCCGGACCGAGGAACAACTCGCCTGCCTGCGACACTCCCCCGCCGACGACGAACGTGCCCGGGTCGAAGGCAGCCGCGATGTTGGCCAGACCGACTCCCAGCCAGCGGCCGACCTCCTCGAACAGCTCCACCGCCACCGGGTCGCCGTCCTTGGCCGCCTCGGTGATCGACGGCCCGGTGATCCGGCCTGGATCACCACCCACCCGGTCCAGCAGGTTCTGCGCCACCGGCGACCCGGACGCCGCCAGCTCACGCGCCTCGCGCACGAGGGAGTTGCCACTGGCGTACTGCTCCCAGCAGCCGCGGTTGCCGCACTCGCACCGATGACCACCGGGGACGACGGTCATGTGGCCGAACTCCCCCGCGACGCCGTACTTCCCGCGCAGCATCACGCCATCGGTGATCACGGCGCCGCCGATCCCGGTGCCGAGCGTCACACAGACCAGGTGGCTCTCGCCCTGGCCGGCCCCGAAGCGCCATTCCGCCCACGCGGCGGCGTTGGCGTCGTTCTCGATGACCACCGGCAGCCGGATCCGTCGGCGGACGGCATCTCGCAGCGGCTCGTGCCGCCAGGCGAGGTGGGGTGAGAACAGCACGGACGAGCCGGTGACGTCGATCCAGCCAGCTGCACCGATGCCGACGGCGGTCACCTCGTGCCTGTCGCGGAGCTCGGCCACGACGGTCGCGATGGTGTCCTCGGTCGCTCTCGGGCTGGTCGAGGGCGTGTCTCGACGAAGACGTTCGAGGACGTTCCCCTCAGGATCGACCACCCCCGCGGCGACCTTCGTACCCCCGATGTCGACCCCGATCGTGAGCGCGTGGATGAACGCCATCAGCGCCGCCGCGCCAGGTCGGCGGCACCGATGATGCCCGCTTCGTTGCCGAGCGTCGCCAGCCGGATCTCGAGGACGGGACGATGGCCCCGCGCGGTGAGCTGGCGTCCGAACGACTGGCGCGCGGGTTCCAGCAGCAGGTCACCGGCCTCGGAGACGCCACCGCCCACCACGACGGCCGCCGGGTCGAGCACCGCGGCCAGGGAAGCGATCCCTTCGCCGAGCCAGCGGCCGAGGTCCTCGAGAAGCTCACGGGCCGCCACATCGCCCTCGGCCGCGGCAGTGCTCACCATCGGTCCCTCGATCCGGTCCGCCTGACCGTCGGCAAGCTCGAGGAGGCGGGCGGCCTGCGGTGGGCTCGAACGGGCGAACTCGCGTGCCTCCCGCACCAGAGCACTGCCGCTTGCGTACTGCTCCCAGCAGCCTTTGTTGCCGCAACCGCAGAGGTACCCGCCGGGGACGACCCGAAGGTGGCCGACCTCGCCACCGACGCCGAAGGCGCCCCGGTAGAGCTCACCGGACAGGACCAACCCGCCGCCGAGCCCGGTGCCGATCGTCAACAGGATCATGTCGTCGACGTCGCGGCCCGCGCCGAACTGGAACTCCGCCCAGGCCGCCGCGTTGGCATCGTTCTCCACCACGACCGGAAGCGACGTGCGCTTCTCGACCGCCTCCTTGAGCGGCTCGTCGCGCAGCGCGAGGTTGGGGGCGAACAGGACCGTCGAGCGGCTCGCGTCGACGAAGCCGGCCGCGCCGACCCCGATCGCCTCGGCGTCGTGGTCCGCCCGGAGCTCGGCAACAACGTCCACGATCGCGGCGACGATCTCCTGCGGGCTCGTTGCCGGGGTCTCCTTCCGGGCCTCGGCGACAATGGCGCCAGCCTCGTCGACCAGGCCGGCAGCGATCTTGGTGCCACCCACGTCGACACCGATGGTCAGCCGCGACTCACCCACGACGCCCTGCCCTTCTCACGCGTCAATGTCCCGAACCGACCGTCTCGGCGGCATCCGGGATTCGGGCTTCCACCTGCTGACCAACCGGTCGGCCGGCCATTCCATTGCCCCGGCCGAGGCTACCCAATCCGGTGCAACGCACCGTGCGGCGCCCAGCGAACACGCGACGCCGTCAGCCCTGCTCGACCTTCTTCTTCAACTCTTTCAACGCGGTGTCGATGATGACCTTCTCCGCCTTGCGCTTGATCAGACCGATCATCGGGAACGTGACGTCGACCGCGAGCTGGTAGGTGACCTCGGTGTTGCCGCGCCCCTTGTCCCGCAGGGTGTAGGAACCGTCGAGCGATTTCACGACCTTCGCCTCGACGAGCGACCAGCGCACCTCGCGGTCGCCGTCCCACGCGTAGGAGAGGGTGTAGTCGTCCTTGATCGCTCCGGCGTTGAGCACGAAGTGAACCTGGTCGGCGCGGCCATCGGGATGGACCGCACGGACCTCGACCTCCTTCACCGCCGCGGCCCAACTCGGGTAGGCCTCGAAGTCAGCGATGACCGACATGATCTTTGCTGGCTCCGCGACGATCGTGACGCTCGAACTCGTCTGATCTGGCACTGCGCCCTGCCCCTCTACTACCTACCGGTGTGCTGTTGGACGGCGCTTTCCTGCTGGGTTCACCAACTTACCGGAGATCGCGCGGTCAGCGGTCCCACACCGGCTCAGGGACCTCGCACACCTGTCCTTCGGCGGAGAAGGTCACAAACCGGTCGAACGAACGGACGAACCAACGGTCATGCGTCACCGCCACCACCGTGCCGTCGAACTCGTCCAGCGCGGCCTCCAGCGCCTCCGCCGACGCGACGTCGAGGTTGTCGGTGGGTTCGTCGAGAACCAGCATCGTGGCCGGATCCCGCCGCGTACCGGCATCGCCGGTCTCGAGCAGCAGGATCTGAAATCTCGCCTGCTGGCCACCGGAGAGAGTTTCGAAACGTTGGTCCCGTGCGCCGGTGAGTTCGTACCGGTGCAGCATCGGCGCCGCCTGGTCGACCTGGAGCGCGCAGTCCTCCCAGAGGATGTCGAGCAACCTTCGCCCGGCGAGGTCGGGTCGCTCGTGCGTCTGTGAGAAGTGCCCGGGCACCACGCGGGCGCCGAGCTTCCACTCTCCTTCGTACGCCACCGTGTCGAGCGTCGGCCAGCCGGCGAGCAGCCGGAGAAAGTGCGACTTGCCGGTCCCGTTCGCGCCGAGCACGGCCAGCCGCTCGCCGTAGAACACCTCCAGGTCGAACGGCTCGGTCAATCCGCGCAGGGCGAGCCCACGACAGGTCACGGCCCGTACGCCGGTACGCCCACCGGCCAGCCGCATCCGGATCTGCTGCTTCCGCGGCGGCTCCGGTGGTGGCCCGGCCGCCTCGAACCGCTCAAGGCGGTTCACCGCCACCCGCGTCTTGTTCGACTTCGCGAGGCGGAGCATGTCGACCAGCGCCTGGAGCTTCGCGCGCTCCTCGTCCCACCGGCGACGGAGTTCCTCGAACCGCGCGTGCCGGTCGAGGCGGGCCTCGTGGTAGGAAGCGAAGCCGCCGCCATGCACCCACGCCGTGTTGCCGTTCGTACCGCCTTCCAACGTCACGATCCGGCCGGCGGTCGCCGCCAGCAGCTCACGGTCGTGGGAGACGTAGAGGATGGTCTTCGGTGACTCGACGATCCGCTGCTCCAGCCAGCGCTTGCCGGGGACGTCGAGGTAGTTGTCGGGCTCGTCGAGGACCAGCACCTGTTCCGGCCCACGCAGCAGGGCCTGCAGGACGAGCTTCTTCTGTTCGCCTCCGGACAGGGTGGTGACGTCGCGATTTCGCAACCGTTCGTACGGCAGTCCGATGGCCTCGGTGCAGCAGGTGTCCCAGACGACCTCGGCGTCGTAGCCGCCAGCGTCGGACCACTCCGCGAGGGCCGTGGCGTAGGCGAGCTGGGTGCGCTCGTCGTCGCGGTCCATCATCGCCAGCTCGGCAGCGTCGAGGGCCGCCGCGGCGGCGCGCACCCGGTCTTGAGCGACCGAGAGCAGCAGGTCGCTGACGGTCGCGGCACCCTTGCCGGTGCCGATGAACTGCGGCATCACACCCAGGCCGCCGCTGCGCGTCACCGTGCCCGACGCCGGTTCGAGCTCTCCGGCGATGATGCGGAGCAGCGTCGTCTTGCCGCAGCCGTTGGCGCCGATCAGCGCGACCTTGGCACCGTCGCCGACGCGGAGGTCGACGTCGGTCAGAAGCGCCCTGCCGTCCGGGAGCTGGTAGCGGATGTCGGCGAGCTCGATGTGCCCCACGCGAGCCCAGTCTGGTGAGACGGCGTGCTCTCGTGCCAGCCAATTACCCGCTGGCGCGCGGAGCGCTCAGCCGTGATGCGCCGCGTAATGGGCCGCGAGCAGGTCCTCGCCCCAGTCTCGGCGCAGGTCCCGCCAGACCGAATGGATGTGGTTGGCGTCGTTCTGGGTGTTGTCGTACTCCACCAGGAACGTCGGGCCGACGACCGCGTAGTAGTGGCCCTCACCGCGCTGCTCCGACCCCGCCCAGCTGAACGTCACCTGCTCGAGCCCGGTGTCGACCGCCTCCAGCCAGGCGGTCTCCCCCAGCTCGGGAGGCACCCGGTCGAAGTAGTGGCGGACGAGCTTGGTGAGGTGCTCCTGTTGGTCGGCATCCATGTCGGAGTACGCAAGTCCGCGGGTGATCACGCTCGGGTCCGCCACCGGATCACGCCGAGTGAGGATGTCGTCCGGCGCCAACTGGTCGACGATCGCGACCGTACGGCGCTCCGCGTCCATAGCACCCAGGACCGCACGGCCGAGGTCCTCCGCGTCGGCGAGGGTACGAAGACCGGCGTGCGGCCCGCTCGGGACCACGGCGGGGTTGGCGCCGAAGAACTGCGGAGTGGCGGCTACGGCGTCACCCACCACCGTGAGGTGCGCGGCCAGATGGTGGCCGTTGACCCGCCACGCCCAGGGTCGCGTGCCGGTCGGATCGCCGAGGACGCGGACCCAGTACGCCACGGGGTTGCGCTGCAGCCACATCGCGTTGTCGACCTCGCGTTCGATGTCACGCAGGATCGACTCGAGGGCCATGATCGCCTGCGCTTCACCGAGCCCGCGCGCGCTGAAACCGGTCTCCAGCAGCGCCAGGGCGAGTTCGCGCTGGCGCTCGGTCATGTCGGCGAGCGCGAGTCCAGGGCGCGGTCCGGGCAGATAGGTCCACGCGCGGTGGTCATCGGTGTCGAACGCCGCCGTCGCCTGCGACCGCTGCTCGGGGTCGAGCGAGGTGAGGAACGCCGATGCCGCCGAGGCCATCCGGTTCGCCGCGCCTCGTTGCTGTGATCCGGGCATGCGCCGCCTCCTGCTGATTCGTGCCGTACTCACGACCTGGCCAGCGTATCCGCGCGCGTTCGCGTGCCTCGCCAGTCGCCGCTGGCGGCTGTCCTCCATCGGCCCTCGGACTCGCCGGCGGAGCGCCAGATACCTGCGCCGGCCGATGCCTTCGGGGTCAGGCCACGGTTCATGATCAAGAGGCAGGAAACCGGGGAAAGCGGTCCCGCAGTTGCCAGTTTGCCGCCTCTTGATCATGAAGGACGGTCCGCCGGGTCCAGCTCCCGCGGTGTGGACGGGTTGCCACGACTGGCCGACTCCTGGCCGGGTAGGTGTGGACGCATGGCTCGTACGCCGAAGCGGACCGCCGCGGAGTTCGTGCCCGCCGACGCCGACCTCGAGGAGCTGAAACGGGCGGCCAGGTCCTGCCAAGGTTGCGACCTCTACAGGGAAGCGACCCAGACCGTCTTCGGCGACGGTGATCCGGACGCCCGCGTGGTGCTGGTGGGTGAGATTCCCGGCGACCAGGAAGACCGGCAGGGACAGCCGTTCGTCGGCCCGGCGGGCCGGGTGCTCGACCGGGCGCTGGAGGATGCCGGCATCGACCGGGACCGTACGTATGTCACGAACGCCGTCAAGCACTTCAAGTTCACCCGAGCGGAGCGCGGTAAGCGCCGGCTGCACAAGACGCCGACACGGACCGAGATCGTCGCGTGCCGGCCGTGGCTCGTCGCGGAGCTCCAGGTGGTCGATCCCGAACTGCTGATCTGTCTGGGAGCGACTGCGTCCAAGGCGGTACTGGGAACGGACTTCAAGGTCACCGTCGACCGCGGCAAGCTCCCGCCCTGGCCGGACCTCTCCGAGCCTGCCGGTCCGTCGGCCGCCCGCGCCGGACGCGCCGGCCGCGGGAGAGGCCCGGAGCCGCGGGTGCTCGCGACGATCCATCCGTCCGCGGCGCTGCGGGCCGAGGACCGCGAGGAGGTCTACGCCGGGCTCGTCGCCGATCTCCGCGTCGCAGCGAGCGCCCTCGGATCGTAGGTCCCGGCACGGGCGCGCGAGGCTCCCGCAATCGCACTTGACGCGCGATCCGGCCGCGGGCAGGCTGACCGAACCAGAACCAGGCCGTCCACATGGACGCACGTACACGCATGCAGGGAGAGGGGGTGCGCCGCGTTGAACCTGCCGAGGATGATCGTGCCCACGCCGCCGCCCCGAGCCTCTCGCTGAGCCTGCTCAGCACCCTCTGACCACACCCGCGCCAAGCTGAGGCGGGCGGCGGCTACTCCAGCTTCGCGGAGGTCCGCTTGTCCCCCCATGTCCGTGCCGCGTTCCTCGACGCGCTCGACGTTCGTCCCGATCCCTTCCAACTCCAGGCCATGGCCGCGCTCGACGACGGGCGTTCGGTGCTCGTCATGGCACCCACCGGCGCGGGTAAGACGTTCGTCGCCGACTATGCGGTGGCCCGCACTCTGGCCGCCGGCACCAGGGCCGTCTACACCACGCCGCTGAAGGCCCTCAGCAACCAGAAGCACCGCGATCTCGCCGCCCGCCTCGGCCCGGACCGGGTTGGCCTCATCACCGGTGACCGGGTCGTCAACCCGGACGCCCCTGCGCTGGTCGTCACGACCGAGGTGTTGCGGGCGATGCTCTACGACCACGCCACTGCGTTGTCGACGTTGGGCGCGGTGATCCTCGACGAGTTCCACTACCTGCAGGACATCGAGCGTGGCGCGGCCTGGGAAGAGATCGTGATCCACACGCCCTCCCACGTCCCGCTGGTGTGCCTGTCGGCGACGATTCCCGACGTCGAGGCGGTGCACGCGTGGCTGGCGCAGGTGCACGGCCCGACCGAACTGGTCGTCGCGGCGCATCGGCCGGTCACGCTCAACCACCTCTACGCTGTGGGCAACCTCCGCCGCGCGGCACCGCTCCTGCTGCCGATGTACGTCGACGGGCGGGTGAACACGACGGCGGAGCTCCTCGACGGCGCCCGCAGGGACACCCGCGGCGAAGGGCTCCGCGTCCGGGACCGGGACCGGCCGGTGCCGCCGGAGCGCGGAGACCTGATCGCGCATCTGCAGGCGAACGACCTGGTGCCGGCCATCTGGTTCGTTCTCTCCCGCGGCGGTTGTGACGAGGCGGTCTCGGGATGCGTCGACGAGGGCGTGCGGCTCACCAGCGAGTCCGAGCGGGTACGGATCCGTTCCCTGGTCGGCGAGGCCCTGGTGCCGCTGTCGGCTGGCGAGCTCCGGGCGATCGGCGCCGGAGGGTGGCAACAGGCGCTCGAGGCGGGCGTCGCCGCCCACCATGGCGGGCTGGCGCCGGTCCAGCGGGAGGTCGTGGAGGCCGCTTTCGCGCAGGGGCTGGTGAAGGTCGCGTTCGCGACCGAGACGCTCGCGTTGGGGGTCAACCTGCCGGCGAGGACCGTCGTGATCGACCGGGTCGTCCGGGCAAGTGGCGAGTTGCTCGCCGCGGGCGAGTTCTCGCAGCTCGCCGGGCGGGCGGGGCGGCGGGGTATCGACGAGACGGGTCACGTCGTGGTGCCGTGGTCGCCGCACGTGCCGTTCCATCGCGTCGCGGCCCTGGCCGGCGGGCATCTCGCGTCGATCCGCTCGGCGTTCCGGGTGACGCCCGCCATGGCCGCCAATCTCGTGCGTACCGGCTCGCCTGCCGAGGCGGTGGCCGCAGTCGAGTCCTCGCTGCGACACCACCGCGCGCTCGACCACGCGGAGGTGCTGCGGTCCGACCTCACGGAGCGCCGCGCCGAACTCGCCGAACTCGACGAACTCGCCGCGCTCGAGCCCTCCGACGAGTCCGAGGTCGACGCCGGTGAGGACTCCGTGACGTCCACGGCAGCGGATCGGCGTGAGGTTCTCGACGCGGACCTGGCCGCCGTCGAGCCGGGCGACGTCGTGGTCGACGGCGGCCGTCCGGCGCACGGCCCGGCAGTCGTCCTCGCGGTGGGGACGAAGCGAGGAACGACCTGCGTGGAGGCCATCAGGGCGAACGGTCGGCGGGTTCAGCTCACCCCGTCCACCCTGCGCGGACGACCAACCGTCGTCGCGCGGGTCGAGCTGCCCGCATGGGAACCGACCCGGCGCGGCCACGCCAAGCGCGCCGCCGATACCCTCGCGCGACTCGACCTACCCTCCGAGGAGTGGGAGCCCGCTCCAGCAGCGACCGGGAAGAGGGCCGCGGCCGCGGACGCGGTGGGGCGGCGCGGTCGCCCGACCCGCCGAACGTCGGGAGCGCGGCGCCGTCGGCTGGTCGAGTCGGTCGGCCAGCTCGAGACCCTCCTGACGGAGAACGCCACAGGTGTACGCAGCGAACTGGACCGCATGGTGCGCCTCCTCGAACGCCGTGGCCACCTTGCCAACTGGACATTGACAGCATCGGGCCAGGCCGTACGTCGGCTGTTCCACCCGTCCGGCTTGCTCCTCGCCGAGTGCCTCGCCGCCGGGATCATGGCCGGGCTCGATCCGCCGTCGCTCGCGTCGGCGACCTCATGGTTCACGGTGCGAAGCCGCCTCGGCGCCCCGCCCTCGACCGGGCTCGCCACGCCCGAACTCGCCCACCGGTGGGCGGCCGTCCGTGACGTGACCCGATCGGTCCAGGCCGACGAGGTGGCCTGCGGGCTGCCGCCGACGCCGCATCCCGAACCCGCTCTCGGCGTACCACTCCACCGGTGGGCCGGGGGCGCCGCGCTCGACGTCGCACTCGCCGGCAGCGGTGTCCCGGTCGGCGATGTCGTCCGCGAGGTACGCCAGGTGGCCGAACTGCTCGATCAGGTGCAGACCGTGCCCGGAGAACACCAGATCGCCGCACAGGAGGCGGCTTCCGCACTCCGCCGGGGCGCGATCATCGCGGCCGACGGCTACTCTGATGGCCGCGTTGTGAGGGGCCCGGCGGCATAGAGACCGACGAACCTCCCACAAGCTGGGGTGGGAGGCACACATGGCCGATGTGACGGCGATCGTCGAAGAGCTGCGTCAGGAGATTCCCGACCTGCTCGTCGAGCACCAGATCCCGGGTCTGGCGATCGGGATCTGCGACGCGTCGAAGCGGTTGTGGTCGGCGGGGTTCGGGACGACGAGGGCCGGCGGTGACCAGCCCGTCAGTACGTCCACGATGTTCAGCGTCCAGTCCACGTCCAAGATGTACACCGCAACGGCGGTCATGGTCGCCGTCCAGGACGGGTTGGTCGACCTCGACGAGCCGATCACGACCTACCTGCCGGAGTTCACCGTCCGGAGTCGCTTCGAGACCGCACCCGAACGCCGGATGACCCTGCGGCACCTGCTCAGTCACACCGCCGGCTTCACCCACGAAGCGCCGGTCGGGTCGAACTTCCTTGCCGGCAAGGCGTCCTTCCCCGCCCACTGCCGCAGCATCAGCGACACCTGGCTCCGTTTTCCGGTTGGTCACCACTACGAATACTCCAACCTGGGCATCGATCTGGCCGGCTACATTCTCCAGCGACGAAGCGGGCTTGCGTTCCACGAGTTCGTACGCCGGAACCTGCTCGTGCCACTCGGACTGCTGCGTACGACCTTCGACCACCGGGTGATCGCCCGCGAGACCGACCGGGCGATCGGCCACTCGGCACGAGTCCGGCGCCTCCCGCTGCGGGTCCCGATGGTCCCGGCCGCAGGGCTGTACGCAAGCGTCGACGACGCCCTGCGCTACGTCCGGTTCCACCTTCGCACCGGCGAGCAGCTCCTCGACCCGGATCTGCTGGGCGAGATGTACCGGATCCCGTTCCCGGCGCCGGGCCAGCGAAGCGGGTACGGGCTCGGCGTCGACTTCGGCACCTGGGATCCCGGGGTCCTCGCCTACAACCACGGAGGTAGCGGATTCGGCTTCCAGTGCATCCTGGCGTGGGTACCGAGCGCCGGCCTCGGGATTGTCGTCCTCACCAACTCACTCGACCAGCGGCTGCCGCTGACGCTCGGCGAACGGGTGATTCGCTCCCTCGTCGACGTTCCGGCGGCGGCCCCGGAGCCGGTGCCACCGGCCGTGGCAGTGACGCCTGACGACCTGGCCCGTTTCGCCGGTGAATACGTCGGGCGAGAAACCATGACGCTCGTCCACGACGGTACGCAGGTGTGGCAGGACGTGGGTGGTGAGAAGAAGCCCCTGCGCGTGGTGGGAAGGGACAGGTGCGTCCAGGAGGACAGCCCCCGTCAGCGTTTCCGGCTCCTCGACGACGGCGAATACGGTTACCTGCAATGCATCGACGACGGCACCACGTACTACCGGAACGACCCGGTGAGCCGTCGACCTCCTGCCGGGCCGGGCCCGGATCCGCAATGGCACGGCGAGTACGCCCTCACGATGAACGGAGTCTCGGTCGCCACCGTCGTACTCCGCGGTGCGGATGGCGCCTCGTTCCTGACGATCGGCGACCTGAGCCGCCGCCTCGACTACCACGCGCCGGGCATCTACCACCTGTGCGACGGCGAGGTGCTTGACCTCACCCGCACTCCCCCGACCCTCGCCAACATCCCACTCCGCCGCACGCACCCGCGCCAGTCGTGATGGTCAGTACTCACCCACCGGCGTCAGTCGTGACGAGCGAACTCAACCGCCGGCGACGGAGGGGACGATGTGGACCTCCGAGCCGTCACGCAGTGGCGTCGCCAGTCCGTCACGTCGCCGAGACTCCTCGCCGTCGACGTAGACGTTGACATAGCGCCGGAGCCCGCCCTGCTCGTCGCGCACCCGGCGTTCGAGCCGAGGATGTCGGTCGGCGAGTGCGGCGAGCAGGTCGCCCAGCGTCGCCGGCTGGTCGACGTCGAGGTTTATCCGGCTCGCGCCGTCGCAGTCGCCGCGCAGCATGCTCGGGACCAGGACCGTCACCCGCTTCTGCGTACTCACTCCCACCTCATTCACGACGCAACCCTGCCCCAGCATGGCAACCAGGCCCTACGCCACCAGGGCCGCGCGGACGCAGAGGACGTCTGGCAGGTGGGAGGCGACCAGCTGCCAGTGTTCGCCCTCGTCGGCGCTGGCATAGACCTCGCCGTTGCGGGACCCGACGTAGACGCCGGCCGGATCCGCGTCGTCGCAGGCCATCGCGTCCCGTAGGACGCTCGCGTAGAAGGCCTCCGCCGGCAGGCCGGCCGAGAGCGGGGTCCAGGACGCACCAGCGTCCTCGCTGCGGAAGACCCGGAAGCGCTCCTCGGTCGGGAACCGTCGCCCGTCCGCGGTCAGGGGGAAGTTGTAGATCACGCCGGACCGCTGCGGGTGGGCCACCATCGGGAAGCCGAAGTCGCTCGGCAGTCCCTCGGCGATCGAGGACCAGGTGGCTCCACCGTCGTCGGAACGGTAGACGCCGTGATGGTTCTGCGCGAACAGCTGCTCAGGCTGGCGCGCGTTCCGCGCGACCTTGTGCACACACTGGCCGTAGTCGGGGTATTCGTTGTCGGGCAGGAAGTAAGCCCGGATTCCGGTGTTGCTCGCGGTCCAGCTCTTGCCACCGTCGTCGGTGCGGTAGACCCCGCCGGCCGACATCGCGATCAGCAGCTGGTCATGGTCGGTGGGGTGCGGCAGGACCGTGTGGATGGCCTTGCCACCGCCACCAGGCTCCCAGGTGGGCCGGTGCGGGTGGTCCCACAGCCCGCGCACCAGTTCGAAGGTGCGCCCACCGTCAGAGGAGCGGAACAGCGCCGACGGCTCCACGCCGGCATAGATGATGTCCGGTTGGTCGGCCGGGCCGGGCGCGAGCTGCCAGACGCGTTCGAGCGCTTCCCCGGTGTCGGTGGGGAACGCGATCGGTGCCTCCTCCGGCTCGTCCCACGTCGCGCCCAGATCGTCACTCCTGGCGACCGTCGGGCCGAAGTGCGGGTTTGTGACGCCCGCCAGGACCCGCGGCCGCTCACGCCGGGTGTCGAGGCCGACCGCGTAGACCGCCGTCATCGAGAAGTGCGGACCGGTCATGTCCCAGCGACGCCGGCCCTCGCTGCGGGCGAGAAACAGGCCCTTGCCGGTGCCGATCGCGAGAAGAACCGTCATGGGTTCACGCTCCCATCCCGCACATCGGTGTGCGGACACGTCCGACGGCCGCGGATCGCGATCGAGCCCACGCCCGACCAGGGACGGCCGGCGCCTCCCGGCGCATCGCTCAGTATGGACGCTCGTACCGACAACGCGCCGGTGACCGGTGGATTCTGTCCCTCAGATCACCCGTACTGGCGCCGCCCCGGCACCCATCGGAGTCGGTCGGCTACGGCGCCGCAGCACCGCCCCTGGCCAGCGCGTCGTCGACGAACCGCTCGATCCGGACCAGGGCCTGCTCCCTCGTGATCTCGGCGCCGGCCTGGTTGACCGTCTCTCCGGCGTACGGCAGCCAGGACATCGTCCCGGCCCCGGCCAGCGCGTCCCACAGGGGCAGGTGTTCGAGCGGCCGACCGCGGGCCTCGGCGTAGTCCGCCGCGAAGAGGTCCGGCAGGTCGCCGCCGATCAGCGCCAGCTCGACGCGGCAGTTGGCGACGTCGGACTCCGCCGGTTCGATCCGGGCCCCGCTCCAATCGACGACACCCACGACGGCATCGCCGTCGAACAGCACGTTGCCGGGATGGAAGTCGCCGTGGCAGAGCACCTCTGGCTGGGCCGGTCCGAGGAGTCGCAGGCGGTCGACCACCCGAGCGACACCGTCGCTCCGCTCGCCACGCCAGCTCTCCGGCAGGCCGGCCAGGTCGAACGAACGCCACGACGGCGGGCGGCGTACGGCGGGCGGCAGCGGCGGCGACAGATCGGTCCGGTGGATGGCGACGAGCGCCCGGGCGAGTGCGGCGACCCACGCTTTCGGATCCACCGGGTCGTAGCACATCGCGCCCCGGAGTGCCGTCATCACCAGCGCGGGCGTACCGAACCAGCGGCCGGCGAGGTCCACCCCCACCGGCGCGGGTGTCGCCACGCCGCACCGCTGGGCGAAACCCAACCGTTCCCACTCGAGCGCGGCCGTGTCGTCGTCGGCAAGGTAGCGCTTCAGGACGAGGTCGCGGCACAGTCCCTGCCTGTCGCTCACCCGCAGCAGGTGGGTCGCGGTGGCGATCCCGCCGTCGAGCCGGGCGACGTCCACCAGGTCGAACGGCCCGGTGTCGTCGTCCGCCTGCTCCGCGAGCAGGTGCGCGATTCCGGACCGCGACGGTTCGGTGGCGCGGTGCGCCACGAGGCGTGCCACCCGGTCGGCCAGTCTGGTACCCGGGTCCCGGTCGGCCTCCATCTCGTCCTTGACCGCGAAAAGGGCCGCTTTCAGCGCCAGGGCATGCGCACGGCGCAGCCGATCCAGCCGCCGCGCGGACAACCTCGACGGCGGATCACCGCGCAGGAAGACGTGCACCAGGGTCCCGTCGCGCCAGGGCTCCAGCCACAGTTCGGCCGTACCGACGACCGCACCCGCGGCATACCACCGCATTCCTTCGGCGTCGCGGTCGTGGTAGCTCGTCAGCGCGATGTCGGGCCAGCACGAACGCCAGAACGCCGGATCCTTCAGCCGGGCCGCGATCGCTCCCGGCGACGCCACGACGTACGAGTCGTCGGCGATGTCGACGAGCGGCACGCGCACCTCCGTCGCTCTCGGCGCCCGTCCGATCAGACGGGCTCAGCCCGCCGCAGGGTAGCCCAGCAGCGTGCGCAGCTTCGCCACCGACACGTCCCACGTCCAGTTCTCGCGTGCCCATACGCGGCCGCGTTCGCCCATCGCCCGCGCCTTCCGGGGGTCGCCGAGCAGTCCCGCCACCTTGGCGGCGACCGCGACCGGGTTGTACGGATCGACGACGTACCCCGTCTCTCCGTGCACCACAGCGTCGGGCGCTCCGCCCGAATCCCCCACGATCACCGGCAGGCCGCTCGCCTGCGCCTCGAGGAAGACGATGCCGAGCGCCTCGGGCTCCAGCCCACCGAGCCGGGTGCGACACGGCATCGCGAAGACGTTCCCCGCGTCGAAGTACGGCGGGATGTCCGTCCACGGCACCGCGCCCGTGAAGACGACGTGCGTGCGTACTCCGGTTTCGTCGGCGAGGCGTTCGAGCGCGGCACGATGCGGACCGTCCCCGACCACCAGGAGCGCGGCGCCGGGCACGTCCCGCAGCACGTGCGGCCATGCGCGGATCAGGGTGTCCTGGCCCTTGCGTTCGGTGAGCCGGGCGACACACACCACCACCGGCTGGTCGGCGGAGAGGCCGAGTCGTTTGCGGACGACCTCGCCACCGGTGCCAGGAGCGAACGTCTCGGTGTCGACACCGGGAGTCAGCCGCACCATCCGCCGCGCGTCCTCCGGCGCCAGGGCGCTCGCGATGGCACCACGCGTGTAGTCCCCGAGATAGGTGAGCGCGTCGGTCGTACGCCCGATCCGCCGCAGTGCCTGCCGGGCTCCAGGCACGCGGGCCCACCAGGTCTCGTGGCCATGGGTGAGCCCGACGATGCGGTGCGCACCGGCCGCACGCAGACCGCCTGCGAGCAGACCCAGCGGTGCCGCCGCTCCGAAGAGCACCCGGTCACAACCCTCGGCGCGCAACACCTCGCGGGTACGCCTCGCTACGGCGGTCGTCGGGAGCAACCTGCGCCCCGGGTCGCGGACCACCGGGAACGGCAGACCCGCGTCGTAGGCGCGGTCTCCCGGCATCGCGGCGGTGTAGACGACCACCTCGGTGGGCGGCATCCGGTGGCACAGCGCGAGGACGAACGCCTCGATGCCGCCCTGCCGGGTCGGGAAGTCGTTGGTCACGACGAGAGTGCGCGCCACGTCCA
Organism: Actinopolymorpha sp. B9G3; assembly: GCF_040120725.1. Lineage (NCBI taxonomy): Bacteria > Bacillati > Actinomycetota > Actinomycetes > Propionibacteriales > Actinopolymorphaceae > Actinopolymorpha > Actinopolymorpha sp. B9G3. The sequence continues at coordinate 128,418 of NZ_JBEEAB010000005.1, read as the reverse complement.
CCGACCCTATCCGGACAGATCACCCGCCAGGCAATCCCTCACCGGCGACCAGGGCGGGAACCGGCGGCGCACCCTGCCTGGCCGCCCACCAGCGCACGAGCGCGATCCGTTCCGGCGGCGTCGGATGGGTGGCGAAGAGGCCGGTGACGAGAGGACTCGGCTGCAGCTCACTGCGGTTGGTGACCGCGAGCCAACGCTGGGTCTCGGCGTATCCGGCCGGGTCCCGGGTGAGGTCGAGGGCATGGAGGTCCGCTGCCGTCTCGATCCGCCGTGACACGAGGTTCTGTACCGGCGCGGCGACCAGCGTCCCCGCCGCCACGAACGCCAGCACCAGCGCCACCACGCGCGGGTCCGTCACCGACGACACCCCCGCACGCCGCCCGATCCGGCGACTGTCCAGAGCCAACGCGAGAGTGATGACCGCGGATCCGACAGCGAGTGCCCCGACGAGCGTCCCACGCAGGACGTCGTGCCGCTTGGCGTGGCCGAGTTCGTGGGCGACGATCCGGCGGACGTGTGCCGGCGGCGCCCCCACGAGCAGCGTGTCGTAGATGACGAGATGCCAGGTACTCCCGAACCCGGAGACGTACGCATTGAGCCGCGTCGTACGCCTTGACGCATCGGCGACGAACACCTCGCTCACCCGCACGCCGTCGCGCTCGGCGAGCTGGAGCAGCGAGGTGCGCAGCGGCCCGTCCGCCATCGGCGTGAAGCGGTTGTAGAGCGGTTCGACGACCGTCGGATAGACGTACGAACCCAGCACAACCGCCGCTGTCGCCACCGCCGCGGCGGGTGCCCACCACCAGCGGGGAAACCAGCGGGCCAGCCCCACGAGAGCGACGAGCAGAACCGCCGTGACCGTACTCGTCACCACGAACCCGACGAGCAGGTCAGCACCCCACGCCCACCAGCTCTGCGTCGACACGCCCGACCGACGCCGTGCCACCTCCAGCCAGACCTCGAACGGCACCACCGCCAGTCGGATCACCAGGGTCACGACCAGGGCACCCAGGACGACCCGCGCGCACCACCCGCGCACCCGCGGGAAGGCGCGCGCACTCAGGCGTGCACCGAGTGAGGTGAAGCCCAGCACCATCGCCGTGACCATGCCGGCCGCGGTGATGAGGTAGCCCGGCAACCGCACGGACCGCGAGAGCCAGCTGCCGATCGCCACCTCGCCCGAGGTGAAGTCCTCCGCCACCACCTCGTGCGGCGAGGACGAGGCCGCGACTACGTCTCCGGACGGCTGCCACGGCGTCGCCAGGGCGATGGCCACCGCGAGACATCCCCACAGCACCACCGCCACAATCAGGGCAGGCCGTCGTGCGATCCCCCCACTGCGCATGCTTCCCCCGTGTCACCGGATCCTCAGACCCGTCCCCCGAAGTCGCCGTTCTCCCTAACCCGCCGTTCCCCCTGCCTCCACGTCGTCCCCGCGACGGTCTGGCCCGCTCGCCGTTCAGCCGCCGACACTCGTGACCTGGACGTGCTCTCGCCAGCCAGCCACGAACCGCTCCTCCGTGGTGTTCAGGACGCTCCGATAGACGCGTTCCTCGTCCGCCTTCGTCGTGATGCCGTCCATCGCCTGGTAGAAGTCCACCAGCTTCTCCTCGCCCCACTGCTGGGCGATGTAGCTGCACGCCGTCCACGCGGCCTCGTACGCCTGGTCGAGCTCGTCCGCCCGCGGGTCGAAGTCGGACGTGCTCGGCAGATCGTCGGGTGCGTCGGACTCGCGCACCTCGGACAGGAACTCCTGCGCGATGACCGCCGTGGACAGTCCGGCCTCGTTGAAGCCCACGTAGTCGGCGAAGCCTTCGGACAACCAGACCGGCATGTGGCTGACCGTCGCCTGCGCCGCGACATGGGTGGTCTCGTGCGTGAGGACGACAAGCCTGCCGAGGGAGCCGATCTTGTCGAACGTGGCGGGGTTGATGACGATGTGCGACGCCTCCGTCGGCGAGGTGCGACCGACGGACGTGGTGACGGCGGCGACCGCGCCCTGGCTCTCCGCGTCGACGCCCACGACGCGTTCCATCTGGACCTGGGTGGAGGGTGCGATCACGACGACGTACTGTGCCCAGTCCTCGCCCCACACCCTGGTCACTCGCGGTACGGCCTCGTCAGCGGTGCGTGCGTAGCGCTCGAGGCGGGTCCTGGACTCGACGCCGATGAGCAGGCTGTGCTCGCCACGGACGACCGTCACCTTGTCGGTCAACCACAGCGGCGTGGGACCCGACGACGACTCGCCCTCGCGGTCACCCGCGACGTAGGTCCGCCCCTGCCGTTCGACGAACACCATGCGAAGCGTCGACGTCCACGGCTCGCGGTCGGCACCGGTGAGGGTGAACGTCGTGTCGACCTCCGAGACCCACGCCCTCGTCCCGAGCGCCCGCCGGCGTTCGGGGGTGAGTGCACCGGGATCCTCCGCGGGACTGCCGAACCGGAAGTTCTTCGCACCCATGCGGACGAGATTGTCGAAGGTACGTGCCGCGACCTTCGCGTAGTCGGGCGAGCGGGGGTCGATCGTGGCGAGATAGGCGGACCTGTCCCTGCTGCGCAAGGCGGCGGACTGCCGGCGGAGCAGGTCCCTGGCGACGTCGTACCTCGCGGCCGCGAGGTTGCCGGCCCGACTGGAAACGGTGGGTACACCGGAGTCGGTGGCCTCCGCGCGGGGTGTCGCCTCGATCGAACGAACGGTCGCTGCCGACGGGATCGCGACGCCGGTGAGGAGAAACCTGCCCGTGACAAAAACAGCCAGCACGAGCAGACCGCCGCAAACCAAAGCGACGAAGTACTGGACGAAGGCCCGTCCAGGGGTCGAGGCCACCCTGCGTGCGTGCCGCGAAGGATCATCAGCCACCCTCGCATCGTACGGAATTGGGCCCCACCCCTTCCGTGGGAATGGGCAGGCACAAGGCCGTGTCGACGGAGTTCGACGTGGTGCGGACCGTCACTAACCTGGCCGGACCGCGCCGGCGTACGGCATTTCGTCCATGTCGCTGTACTTCACGCCATCACTGGGGTTCGACGCGTGCAGAATCATGCCGTCGCCGGCATAGATCGCCACATGGTGCATGTCGCTGTAGTAGATGACGAGATCGCCCGGCTGCAACTCCGAACGGGAAATCTTGGCCGAGACGGCGTATTGCTCCCGGGACGAGTGGGGGAGGGAGACACCGGCCTGTTCCCACGCGACCATCGTCAGCCCGGAGCAGTCCCAGGTGTCGGGGCCGTCGCCACCGAAGACGTAGGTTTCCCCGACCTGCTGACGGGCGTAGGCGAGGGCGGTGGCGCCGCGGGTGCCACCGGGTGGCGGAGGGGGAATCCGGTCGCCACCTCGGGAGGACCGGTCGGCGAGTCGTTCGCGCTCCTCCGCGGCCGCGAGGCGTTCGCGCTCCTCGGCGGTGAGCCGGTCGAGGAGGGACTGTGCCTTGGCTGCCTTGCTGGAGGCGATCTTGCGGCGGGAGTTGGCTGCTTCCTTGGCTTCGCGGAAGCGGGTGAGCTCGGCCTGCCGGGCCGCCTGCCGCTCGGCGAGTCGCTTCTGCTCGGATTGGAGCTGGCGGAGCCGATCGCCCTGCTGGCCGGCGAAGGCCTTCGCGGTGCTCATCTGGGCGAGGAACTCGTCGGGGTCGTCAGCCACGAGAAGTTGCACGGTGGTGTCGAGACCACCCGTGCGGTATTCGGCGGCGGCGAACTGGCCGATGTCGCCGCGAAGTCCGTTGAGTCGCTTCTGCTGGCGGGAGACATCGGCGTTGAGCGCGCGGACCCGACGGTCGATGACCTTCATCTGGTCGCCGAGCGCGTTGGCCTCCTCGGTGACCTTCTCCGCTTCTTCGTACAGCTGTGCGACCTGCTCACGGACCTCGCTGATGCTGGGCGCAGGCTCGGCGTAGCTGGAGCCGGGAACCGTCGCGATGACGGCCGCGGTGGCGGTGCCGAGAGCGAGCAGCGCACGCCCTGAGGGACGCTTGCGGCGATTCGACACGAGAAGCGATGCCCCTTCCTTCCTCAGACGCCTACCGGGTGAGCTGACGGGTTCGGGCCGGGAAGTCGCCCTACGAAGGTCTCAGCTGCTTGGTGTGCGGCCGAGCACTCCGATTCACCCCGGGTACATGGTGGGTCCCCGGTTCCCTGTCAGATACATGCCCAACAGGGACTAAGCGAAGCATCTGCGCCGACCGGGCTGGTCAGCTCAAAGCGGACAGACACTTGGCGCGCGACTTTAGTGATCGGTCCGTGATCTTTCAAATCGCGGCGGCGTGTCGCTGTCAGGATGAGAAAAGACGCGCGGAAGCACGCTGCGTAAGGGCAATCACATTGAGTAACAAGATCAGCATAATGTTGTCACTCACTCACCGTCAGGCGCGACGACGGTCCCGATCACCGGTGACGGCCATGGTGGCGCTCCGCGGCAGTGGTGGCACCAAGCCGGAATCGGCCAGCACCCGCAACGCCGTCCGGTCAGCTTCGTCGAGGTCGACGTCTGCCAGGCCCACGTCGAGACCGGCCAGGCCGGCAACCGACAGCGCACCGTCAGGCAGGCCGGTACCCGTGCGAGGTCGCTCGGTCTCGGTCGGCGGGCCGCCGAGGAGCACGGTGACCACACAGTCGTGGCAGCCTCGACCTCGCATCGTGCAACGGTCACAGTCGATGTCCATCGGTCCTCCGTCATGCCTGGTGAGCGGCCACGCTGACATGGCACGCACGCGATGACACCGACGCTAGACACGCCCGCCGACAGTCCTGCCGGCTCACCGCCGGCTCACCGCTGGAGCAGACGAACCAACGCGTCGGCGCGCACCGGTCGGGCTCCGCTCCGCCGCACGCCGTCCGCGATCTCGCGGTCACTCGACACCACGACGACGGGACGTCCTTCCGGCTCGGCGGCGGCGAGCTGACGGATGACGTCATCGGCAGTGACCCCGGCCGGGCTGAACCTCACCCGCACACCGCGCGGCACCGCCAGCTGAGGTGGGGTGTCGAGCGTCGCCCCGTCGAAGACGCACGTGACCTCGGCACCCGTCTGGGCGACGATGCCGCCGAGCGCCGTGAGAAGCCTCGTCCGCTGGGTCTGGAGCGGCAGCGCCGGCCAGGCCGTCTTGGTCACGTTGTAGCCGTCGACGATGACGTGCACCTGAGGCAGTGCCAGCAGCGACTCGAGTGGTACGACGTCCTCCGGTCCCGCGAGCTGCCCGCCAGCCGCCGGTGTCGCGGCCGCCACCGCGTCGGCGGGTCGGGAACGCAGTGGTGGGAGGGCGAGCTCACGGCGAAGCCCCTGCGCCGCGTCGACCAGGGTGTCGAGGAGCAGCCGGAGCCGAGCATCGGCCAGGTCGCGATCCTCTCTGCTGGTACGCCGCGCCGACTCGACTGCCGACTCCGCCTCCGCCAGCCGGGACCGGAGCCGCCGGGCCTCCGCATCCATCCGCGCCACGTCCGCGGTCGCCCGTTCACGCGCCTCCGCGGCGAGTTCGGCGCTGCGCGTCGCCTCCGCCTCGGCCTCCTTCACCCGGTCACGGGTGTGCCGGAGCGTACGACGCAGAGTCGTGTTCTCCTCCTTCAGCGCCGCCAGCTCGGCCCGCAGGCGCTCCCGGTCCTGGCGGGCACTCGCCTGTGTCGCGGCGAGCTGGTCGCGCAGTCGGGCGGCAAGACCGGCCTCCCGCTCCCCGGCCTGGGTCGCGCTCTCCTGTTCGAGATGGTCGATGACCTCCTCGACGATCGCCGCCCAGCCGGCCGGGCGCAGCAGGTAGGCCGCGGCGGCCGCCTCCAGCGGATCGACGGCGCCGGGCCGGCGTCCCTCGCGCAACGCAGACGCCAGGTCCGGGACAGCCTCGGTGATGCGGGCGGCGACACGTTCGCGGAACGCCGGATCGGCATCGACTGCGGCCGCGATCGGTGTCGCCGCCAGGCGGACCCGGCGTTCGGGCTTGAAGCGGGCGAACGGTCGTAGCGAGGCAGGTACGGCAGCGGCGGGGAGCACACCGAGCGCGTCGGAGGCGAGAAGGACGACGCGCTGGCGCACCTGTTCCGGCAAGGGCCGGGACAGGTCACCTTCGCCCGACCCTGCCGGCTCGGCTGGTCCCGTACTCACGGCTGCGAGCGTAATTGGCGTTCCACAGAGCACCGACCAGCGCACTGCGGTTTCGGCCTCCTCCACCAGGGCGAGATCGGCCAGGCAGAATGCCCGGGGTGGGATCAGGGGAGCAGAACCCCGTGCGCCTACCGCACGGCTACACGAACTTCACCCGTGTCGAGGGCATGGTCGTGGTGAAGACGTACGCAGGTCCTGACGCCGACCTGCGCCGAGACCGGGAACGCACGGCGCTGACAAGGCTCGCGGGTCTGCTGCCCGTACCACCCCTGATCGACGGCGACGCGACTTCCGTCCGAGTGGGCCACCTCCCGGGCGTCCATGGGCAGGAGCTGCTGGCTCCAGACGTCGACAGCGCCACGGCGACGGCTGTCCTCGCCGCCTGCGGCGACACGCTCCGCCGCCTCCACGAGGTCGTCCCGGGACCTCTGGTCCACGGCGACTACGGTCCCAACAACCTGCTGTTCGACCCGGAGACGTTTGTGGTGACGGCGATCCTGGACTGGGAGTTCTCCCACGCCGGCGACCCGATCGAGGACCTCGCCTGGTGCGAGTGGATCGTGCGTACGCATCAGCCCGACCGGGTACCCCTGCTCGACGCGTTCTTCTCGGCGTACGGCGGCGACGTGCCTGGCTGGGCCACCCGACAGGCGGCCATGATCGCCCGCTGTCGCGAACTGCTCGACTTCTGCCATCGCTGGGATCCCGATGGCGCGGGCGTCACGCTCTGGAAGCACCGTCTCGCGGAAACGTCGACATGGCCCATGTGACGACGCAGCGGTCCGCGCCGCGTGGTTAACTTCGGCTGCGTGACGACCAAGAACCGCGCGAGCGTGCTCTACCAGGTGCGCTATGCCGTACAAAACCCGACAAAGGTGCCGGGGTACGCCCGCCGGCTGGCCCGTGACCTGATCCTGCGGCTGCGTAGCCGCGACCACGTGACCTACTACCGCGGGGTGATGCGGTCCGACGCCACCCGCAGCGCCGAGGCCGCGGTCGGCAGCAAGTCACACGCCCGCTGGCTCGCACTCGGAAAGATGCAGTTCGACTACCTCGTGGAGCACGGGTTCAAGCCCGACCACCGGATGCTCGAGATCGGCTGCGGCAACCTGCGGGCAGGCCGGCTCTTCATCGACTACCTCGACGCGGGCAACTACTACGGCATCGACATCTCCCCCGACATCCTCGTCGCCGCGCAGGAGACGTTGGTGAGCTACGGCCTGCGGGACAAGCTTCCCCATCTGACGCCGGTGCGGGACCTGCGTTTCGCCTTCCTGCCGGATGCGTACTTCGACGTCGTCCACGCCCACAGCGTGTTCTCGCACTCCCCGCTCCACGTCATCGAGGAGTGCTTCGCGCACGTCGGCCGGGTCCTTGCACCGAACGGCTTCTTCGACTTCACCTTCGACCGGACCGAGGGTGAGGAACACCACGTCCTCCGCGAGGACTTCTACTACCGCACCGAGACGCTCGTGACGCTTGCCGAACGCCACGGCCTGAAGGCGCGCTTCATGGCCGACTGGGAGAAACGCCGGCACGGACAGTCGAAGATCCGCATCACCCACGCCTGACGTCGGAGTCCGGCGACGGCGGCCACATCCCGTCGGATGAGGACCGGCGCCGCCAGTGACCGCGCCGGCCGATGTCCCGGCGGGGATGCCGGAGTGCGACGACCGTGCCACGCGTGACGGCCTCTTTGAACGCGGCGGACACCCGCCCGGTGAGAACCGCACCGGTCGGACTGTCGTCCGGCCCCGTGAACTGCGTCACCCCGTCACGCCGGCCGAGGCTGATGTTCTGCCACACGTAGCGGATCCGGATCGGTTTAGGCGCGCTCCCCTCGAGCGTGGCCGCAATCGAACCGGCGACGTACCTCCCCATCGGCAGGCTGGTCTGGCACGACATGCGGCTCTCCGAACCGTCTGGCGTGGGAGCCGCCGCCACGTCGCCGATGCCGTACACGTCCGGATGCGACAGCGACCGCAGGGTGTTGTCGACGAGCATCCGGCCGCGCCCGTCGACTGCGAGCCCTGCGGCGCGGGCAAGGGTGGGCACGCGGAACCCGGCGGCCCAGACGCACGCGGCGGCGCCGCGGAACGCCCCGTCACCGAGCCGCAGCCCGCCGGCGTCGACCTCGGTGACGCGCGCACCCTCGTGGACACCGATCCCCATCCGGACGAACGCCCGGCGGAGGTGACGCCGGGCACGTTTGGAGAGCCAGCCACCCACCCGCTCCCCCGTCACCAGCTCGACCCGGAGTCGCGGGTGCGCCTCGGCGAGTTCGGTGGCCGCCTCGATGCCGGTGAGCCCGCCGCCGACGACTGCGACGACTCCTCCTGACGGGACCGCCCGCACACAGGCGTGCAGGCGCTCGGCCTGGCCCGCCTCGGCGAGGGTGTACGCATGCACGCGGACGCCCGGCACGCTGTCGACGTCCGCCCCACTGCCCCACGCGCAGACGAGCGTGTCATAGGCGAGGGAGCCCGGTGCCGCGTCCACGCGGACCCGCCGACGTTCGACGTCGACCGCGCTCACCCGTGCGACGACCAGATCGACGCCGGTGCCGGAGAGCAGGCCCGGCAGCGGCAGGTCCGGCAGTTGCTGGCCCGTGGCGACCTGGTGCAGGCGTACCCGCTCGACGAACCGGTCGGTCGCGTTGACGAGCGTCACCTTGACGTCGTCCCCCGTACCGGTGCCGCGGACCAGGCGGGCGAGGCCCGTGGCGGCGGCGAGACCCGCGTAGCCGGCGCCCAGGACCACTATGTGATGCGTCATGCGTCTCCTCGAGGTGGGCGCCTCTTGAACCGGCGAGCCGGCCAGTCCGTGACAGCGGGAGGGCGTGAGGATGTTCACATCCTCAGGCCTCACGCCAGCTGCGCGGAGACGAAGGCCAGCTTGGCGGGACTGACGACGATGCGGACGGCGGCGACACGCCCGTCACGGATCTCGGGCACCAGGACCGCGGCCGGGGACCCGTCGAGTCGGATCACGACGCTGGCCGTCGCGTTGACCTCGCGGAACTCCACCCTCGCTGCGGCCGCCTCGGGTCGCCTGCCGACGCCGAGTAGGTAGCGCACGACCCGATCCCTTCCACTGACCGGCCGGCGGGCGGCCGTGACCTGGCCGCCGCCGTCGGCCCACGAGACGACGTCCTCGGCGAGCAGTCGCTCGAGACCGGCGATGTCACCATCGACGGCGGCCGCGAAGAAGCGCTCGACCAGCCGGCTCTGTTCGTCGGCATCCGCCGCGAAGCGCCGCCGGTGGCCGCCGACGTGTCCCCGCGCGCGGTGGTACAACTGGCGCGCGTGCGCCTCGCCGATGTCGAGGACGGCGGCGATCTCCCGGTGGCTGTGCCCGAACGCCGCCCTGAGGACGAAGACCGCCCGCTCGGGCGGCGTCAACCGCTCCAGGAGCAGCAGGACACCGAACGACACCGACTCCCGTTGCTCCACCGTGTCCATCGGACCGAGGGCACCTTCTCCGGTGAGGACCGGTTCGGGTAGCCACGGCCCGACATAGCGCTCGCGCTGGACCCGGGCCGAGGTGAGCCGGTTCAGGCAGAGGTTGGTGACCACGCGGGTCAGCCAGGCCTCGGGTACCGAGACGGTGCCCGGATCGGCTGCGAGCCAACGCAGGAAGGTCTCCTGGACCATGTCCTCCGCGTCCGCCGCGGATCCGAGGAGGCGGTACGCCAGACCGAACACTCGTGAGCGCTGCTGCTCGAACACCGCCACATCCGCCACGGACCGGTCCCGGTCGCCGTGGTCGCCGTGGTCGCCGTGGTCGCCGTGGTCGTCGTCGGGCTGCGCGGCGTCGGCGGCGGTGTCCATCCCGCTGATCGTAGGAGCGCGGCTTGGCGCGCCGAAGCAGGGCCGCGGTGGATATGCCGGTCGAGCTCGGCCGACGGGTGGGCGGGTGCGGACAGAATGCCCATACGCGGCGCGTCGTACGGCCATCCTGTCGGTGTGCGCCCGTAGCGTCGCCGCCATGACCGCCCAGCCGACGAGCGAGCCAACGACCAGCGGCGCCTCGACGACCCGAGCGGTGCCCGGTCAGGGCACCCAGTCGCGGGTACCCGTCGGGGTGCAGGCGAGCTTCGACGAACTGGGCACGCCGCTACGCGACCTGACGTTCTGCGTTGTCGACCTCGAGACGACCGGCGGGGCACCCGACAGCTCCGAGATCACAGAGATCGGTGCGGTCAAGGTCAGGACAGGCGAGGTGCTCGGGGAGTTCCAGACCCTCGTCAACCCCGGCGGGTCGATCCCGCCGTTCATCGCCGTCCTCACCGGGATCACCGACGCGATGGTCGCTGACGCTCCCGCGGTCGACCAGGCGCTGCCGGCGTTCCTCGAGTTCGCGCAGGGCTGTGTCCTCGTGGCCCACAACGCGCCGTTCGACGTCGGGTTCCTGCGCGCTGCCGCGACCCGGCACGGGTTCTGGTGGCCGTCGTTCGACGTCGTGGACACCGCTCGCCTCGCCCGCCGGGTCCTCACCCGCGACGACACGCCCAACTGCAAGCTCAGCACGCTCGCGCGCTACTTCCGTTCGGCGACGACGCCCAACCACCGGGCCCTCGCCGACGCACGCGCGACCGTCGACGTGCTGCACGGACTTTTCGAACGCCTGGGGCCGCTCGGCGTGCAGACCCTCGAGGAGCTGTCGACCTTCAGCTCCCGGGTCTCTCCAGCCCAGCGCCGCAAGCGGTACCTCGCCGACCGGCTCCCCCACGCTCCGGGCGTCTACCTCTTCACCGACGACCATGGCCGGGTGCTCTACGTCGGCACGTCGAAGGACCTGCGTACCCGGGTCCGCAGCTACTTCACCGCTTCCGAGACGCGTTCACGGATCGGCGAGATGATCGGCCTCGCCACCGACGTCACCGCGATCGAGTGCGCGACGTCGCTGGAGGCCGCGGTCCGTGAACTCCGGCTCATCGCCGCGCACAAGCCGCGTTACAACCGCCGGTCGCGGTTCCCCGAGCGGGCCAGCTGGCTCAAGGTCACCCTCGAACCCTTTCCTCGGCTTTCGCTCGTCCGCGACGTCAAGGCCGACTCGGCCACCTACCTCGGCCCGTTCGGGTCCCGCAAGGTCGCCGAGCAGGCGGTCGCGGCCCTGCACGAGGCGTTCCCGATCCGACAGTGCACGCAGAAGCTGTCCAGGTCACCCCGGGGCGGCTCGGCCTGCGTACTCGCCGACATGGGCCGCTGCGTCGCGCCCTGCGTGGGCGAGGTCGACGTCGCCGGCTACGCGGCTCACGTCGAGGCGGTCAAGGCTGCCATCGCCACCGACCCACGCGACGTCATCGAGGCCGTCAACGGCCGGATCCAGCGGCTCGCCGCGCAGACGAGGTACGAGGAGGCGAGCGTGCACCGCGACCGGATGGCGGCATTCGTGCGCGCTGCGGCCCGCACCCAGCGCATGAGCGCGCTTGCCCGGTGCCCCGAGCTCGTCGCCGCTCTCCGCACCGCCGACGGTGGTTGGGAGGCCCACGTCGTACGCCACGGACGGCTCGCCAGCGCCGGCGTCGTCCCGCCGGGCACGCCGGCGCGCGCGGCGATCGACGTCATCGCCTCCGCCGCCGAGACCGTCGAGCCGCCACCGCCCCCCACGCCCGCGGCTACCGTCGAGGAGACCGAACGCATCCTTCGCTGGCTGGAGCAGCCAGGTATCCGGCTGGTCGAGCTCGACGGCGAGTGGAGCTGCCCGCTCGACGGGGCGCAGCGGCACACGGCATGGCTGGACACCGCGTACGCGGGGCACACCGGCGTCCCGTCCGACGACACCAGGCACCTACGCACCACCCACCAACCCGCCCGGTAGGCGGCCCTCCCCCTCGCGCATGGGGACCCGGCATCCCATAGGTTCGGATCAGTGGTCCCTTCATGCGGGCCGGTACGACGCACTTTCGAAGGAGACACCGTGATCACGGCGATCGTGTTCGTCCAGGCAGATGTCGACCGGATCCCGGAGGTGGCCGAAGGGATCGCCGCGCTCGACGGAGTGAGCGAGGTCTACTCCGTGACCGGCGACCTCGACCTCATCGCGTTGGTACGCGTCCGCCAGCACGACGAGATCGCCGATGTGGTGGCCGACCGGCTCAACAAGGTACCCGGCGTCCTGTCCACGCAGACCCACATCGCGTTCCGTGCGTACTCCCAGCACGACCTCGAGGCCGCGTTCAGTCTGGGCCTCCCCGAAGACTGATCACGCGTCGACTTGCCGACCCTGGCTAGCTTTGGAGCCATGACGGCCAGGGGCCCAGGGTGGTACGCCGACCCCGCAGGTACGCCGGGTGGGTTCCGTTGGTGGGACGGCACGCGCTGGACCGACGTTCTGACCTCTGACGCGGGATCCCCGCCACCAGGCGGGATACCCGCACCTGGGTTCGCACCACCGGGCGCAGTGCCACCACCGCCAGGAGCTCCCGGCCCGGGATATCTGCCGTACGACGGAGCCGCGGCCCGACCCCGCGACGGTGCCGACCCGGACACCGAGATCCTCAGCGCCGACCTCGAGTCGACCGACCGAGGCAGGCGCCTCACCGCCGCCCTGGCCGCGCTCGCCCTCGTTGCCGCGGGCGTCACGTATCTTGCGTTCTTCCGCGGCGGTGACGAGGCAGAGCGGGCCACGCCGGCCGCCACGCAGGCCCAGAGTCCCTCCCGTCCAGCCACGCCAGCGCCTGCCCCCGGCGATGTGGCACCGGGCGACGAAACCACGCCGGACTCAGACGCCGTTCCGGATCCGACCGAGGTTCCCGGCGGGCCCCGGTTGGAGTTCACAACACTGCCACGACCATGGACCGCCGACCCGGCCGCGGCGAACATTCTCACCGCCGGACAGGCACAGACGCAGGTGACCGAGCGCGAGTACAACGACAGGGACAACTGGGTCGCCCTGCTCGCGACAGGTGCCGCGAGCCGCGAGTGGTACGACCGCGACGACCTCGAAGGCAGTGCCAAGAGCGCCTCGGACTGGTTCGCCGACGAAGGCTTCACCGGCGCGGAGGTCGCCCAGCGGACCCGTTCCGGCAGGGCGTTCAGGGTCGACGGCCGTCCGGCGTACCTGCTCGAACAGCACTTCACCTATCGGATCGACGGTCTCGAGTCCCGCGGCGAGGCGGTCACCCTCGTCGTGGTCGACCTGGGCCGTGGGTCGGGAGGGATCTTCCTCGCCTCGATCCCCGACACCCACCAGGAGCTACGCACCGATGTGGGCAAGGCAATGGCCACCCTCGAGATCACCGACTGAGCACTCGAGATCACCGGCTGAGCACTCGAGATCATCGACGGGGCCCCGCAGAATCACCGACTTGGCCGGCTGCACGGGCGAGAAGCCCGTCCGGGACTAGGTAGCCGCGGCCTCGACCCAGCGGTCGAGGGCGGCCGCCGCCCTGCCGGAGTCCACCGAGTCCTCCGCTCGTGCGTAGCCCGTCCTGATCCTGTCGACCAGGGCAGCGTCGGAGGGGTCGTGGACGGCGAGGGCAGCGCCGGCGTTGAGAAGCACCGCGTCACGCACCGGACCCCGCTCGCCCGCCAGCAACTGCCGGCACACGTGGGTGTTGTGGGCGACGTCACCACCGCGCAGTGCGCCCGCGGGGGCCGGTGGGAGTCCGAGATCGGCGGGGTCGAAGCGCTCCTCGACGACCGTGCCGTTCTGTACGACCCACACCCGCGAGGTCGTCGTCGTGGTCAGCTCGTCGAGGCCGTCGTCGCCTCTGAACACGAACGCGTCGTCACCCCTGGCCGCGAACACACCGGCCATCAGCCCGGCCATCCTCGCGTCGGCGACACCGACCGCCTGAGCCCGCGGGCGGGCCGGATTGGACATCGGCCCGAGGACGTTGAAGGTCGTGGGGACGGCGAGCTCCCGCCTTGTCAGTGCGGCGTGGCGCATCGTGGGGTGGAAGCGCGGGGCGAAGCAGAACGTGATGCCGGCCTCTTCGGCCAGCGCCGCGACCCGGCTGGGCTCGAGATCGAGCGGCACTCCGAGCGCCTCCACGAGGTCGGCCGCCCCACACAGCGACGACGCGCTGCGGTTGCCGTGCTTCACGATCCGGGCACCGGCGCCCGCCGCGACGATGGCCGCCATCGTGGAGATGTTGACGGTGTGTGCGCCGTCGCCACCGGTGCCGACGACGTCGAGGGTGCGGCCCGGTACGTCGATCTTGGTGGCATGGGAGTACATCGCCTGGACCAGGCCGTCGAGCTCCTCCACCGTCTCGCCCTTGACCCGGATCGCGACGATGAACCCGGCGATCTGGACTGGCGTGACCTCGCCGGAGAGGATCTCGCCCATCGCCCACGAGGCCGCTTCGGCGCCGATGTCCTCGCCGCGCAGGAGCGCGCTCAGCACATGCGACCAGGTGAGGTCGGGCTGATCCGCCATCGCAGCCTCCGTGGAGTCCGTGGGAGCGCCGGGGCTCAGTGCGCCGGCTGGGTGGCGAGCCGCCTGCGGGCCAGCTCGACTGTGGCCCGGCAGAGTGCCAGCGGGTCGAGGGGGTACGGCACCGCCGCGTCGGCCCGCGACCAGGTGGCCAACCATGCGTCCTGCGTACGCCCGGTCAGGAGCAGGATCGGCGGGCAGCGGAAGATCTCGTCCTTCAGCTGCCGGGACAACCCCATCCCGCCCGTCGGAACGGCCTCGCCGTCGAGGATCACGACGTCGACTCCCCCTGCGTCCAGCGTCTTGAGCACCGCCTGGTAGGTGGCGCACTCGACGAACTCGACCGGCGGGAGATCGCGGTCCGGCCGCTTGCCGATGCCGAACCTCACCTTGTCGCGCGTGTTGCGGTCGTCGGAATAGACCAGGACGCGCACCGAGCGCCGGTCAGACCGTGCGCTCGACCCGGCGTGGGACGAGGTGGCTTCAGCGCTCATCGGGATGTCCTCGCAAAGGATGCTCTCGTGGATGTGCGACGAGGTACGTGCTGTCGGCGATCGTACCGCCCACGACGTGGCCGCCCGGCGCCGGATATCCACGCTGGCCGTCGGCCTGGGGTGTCCCGCGACGCCCTGATTCCACCTCGGACCCATATCTCCGCCTGGACCCATGTCACGGACCAGCCGCCTGTCTCGTCATCAGGTCATCAGGGCAGAGGCGATCGGCGCTCCCGCACGAGGCAGGAGGGAACCGCACCATGGACGGTGACCCACCCGGGCGCGAGGCAGCCCATGTGCAGGCGTACGGGCGAGCGCTCGGGGGTGGCCCCGCCCGGCCACCCGTAGACCGACATAATGGCCGACGTGTCGACAGCAACCCTGGAGCCGGCGAGCCGTTTTCACGGCCTCCCCAACCGGCCCTCGATGGTCAGCGTGGGGACGATCGTGTGGCTCGCGAGCGAGTTGATGTTCTTCGCCGCTCTCTTCGCCTCATACTTCACGATCCGGGCGGTTTCGCCCGACCTGTGGGCGCAGGAGACGGCCAAACTCAACGTCCCGTTCGCGTTCGTCAACACGACGGTGCTGGTGCTGTCGTCGGTGACCTGCCAGATGGGCGTCTTCGCCGCCGAGCGCGGCCAGGTGGGCCGCGAAGGCGGTGTTCTCAACGCCGCCAAGTGGGGCCTGCGGGAGTGGTTCGTCCTCACCTACCTGATGGGCGCGTTCTTCATCGGTGGTCAGGTGTACGAATACTCCGAGCTCATCGCCGAGGGCGTGACCCTGGCGTCGTCGGGCTACGGCTCGGTCTTCTACCTCACGACGGGCTTCCACGGGCTCCACGTCACGGGCGGGCTGCTGGCGTTCCTGCTGGTACTCGGCCGGACGTTCCTCGCCCGACGGTTCACCCACGAGCAGGCGGTCACCGCGATCGTCGTGTCGTACTACTGGCACTTCGTCGACGTCGTGTGGATCGGACTCTTCGCCACCATCTATCTCATCAAGTAGGGAGCGGGCCGAGGTGCCTTTTGGGGTCCGGGGTCGTCCCCGGGTAGATAGAGCGGGGTTCCGGGGTCGCTCCCGGGCACGTACTGCTGGGGTCCGGGGTCGTCCCCGGACAGAGAAGGCCGGGCTGCGGGGGTTCTCCCGGATCAGCAGCGCCCTGTCAGCGAGGCGGCGGCACCGCTTCGCCGGAATTGTCGTGGTGTTGTTCGCGCTGGGGCTTTTCGGCGGGCTCTACGCCGTGGCCTCGCCGTCGTCGAAGGCCGCCGAGGAGTCCGCCCAATCCACGCAGATCGAGCAGGGGCGGAAGCTCTTCGCGGTCAGCTGCTCGTCTTGCCACGGGCTCAATGCGGAGGGCACCGAACTAGCGCCTACCCTCATAGGTGTGGGTGCCGCCGCCGTCGACTTCCAGGTCGGCACCGGTCGGATGCCGGCGCAGCAGCCTGGGCCGCAGCTGCCGGCGAAGAAGCCTGTCTTCAACGACGAGGAGATCGCCGCGCTGTCGGCCTACGTCGCCTCGCTCGGCCCGGGTCCCGGCATTCCGGCCGCTGATGAGTACGCCACCGAAGACCTCTCCGATGCCGAGATGGCCGAGGGCGGCGAGCTCTTCCGTACCAACTGCGCGTCCTGCCACAACGTCATCGGCAAGGGTGGCGCCCTGACCTGGGGCAAGAACGCGCCCAGCCTCGACGGATCGACCTCGCGGCACATCTACGAAGCCATGCTCACGGGGCCGGCTCAGATGCCGGTGTTCTCCGACGCGGTGATCACGCCGGAGGACAAGAAGAAGATCATCGGCTACCTCGAGGCGGTCGAGAACGAACCCAGCCGGGGCGGCTTCAGCCTCGGCGGTCTGGGACCCGTTTCCGAGGGTCTGGCGGCTTGGCTCGTCGGGATCGGTTCGCTCGTCATCATCGCCGTGTGGATCGCCGCGAAGAGCGCCACCAGCGGCAGCAATGGCAGGGCCAAGTGAAGGGGAACTCAGGCGACATGAGCAGCGATCTCGAGTCCCGCGGCGAGGTCGTGGTGCCCGACGGCGCTGGGGCCGAGGGCGACCCGATCCCCAACCCCGGGGTTCCGCCGCACGAGCCGCGCATCACAGACGTCGACGAAGCAGCCGCCACCCGGGCCGAGCGCCAGATCGCGACGATGTTCGGCCTGGCGGCCCTGCTTGTCCTCGCGTTCGTCGTCGCGTACCTGGTCGTCCCCAAGCAGGCGGCGTTCCTCGGGTTCGGCGCGTCCAACCTCGCGCTCGGCATGACGCTCGGTCTCGCCCTGCTTCTGATCGGGCTCGGCGCGATCCAGTGGGCCCGCCGGCTCATGGACAGCCACGAGATCGTCGAGGAACGGCACCCCGCGCGCTCCTCCGACGAGGACCGCGCCGAAGCGATCGCGACTGTCCGTCTGGGCGGTGCGGAGAGCGGCATCGGCCGGCGCACCATGATCCGGCGTACGCTGATCGGCGCGATGGCCGCTCTCGGCCTCCCGGTGGTCATCCTGCTCGGCGACCTCGGGCCGCTGCCGGGAAGCCGGTCCGCCCACACGATCTGGCGGCGAGGCACCCGCATCGCCAACGACGTGACGTACAAGGTGCTGCGCCCTGAGGACCTCGAGCTCGGCCAACTCGTCAACGCCGTACCGGCCAACCTCGAAGACCTGCCCGAGGGCTCCGAACGCAACAACGCACGGGCGAAGGCCGCGGTGATCCTGGTCCGGATGGAGGAGGGCGACTTCCGTACGCTCCCTGGGCGACGGGACTGGAGCGTCGACGGCATCCTCTGCTACTCCAAGGTCTGCACCCACGTCGGCTGCCCGATCAACCTCTACGAGCAGGTGGCGCGCCAGGTCCTGTGTCCTTGCCACCAGTCGACGTTCGACCTTGCCGACAGCGGAAAGGTCGTCTTCGGCCCGGCTGCCCGGTCTCTGCCACAGCTGCCGATCATGGTCGACTCCGAGGGCTACCTCGTGGCGCAGAGCGACTTCACCGAACCCGTCGGCCCGAGCTACTGGGAGCGCGGATGAGTACCGGCACGACGCCCAAGGCGGTCAGCAAACCGCTGGAGTTCCTCGACGAGCGGGTGGGGCTTGCGAAGCTGGTCAAGAAGGAGCTCCGCAAGGTCTTCCCGGATCACTGGTCGTTCCTGTTGGGCGAGATCGCCCTCTACAGCTTCATCATCCTGCTGCTGTCCGGCACGTTCCTCACCCTGTGGTTCAAGCCGAGCATGCAGGAAGTCGTCTACAACGGCGCCTACGGGCCGCTCCAGGGCGTGCACATGTCCGAGGCGTTCGCGTCGACCGTCCACATCTCGTTCGACGTCCGCGGCGGCCTGCTGATGCGGCAGATCCACCACTGGGCGGCGATGCTGTTCATCGCCGCGATGACGGTCCACATGCTGCGGGTGTTCTTCACCGGTGCCTTCCGCAAACCACGGGAGATCAACTGGCTGATCGGCACCATCCTGCTGCAGCTTGGCCTGATCGAGGGCTTCACCGGCTACTCCCTCCCCGACGACCTGCTGTCCGGCACGGGGCTGCGCTTCGTGGAGGGCCTGATCCGGTCGATCCCGGTGGTCGGCACGTACGTGTCGTTCTTCACGTTCGGTGGTGAGTTCCCCGGCGACACGATCATCCCGAGGTTGTACGGCATCCACATCCTGCTGCTCCCCGGGCTGATCCTCGCGCTCATCGCCCTGCACATCGCGCTGGTGGTCTACCACAAGCACACGCAGTACCCCGGGCCGGGCCGGACCAACAAGAACGTTGTCGGCTACCCCCTGATGCCGGTCTACATGGCGAAGGCCGGTGGCTTCTTCTTCATCGTGTTCGGCGTCACGGCCCTCATGGGCGCGCTGCTCCAGCTCAACCCGGTGTGGAACTACGGGCCCTACAACCCGTCCCAGGTCGGGGCGGGCACCCAACCCGACTGGTACATGGGGTGGGTCGAGGGTGGCCTGCGGATCATGCCCAACTGGGAGACCCACATCGCCGGGTTCACCATCAGCTGGAACATTTTCATCCCGGGCTTCGGCCTGTTGGGACTGCTTGCGATCGTCCTCGCGATCTATCCGTTCATCGAACGCTGGGTGACCGGCGACGCCCGCGAGCACCATGTGCTGGACCGGCCCCGGAACCAGCCGACACGGACCGCCTTCGGGGCCGCGGGGATCACGTTCTACGGCCTGCTCTGGATCGGTGGCGGAAACGACATCATCGCCACCACCTTCCACATCGCGATCAATGACATCACCTGGTTCCTGCGGTTCGCCATCTTCATCGGTCCGGTGATCGCGTTCCTCGTGACGAAGCGGATCTGCATCGGACTACAGCGTCGCGACCGGGAGACACTCCTGCACGGCATGGAGGCTGGCATCATCATGCGGCTCCCGACGGGCGAGTTCATCGAGGTGCACAAGCCGGTCAGCCAGGATGACGCGTTCGTCCTCGCTTCCCACGAACGGCAGGAGCCGATCGAGGTCGGCGACGGCGTGGACGCCAACGGCGTCCAGGCGCCGAACCATCGGTTGCGGCGGCTCCGGGCCCGGGC
Organism: Actinopolymorpha sp. B9G3; assembly: GCF_040120725.1. NCBI lineage: Bacteria > Bacillati > Actinomycetota > Actinomycetes > Propionibacteriales > Actinopolymorphaceae > Actinopolymorpha > Actinopolymorpha sp. B9G3. The sequence goes on along the minus strand of NZ_JBEEAB010000005.1, from coordinate 108,908 downwards.
GTCCCGCTTCTACTTCGGCGATGTCGTACAGAAGCCGACAAAGCCAGAGCTCGAGGCCGGGCATGACCATGAGCACGCACACAACGGCCACCGCGAGGTCAGCAGTCACGAGAGCAGCACCTCAGACCAGAAGCGGTAGGTAGGCCCTCCCAAGGCGCGCAAGAGGCGGCCTGAGCGGGTGTCCTGCAGAGATGGTGGCGGGGTACGCCGTCTCCCGTCTGGTGGTAAGGGATCGACCGCACATCGATGGGCCGGTGTATCCACTCCCGGAACTGGGAGGGCTACACCGGCCCATCGATCTGGTTGCTCCGACTCGGGCTCTCTTGCTCGGTAGCTGTCCGATATCTCTTGCTCGGTAGGTGTTTGGTCCGATCTAATCCGTGACTGTCCACGCCGGCAAACCACGACGCGGGTTCCAGCGTTCTGGTCGTGGTCTGCCCGACGCGTGCCAGGCCGGTGAGTACTCGGCGCGGGGCCTAGCGTCCGGCCTTCTCCTGCTTGGAGCCCGTGGCCGCCTTCACCGGTTGCGGCGCCAGGGCGCTGCCGGCCTTGTAGTCCTTCCAGGAGAAGTTCCAGTCGCCGAAGCCATTGCTCGGCTCCATGGCGCCTCCTTCCGGACTGTGCACCTCCACCGGGTCACCGACGTGCGAGACCCCCCAGAGCCAGCCGGAGTCGGCGCTGTTCATACCGATACATCCGTGGCTGACGTTGGCGCTCCCCTGCGATCCGGTGGACCAGGACGCGGTGTGGAGGAACTCGCCGCTCCAGGTGACCCGGAGGCCCCAGCGCGACAGGAGCCGGTAGTGTTCCGCCGCGCCGATCGCTTCGTTCCTGAACAGGATGTTCTCGCGCTTCTCCAGGATCACCTTGATGCCGTCCCGCGTCCGCCACCCTGGCTTGCCCCCGGTCACGGGAATCGTGCGACGAAGCTTGCCGTCGATGTAGACGCGGGCGTGGTGGTCGGCGAGGTTCACCTTGGTGATGACGGAGTTGGTGATGCTGAACCGCCGCACCTTGTCGTTCACGCCCCAGGCGCCGTTGTCGGCGCGTACGCCTCGCATGTGGGCCTTCACGGTGACCTTGGTGTGCGCCGGCCAGTACGACTTGGGTCGGTAGCGGACTTCCTCGTCGCTGAACCAGTGCCATGAGCCTTCGACCGGCTTCGACGTCTGGACTTCGAGCCGCTTCTCGACCGCCGCCCGGTTGGCTACCGGCTCGTCGAACTTCAGCGTGATCGGCATTGCGACGCCGACACTGCTGCCCTCCAGCGGCATGATGTCGGTGCCGAGTTCCTTCGCCGGCTTGAGCGTGCTGAAGGTCTGGATGACCTCCGTCGGCTCACCCTCGGCATTGAGGGCGGTTACCTCGACCTGGTAGACGGAATCTGCCGCGAGGGCGACGTTGGAGGACCACGCCGTCTTGCGATCGCTCAGCGTGCCCTTGACCTTCGCGCCGTTCGCGGCGGTAACAGCGATCTTGCTGAGCGTGCCACCGCTGACCGTGGCCTTGACCGCAGCGTCGAGCGGGACGTTCACCCGGTTGTCGGCCGGTGCGATCGTGACCTTGGCCGGTGGTGTCGGATCACCCACCTGTGCGGCAACGATGCCGCCCTCAGCAGAGCCTTCTCGCGTCTCGACCGAGCCGCCGCCCGACTGGCAGGCGAACAGCAGGGCTGTGGACATCATGACCGTAAGAAAACCGATGATTCGCGCTGGCGCCGAGCGCCCCCGTACTGCCATCTCGACTCCCCTGTGCCGATGACTTCGCCAAGCCCCGGCAATCCCCTCATGAAGGCACCCTTCGGGTATAAGGACGCCCACCGGCCCTGAGAAGTTGCCCGTCGATCAGTGCAACACAAAAGATTACCCAAACGGAAGGGCCAGCGACGCTTAGTGAGCGTGTTCACCACGGTAATACTCGAAGACCAGGCCCAGGACGGAGACGGTACCAAAGCCGGCACCGATGAGAAAAAGCCACCATCCGAACACGATCCCCAGCACGCAAATGGAAAGCGACAACCCGCAGAAGAGGGGCCACCAACTGTGTGGGCTGAAGAACCCGAGCTCACCGGCACCCTCGGCGATTTCGGCGTCCTTGCGGTCCTCGGGTCGCGGACCGATCCGGCGGGCCGTCAGCAGGGCGTAGAAGGCCACCAGGAGGGCGAGCAGGGTCGTCAGGACAAGCGCACTCGTGCCGGTCGGGTCGTAGGACAGAAACCAGTAGATCGGGGTGACGATGACGAAAAATATCCCGAGGATCGCAAAGATGATGCCTTCGACCTTCACGACCGATCCTCCGGCTTCTGTCCGCTTACTTCCTCGATGTGCTCGCGCCGTCCGGTGTCGTCCGGTGCGTCGACCACATGGTCCCCGCCTTCGAGCGTCGCCACGTCGAGCATCGCGATCTCGGGGTGATGCAGGTCGAACGCCGGGCTGTCCGAGCGGATCCGCGGCATCGACGTGAAGTTGTGCCGAGGCGGCGGGCAGGACGTGGCCCACTCCAGACTGCGCCCCCAGCCCCACGGGTCGTCGACGTCGACGCGGGGGTTCTTGCGCGACTGGATGACGTTGAGCAGGAAGGGCAGCGTCGACATGCCGAGCAGGAACGCACCGACCGTCGACACCATGTTGAGGGTCGTCCAACCGTCTGTGACCATGTAGTCGGCGTATCTACGTGGCATTCCTTCGATACCGAGCCAGTGCTGAATCATGAATGTCAGGTGGAAGCCGACGAACAATGTCCAGAAATGAATCTTTCCAAGGTGTTCGTCAAGCATTCGTCCGGTCATTTTCGGCCACCAGAAATAGAATCCGGCGAACATAGCGAAAACGACTGTGCCGAATACGACGTAATGGAAATGTGCGACCACGAAATAGGTATCGCTGACATGGAAGTCCAGCGGCGGGGCGGCCAGGATCACACCGGTGAGTCCGCCGAAGAGGAAGGTCACCAGGAATCCGATCGACCACAACATCGGCGTCTCGAAACTCAGGGACCCGCGCCACATGGTGCCGATCCAGTTGAAGAACTTGATCCCGGTCGGCACGGCGATGAGGAACGTCATGAACGAGAAGAACGGCAGGTTGACGTTCCCTGTCACGAACATGTGGTGGGCCCACACCGCGACTGAGAGCGCCGCGATGCTGAGCGTGGCGATGATCATGCCGACGTAGCCGAACAACGGCTTGCGGCTGAACACGGGAAGGATCTCGGTGATGATCCCGAAGAACGGCAACGCGATGATGTAGACCTCAGGATGGCCGAAGAACCAGAACAGGTGTTGCCACAACATCGGTCCGCCGCTGGCGGGATCGAAGACGTGCGCGCCGAACTGCCGGTCGGCCTCGAGCATCAGCAGAGCACCGGCGAGAATCGGGAACGCGATCAGCACCAGGATGCTCGTGACCAGGATGTTCCAGGTGAAGATCGGCATCCGGAACATCGTCATCCCAGGCGCCCGCATACAGAAGATCGTGGTGACGAAGTTGACGGCGCCGAGAATCGTGCCGAGACCGGCGATGTAGAGGCCCATCACCCACAGGTCGCCCCCGACGCCCGGCGAGCGCACGGCGTCCGACAGTGGCGCGTATCCGGTCCAGCCGAAGTTGGCGGCTCCACCGGGTGCGAGGAATCCCGAGAGTGTGATCAGCCCGCCGAACAGGAAGAGCCAGTAGCTGAACATGTTCAGCCGCGGGAACGCGACGTCGGGTGATCCGATCTGGAGCGGCATGACGACGTTGGCGAAGCCGACGAAGAGTGGAGTGGCGAACAGCAGCAGCATGATCGTGCCGTGCATGGTGAAGAGCTGGTTGAAGATCTCCTCACCCTTCTCTTCACCGAGGATCTGGACGCCTGGCCGGGCCAGCTCCGATCGCATGATGAGCGCCATCAGCCCGCCCACCAGGAAGAAGGCGAACGACGTGATGAGGTAGAGGTGGCCGATGACCTTGTGGTCGGTGGTCGTCAGCCACGACACGACCATGCTGCCGACCCGACGCTCGTGTTCCGGGGGCGTCACACGCTGGTCCGCCTGCGGGCGGTCACCGAGAATCGTCACTTGCTGGCTCCCTCAGGCTGTCCGGTCTCGACGCCCACCTGGGTCGATGTGTGCGCACCTCCGGTGTTCTCACCGGTCTGGCCCCTGGCCTCGAGTCCCTCGAGGTGCGCGATGTACTCCTCCTTGCTCACCACGTGCACCGTGAAGAGCATCCGGGCGTGGTAGGTGCCACACAGCTCGGCGCACTTGCCGGCGAACGTCCCCTCCTTGGTCGGGGTGAGCTCGAAGTAGTTCTCCTTGCCGGGAATGACGTCGAGCTTGAACAGGAACGCCGGGACGAAGAACGAGTGGATGACGTCCGGCGAGTTGAGCCTGAAGCCGACGGTCTCACCGACCGGGAGGTACAGGTGCGCGTTGCGGTCCGGCGTGCCGGCCTCCCAGACCGTCTCACCGATCTCGGGATTGTCGAGGTAGTTGAAGGTCCAGCCCCACTGTTGGCCGATGACGTTGACCGTGTTCGTCGGCGGCTTGTCCGGGTCGACCTCGAGGATGGCGTTCTGGTCGCGCACCGTGAAGATGAAGAGCACGGCGATGATGACGAACGGCACCGCTGAGTAGAGGATCTCGATCGGCAGGTGGTAGCGGGTCTGGGGCGGGACCGAGTCGTCGCGGCGGCGGTAGGCGATCACCGCCCAGATGATGAGACCCCAGACGATGACACCGACCGCGAGGGCGGCGATCCACGCGCCCTGCCACAGGCTCAGCACGTGGGTGGCCCGGTCGCTTGCCGGCGCCGGGAGGCCACCCCTCTTCCAGGTGTCGATGTCCGTGGCGGAGCACCCGCTTGCGGCGACCGCCACGAGCCCCAGGAGTGACGCCGCGCCGATCCTGCCCAGGACACGGCGCGGTCCACGATCACCAGCGTTCGACCTCACCGGATGCCCTTCTCCCTCTGACCCGAGCTCGCTCTGGACGCGAGCGACGCCACCGGCCCTGCTGAACACGCCCAACTCGGCCGGTACAACCTCGACATAGCAGCGACAGAACCCTACTCGGCGCCTCCTGCGGCCCGGTGAAGCCCCCCGCGCCCCGACGACCCGGCCGTCACACCGGCTCGGGCGTGACAATCGCCGCGGATCGCAGGAGGGGCTCGACCTCCGCCGCCGCCTCGTCGCCGTACGCCTGCGCCAGGCGGGTGAGAAAGGTGTCGGCGGCGAGCTGGTACTCCTGGGGCCCCGTGGTCTCGATCACGTGGGTGGCGAGCAGGCAGCCGACCTGGGCGGCGCGCTCCATCGACAATCCCCACGCGAGGCTGGCCAGGAAGCCTGCCCGGAACCCGTCGCCCACGCCGGTCGGGTCGACCTCGGCCCGCGCGGGTACGCAGGGCACATGCAGCGTCGGCTCACCGGCCCGGTCGATGCGTACGCCCTTCTCTCCCAGGGTGGTGATGCGCACCTGCACCCGGGTGAGGATCTCCGCCGGGCTCCAGCCGCTCTTCTGCTCGGCGAGCGCGGCTTCGTACTCGTTGGTGAACAGGTAGGTCGCTCCGTCGACGAGCGATCGGATCAGCTCGCCGTCGGACCACGCCAGCTGCTGGGAGGGATCCGCCGCGAAGGCGTACCCCCGGTCGCGGCACTCTTCGGTGTGGCGCACCATGGCCGCGGGGTCGTTGGCCCCGATGAGCACCAGGTCGAGGCCACCGACCCGCTCGGCCACCGGGGCGAGTTCGATCTCGCGGGCCTCCGCCATGGCGCCGGCGTAGAAGGTCGCGATCTGTGCCTGGGTGGTGTCGGTCGTACACACGAAGCGGGCCGTGTGCCTGAGCTCGGACACGTGGACGGAGTGGCAGTCGACACCGTGGCGCTCCAACCACGAACGGTAGTCGCCGAAGTCCTGACCGACGGCACCCACGAGCACCGGGCGGAGGCCGAGGCGGGACATCCCGAACGCGATGTTGGGTCCCACGCCGCCGCGCCGCACCTCGAGTTCGTCCGCCAGGAAGGACACCGAGATCTTGTCCAGCTGGTCGGCCACGAGGGAGTCGCGGAACTTGCCGTCGAAGGTCATGAGGTGGTCGGTCGCGATCGATCCGGTCACCGCGATACGCACGGAGAAGTCCCCTTCGGTCTGGCGGGCAGTAGTCGACGCCTGTACGAGGCACCTCTCGACCTCGCCCGCCGCCACGGGGGGCGAGCCGAGATACGCCACCCTACCCAGGCGGACACCCGTGCAGGTGTGACCGACTCCACCCATACCGGTCGCGTCGACGGGTTGGAACCGCTGTCCAGAGCCGGACGTCGGACCCGGGAGGTGTCCCGTCACAGCAGGTTCCGGCGAGGCACCGCCCCGTGATCCGGGAGGCACTGATGGGGACTCGCACCACGGCTATGGCCCGGGCCGCCGCACTCGTGGCCGCCGGCGTCCTGCTCACCGGTTGCGGTGGGACGTCGACGGTCGAGACCGAACCCAAGGCCGATGAGCCCACCGCCACGTCGAATCCGTCGCCCAAGCCGTCCAGGAAGAGCCAGGAGATGCCGCCGGCGAAGCCGCCGGACGACTCCACGTGGACGCCGTTGATCAGGATCGACAAGGTGGAGCGGGACGCCTCGGGCGGCACGCTCACGATCGGCTATACCCTGCCTACTCCCTGTACGCCTGATCTCCGTGAGGCCGAGGTCAGCCAGCGCGACGACGCGGTGACGGTCAAGCTGCACCGTCGCAAACCGCAACCGTCCGACGACAAGCTCGTGTGTACGCAGGTCATCCAGGAGAAGTCCGTCGCCGTCCACCTCGACGAACCCCTCGAGGATCGGCCGGTGGTCGACGGCTCATCGGGCAAGACGGTCAAGGTCACCGGTTGACACGGCCGAGCCGCTGGCCAAAGCCTCAGCCACCGGCGCCCGACCACTCCGGGCCGTCGGGGAAGCCGTAGCGGGCCAGCGCCTCCGGGCGCATCTCGGCCGAGAACCCCGGCGCGGTCGGCACGACGTAGGCACCGCGGCGGACGACCGCGGGTGTCAGAAAGTGCTCGTGCAGATGGTCGGCGAACTCCACCACCCGGTCCGCACGGTCACCACCCACCGCCACCGCGTCGAACGCCGCCAGGTGCTGCACGAGCTCGCAGAGGCCGACGCCACCCGCGTGCGGGCACACCGGTACGCCGAACTTCGCGGCCAGCAGCAGGATCGCGAGGTTCTCGTTGACACCGCCCACCCGGGTCGCGTCGAGCTGGAGAATGTCGACGGCCCCGGCCTGGAGCAGCTGCTTGACGATCACCCGGTTCTGGACGTGCTCCCCCGTCGCGACCTTGGTCGGCGCGATCCCCTCCCGGATGGACTTGTGGCCGAGGATGTCGTCGGGTGAGGTGGGCTCCTCCACCCACCAGAGATCGAACTCCCGTAGCGCGTCGACCCACGACACCGCCTCGGCGACATCCCAGCACTGGTTGGCGTCGACGGCGATCCTGATGTCGTCGCCGACCGCACGGCGGGCGATCGCGAGGCGCCGTCGGTCGTCGTCGAGGTCGCGCCCCACCTTGAGCTTGATCTGGCGGAACCCGTCGGCGACCGCCTGGCGGGCCAGGCGTTCGGCGGTGGCGTCGTCGTAGCCGAGCCAGCCCGGCGTCGTCGTGTAGGCCGGGATACCGTCCGACCGCAGCCGGCGTTCGCGTTCGGCTCGTCCGGGTTCGGCCTTCTTCAACAGGTCGAGCGCTTCGGCCGGGGTGAGGGCGTCGCTGAGGTAGCGCCAGTCGACGAGGGCGACGAGCTCCTCCGGCGTGAGGTCGGCGAGGAGCTTCCAGACCGGCTTGCCGGCCCGCTTGGCGGCAAGATCCCAGACCGCGTTGACGATCGCACCGATCGCCATGTGCATGATCCCCTTCTCGGGGCCGAGCCAGCGGAACTGCGAGTCGCCCACGAGCTCCCGATACACCACGCCGAGGTCGCCGCAGATCTCCTCGACGTCGCGGCCGATGAGAACCGGCGCGAGCGCCTGGATCGCCGCGCACTGGACCTCGTTGCCGCGCCCGATCGTGAAGACGAAGCCGTGACCATGTGGTCCTTCGTCCGTACGGAGGACCACGTAGGCGGCGGAGTAGTCGGGATCGGGGTTCATGGCGTCGGAACCGTGCCAGCCCGCGGAAGTGGGGAACCTCACATCATGGACGTCCACGGCAACGAGTTTGGTCACCCGCTGGCTCCCTTCCTCGGCGGCCCTCGGCGGTTCCGCACATGACCGAATCCGTCTGATGACTATTAGGATCCGAGCGTCAGCTTGCCATGAGGTCGGGCTGGCTCCTACGCCGAGCCGTACCTGGCTCACCAGTTCACAGGTGCGCGTGGTCACTGTCCGCGCGCTGGGAAAGCGATGCGAGGTAGGCATGACGAAGCGGGCAACCGAGCGGCGCACCCTGGGCCGGAGCGGGGTCGAGGTCACAGCGCTGGGACTGGGAACGGCGCCGCTGGGAGGGATGTTCAGCCATGTCGAGGATGCCACCGCGGCTGCGGTCGTGCACGCGGCGCTCGCCGCGGGCCTGACCTATGTCGACACGGCTCCGCTGTACGGCCACGGCATCGCGGAGCGGCGGATCGGCGCGGCACTGGCGGCCGCACCCGTGGCCGATGCCGGCCGCACGAGCTTCGTTCTCTCGACCAAAGTCGGCCGGCTGATTGTGGACAACCCCGACGGTGACTCCGACGGGTTCGTCGACGCTCCTCCGTCGGAGGCGATCTACGACTACTCCCCCGACGCCATCAGACGCTCGCTCGACGAGAGCTTCGACCGGCTGGGGCTGGACTCGGTGGACGTCGTCTACATCCACGACCCCGACGACCACGAGGAGCAGGCGCTGACGGTCGCCTATCCCGTCCTGCACGAGCTGCGGTCGCAGGGAGTCGTCAAGGCGATCGGCGTCGGCATGAACCAGTCCAGGATCCCGACCCGGTTCGTCCTGGAGACCGAGATCGACGCGGTCCTGCTGGCCGGTCGCTACACGCTGCTCGACCAGACCGGGGCGGCCGACGTGCTGCCCGCCTGCCTCGAACGCGGTGTCTCGATCGTCATCGGCGGCGTCTACAACTCCGGGCTGCTGGCCGACCCCCGCCCGGGCGCCACGTTCAACTACACGACGGCACCGCCGGATCTGGTCGCCCGGGCGCAGGAACTCGGCGCGGTCTGCGCACGCCACGACGTACCCCTCAAGGCGGCGGCGATCCAGTACCCGCTCGCGCACCCGGCCGTGGCGTCCATCCTCACCGGCGCCCGGACGGTCGCCGAGCTGGAGGAGAACCTCGCGATGATCGAGTACGACGTCCCTGAGGCGTTGTGGGACGACCTCGCCGCCGTCGGCGCGGTTCGCTACGGCCGGTGACGGCGATGGCGGCTGAGACACTCCGCGTCGACGCGCACCACCACGTCTGGGACCTCGCCGTCCGCGACGAACCCTGGATCGTCGGCGAGGCCATGGCACCGATCCGGCGCAGCTTCGGCCTCGACGACCTCGCGCCGCAGGCGCAGGCCAACGGCATCACGCGGACCGTCCTCGTGCAGACGCTCTCCGACACCGCGGAGACGCGGGACTTCCTCGCACTCGCCCAGACCAGTGAGCTGGTCGGTGCCGTCACAGGTTGGGTCGATCTCACCGCGGCCTCGGTCGCGGACGACCTGGCTGCGCTGCGGGACGCCCCTGGCGGCGGTTACCTGCGGGCGATCCGGCACGGCGTCCAGTCCGAGGAGGACCCGGCATGGCTGTGCCGACCGGACGTCCGCCGCGGCCTCGCCGCCGTCGGTGCCGCGGGACTGCGGTACGAACTGCTGACCATTCCGGTCCAGCTCCCGGCTGCCGTCGCGACGGTCGCCGAGCTGCCCGAGGTGGCGTTCGTTCTCGACCACTGCTCGAAGCCCGAGATCGCCGCCGGGCAGCGAGAGCCGTGGACCACGCAGATCCGCCAGCTCGCGGCCCATCCCCACGTCACCTGCAAACTGTCGGGCCTCGTCACCGAAGCCGACTGGGCGCGCTGGGACGTCGCCACGCTGAAGCCGTACGTCGACGAGGTGCTGGACGCGTTCGGCCCTGAGCGGGTGATGTTCGGATCCGACTGGCCGGTGTGCCTGCTCGCCACGTCGTACTCCGACTGGGTGGCCGCCGCGGAGGAGCTCACGGCGGACCTCACCGCCGACGAGCGCGTGGCCGTCTTCGGCGGCACCGCGCGACGGTTCTATGCGCTCACCTGAGGACGACCGCACCGCCGAAACACTTGTGGTGTTGACTTGCCGCCCATGAGCGAGAGCACCGGGACCTACCGCATCGGCATCGCCGGGATGTCCACCGAGTCGAGCACGTTCGCGCCGCACCGCACGACACTGGCCGACTTCCGCGTCGGCCGTGGCGACGAACTGGCCGACCGCTATCCGTTCCTGACCGACTGGCGGATCCCGGACGGACCGGAGGTCGAGTTCGTCCCGCTGCTCCAGGCGTCCGCGCTGCCGGGCGGTCAGGTGCTCCCTGAGGCGTACGACACGCTCGAGGCTGAGCTGCTCGACCGGCTCCGAGCCGCTCTCGACGAGGGCCCGATGCACGGGTTCTACTTCGACATCCACGGGGCGATGGCGGTGGAGGGACGCCGCGACGCCGAGGCCGGGCTGGCGGCGAAGATCCGTGCCCTGGTGGGCCCTGCGTGCCTGATGTCGGCGTCGATGGACCTCCACGGACAGGTGTCCCGCGAGCTTGCCGGCACCGTCGAACTCCTCACGGCGTACCGCACGGCGCCCCACATCGACTACGTCGAAACCCGCGAGCGCGCGGTCCGCACCCTCGTGCACTGCCTGGTCCAGGACGTCCGACCGGTACGCGCCTGGGTCCGGATCCCGGTCCTGCTCCCCGGCGAGAAGACGAGTACCCGCGTCGAACCCGCACAGTCGATCTACGCCTCGCTCGCCGACGCCGAACGCCGGGACGGCGTGCTCGACGCGTCCCTCTGGGTCGGGTACGCATGGGCCGACGAGCCACGCTCTGCCGCCACCGTCCTCGTGTCGGGCACTGACCGCAGCGCTGTCACCGGTGAGGCCACCCGGCTCGCACAGGCCTGGTGGGACGCCCGGGACGGCTTCGAGTTCTGTGCACCCGCAGGGCCTGCGGACTGGTGCATCGCCCAGGCGTTCGGCTCCGACCGGCGGCCGTTCTTCGTGAGCGACTCCGGTGACAACCCCACCGCAGGAGGGTCGAACGACGTCGCGTGGTTCCTCGGCCAGCTGCTCGCCACGCCTGCCCTGGTTTCCGGCGAGCGGTCGGCGATCTGGGCGAGCTGTGTCGCCTCCGCGGCCGTGCGTACCTGCGTGGATGCCGGCGTCGGTGCCGACGTGGAGGTGCGGGTCGGCGGCGAGTTCGGTGGCAGTGAGTCGGTGCCGCTCGCCGGCCGCGTCGCGCATGTGCAGCGGGACGACCGGACCGGAGGCGACATCGCGGTCGTGCGGACCGGCGGCATCTCGGCCATCCTCACGAGCCGCCGCAAGCCGTTCCACCATGTCGCCGACTTCACCGGCCTCGGCCTCGACCCGGCCACCCACGACCTGACCGCGGTCAAGATCGGCTACCTCCAGCCGGACCTGTACCGGGCGGCCCGAGGGTGGGTGCTGGCGCTGACGCCGGGCGGTGTCAACCAGGACCTGAACGGGCTGGACTACCAGCACGTCCTACGTCCCGTGCATCCGTTGGACGCCGACCTCGCGGAGCCCGACCTCACCCCGGTCCTGTTCGACTGATGATCCCGGACCCGCGCGGCGGCACGGACCTGCGCCGGCCAGCCGATCGGATGCTGCACAAGATCACCCTCGTCACCTAAGGTAGATCATCTATTTCGGCACTGTGACCAGGTGGGCGCGCTCGCGCACCGCGCCGGGACCGGCGGATCCGAGATCCGAGTGGCGGACGGGCAGCGCAGCCTTGTCCCCAGGGGGAGTGGCATGGTCGGACTACGACTGGAACGCCTCACGGTCGTAGGTGTGTGCACGAAGCTGAACCTCCAGGTGCGCGCCGGCAGTGTGCGGGCGGCGGTCGTACGAGACCAACCCTCGGTGGACGTCCTCGCCGACGTGATCGTGGGACTCCACAAGCCGTCCAACGGGCGGGTGTTCGTCGACGACACCGTGGTCAGCCAGCAGCACACCGACCACCGGCGGCATCGCAAACACCGGCTCAACCACCAGCAGAGCAGGCAGTGCGGGATCAGGCTGGTGCCGGCCGACGGCTGGCTCGAGCCGCAGCACACGGTCTTCGACCACATCCTGCAGGCGCAGTGCCCGACGGCGCCTGCGACTGAGGACGCCACGAAGACCGTCCAGGAAACCGTCTCCGCGTTCGGTCTCGAACCCATCGCCGAACGCCGACCGGAGCACCTCACCCCGACCGAACGCCAACTCCTCGGGCTGGCCAGGGCCATGTGCTGGAAGCCCTCCGCCGTCGTACTCGAGGACGCACCCGGACAGCCCACCTGGGACGCGGTCTTCGGGGACCGGCGTCGCCGGGTGCGGCGAACCGAGCACGTGGGCGTGCCCGATCCACCTGTCCCCCACCCCTTCGTGGCCATGCTGATCATCACGACCGACGCCGCGCGTGTACGGCAACTAGACGACGACCCCGTGGGCGTGGAGCCCGGTGGTGTCCGATGAACCCGCGTACGCATGCCGGCGACCGGGACGATGTCAGGTCGGCAGGCCCCCCGGCTCGCCTCAGCCGGCGAGGCCTGTTGCGCACGGCCGGCCTCCTGCCGCTCGCCGGCGGTGGCGCCGGCTGTTCGGCGGGCTATGACCTCGTACGACCGGACTCGGCGGTCCGCGTCGCGGTCGCATGGAGCGCCGCCGAGCTCGTGGCGTTCCGGCGGCTGATCGACCACCTGGACGACCTGCCCGGAATGCGGCCCAAGACGTACGCCGTCGAACCGGTACCGCTCGGCGACGACATCTCGACCGCACTGGCCGCGCGGGGAGCTGGCCGGGTCGACGTGGTCATGCTGCCCATGCCGGGCCTCGTGTGGGAGAACCGTGACGTCCTCGAGCCGCTGCCGAGGGACCTCCTGTCCTACGGCACCGTCGGCGACAACTACGACCTCGTGTGGCGGGACCTGTTGTTCGATCCCGAGGAGGGCAGCGACCCGGCGGCGTACGGTCTGCCCTTCAAGCTCGCCCACGAGTCGCTGGTGTGGTACCGCACCTGCGTGTTCGCGAAGTACGGCCTCGAGCCGCCGGGCACCTGGGAGGAATGGACCGACGTCAACGCCGAGCTCGTACGCCGAGGCGTCGCACCCCTCGCCGTCGCCGCAGCCGACGGGTGGATGCTGACGCTGTTCTTCGAGAACGTCCTGCTGGGGCACTCGCCCTGTGCGTACCGAGGACTCAAGGGCGGGTCACCACGACCGTGGGACCACCCCAAGGTGCGCGACACCCTCGTGTTGCTGGGTCAGATGTGGGGCGCGCCCGGAGCTCTGTCCGGCGGTGTGAAGAAGTCCCTGGTGCAGCAGTTCCCGGACGCCGTGCTCGAGGTGTTCCGGTACCACCGGGCGGCGATGGTGCTCGTCCCCGACTTCGCCGAGCCGTTCGTCCGTGACTTCGGTCGCCCGGAGGGCGACGGGTGTACCGACCACTGGGGAATCTTCGCCTTCCCTCGGGTGGACGCGCCGGATGCACCGCTGATCGCGGGCGGCGACGCGGCAGTGCTGACCCGGGCGGCGGTCGACGACGCGGCCGACCTGATCAGACGCCTGGCTCACCCGTCCGCGCCGGTGAACTGGATCGCGGGCCACGGCGGTTTCATCCCGGCCAACCGCAACACACCGCAGGGCAGCTACACGCCCAAGGTCGGGTCGTTCGCGCGGCAGCTGCACGAACGGCCCTATCAGTTCGACCTCTCGGACCAGATCGGCGCCATCGGTGGCCGCGAAGGACTGTGGAGGGTCCTGCAGGACTTGCTCGCCGAGGTAGGCAACGGCCACGCCGACCTGGCGCCGGCGGCCGCCGACCGGGCGATCGAACGGCTGATCGCCCTCGAGGACGAAGCCGGAGGACCCGACGTCGACCAGACGTCGCTGCACCTCAGGCGCCGCGCAGCGGCTGCGGCCATCGACGAGTGCATGGACCTCCAGGGTTTCTGATGGCGATCGTGTCGCATCGCGACCTCCGGCTGGAGGTCACCAGCCGCCCCATGAGCGGGCCGCTGGTGCCCGGCCGGCCGCCGGTCAAGGTCCTCGACTACGTCCTCGCCATCCCCGCGGCAATGGTCCTCGTCCTGCTCATCGTGCCCATGCTCGTGACCGTCGTCCAGGCGTTCGACGCCGACCGGTTCGGGTTCGGAAACTTCGCCGCCGTCCTCGGCGATACCGACGCACTCCGCGCCCTGTGGCACACGGCCCTCTGGATCGTCACCGCCCTGGCGTTGGTGGTGGTGAGCTTCGGCATCGCCATGCTCAGCAGGGCGGTCGACCGCTGGTGGCTGGCGTTCATGGGCGTCATCGTCCTGCCGTTCGGCGCCTCGGCCGTCGCCTCCGGCGCTGCCTTCCGGCTGATGTTCGATCCCGTCCCCGAGCGCGGGCTGGCAAGCGCGCTGGTGTTCGAGATCTTCGACCGGACACCGGTCTGGCTCGGCCCCGGTCTGATCTGGTTCGTACTCGTCTCGTCCTTCTGTTGGACGTGGCTGGGCTTCGCGGTGTCACTGTTCCGGGCGGGGCTCCGGGCAAGTCCCGAAGGGGTCATCCGCCGGGCGCGTGTCGAGGGGGCGGGCCGGCTCCGGCAGCTGAGCATCCGGGTGCAGATGCTCTGGCCAGTCGGGGCCACGATCATGCTGACGTTGGTGGCGGCGGCGGTCCGGCTGTTCGACCTCGTACTCGTCGCCACGCCCGGACCCATGCAGGACGACGTCGACACGGTGGCCGTCCACTGGTGGCGCCTCACGGCGAAGCCGTTGGAGGACCAGGGGCAACCCGCCGCTCTCGCGGTGATCCTGTTCGCCATGCTCGGCGTCGTGGCGCTCGTGCTCAGCCACGCCATGGGCCGGCCACGCAACGTATCGACAAGCCCGCCGCACTGGTGGCGGGAACGCGGTCGCGAGTCCGACGTACGCACCCGCGGCTGGAGCATCGTGGTCGGCAGCGGCATCTGCGTCCTCTGGGCGCTTCCGGTCATCTCCCTGGTCGCCACGGCACTTCGAGACCCGATCGACGCCGGGTCGACGGGCTGGTGGCGACGGGGCACGGAGGGCCTGTCGCTGCGGTCGCTCGAGATCTCCGCGCCCGGGCTCGTCGACTCGCTGTCGACCACGCTGACTGTCGCCCTCGGCGCCACCGTCCTGGTGGTCGGAACGGGAGTCTTCGCCGCCCGTGCCTTGGCTTTGAGCACCCGGCCCCGGCTGGCCCGGGTCGTCGTCGCCGCGCTCACTCTGCTCGCCGTCGCGCCGGTGCAGATGTACGCCGTACCGCTTCGCGAGGCCTTCACGGCATTGAGCCTCGCCGGCTCCGACTTCTCGTTGATCTTCGTCCACGCCGCAGCTGCCCTGCCGCTGGCGATCCTCATCCTTCGTGCGGCGCTCATCGCCGCGCCGGACAGCCCGGAGGTGGACGCCCTGCGCGGTCAGACACGTGCGGTCACCGCCGCAACCCGGCTCTGGGCCAACGCCGGACGCGCTGTGGTCGCCGTGGCGGTGATCGAGTTCGTCCAGGTCTGGAACGACTTCATCATCGCCCTGCTGGTGAGCGGACCGGGCTCCAGCCCGCTCACGCTCGTGCTCTGGGGTGAGGCGCGGCAGTTCGGCACGTCTGCCGGGACGGTTGCCGCCAGCGCTGCGGTGTCGGCCGTGGTCCCGGTCGTCGTCCTGCTCGCCACCTGGCGCCGGTGGGTGGTGCCGGGCCTCACCGGAGGTGTCCTTCGATGAGCGGACCAGACGACACCGCACCCGGCGGTCCGGCCGGCCCCGGCCGGCCGCCTGGCCCCGATCCCGGCCATGCGGCGGCGGCTGGCGGTGGCGCGGGAGCGCCGCCCTCCGGATCGGCGGCGTCACGCCTGGGCTTCCCCGACGCCGAATCGCCCAGAGAACCGGGCGCGGGCGTTCCCGCGCCCGTCGGGCAGGCACCGATCACACCGGCACCCATCACACCGGCACCGGTCGGGCAGGCACCGATCACGCCGGCACCGCCACCAGCCGCGCCACCCGCCGCCAAGATCGACGTCGAACCCCGGTGGGGTCCGGTCCGCAACGCCGCCGTCCTGGCCACGACGACGGTCGGCCTCTTCCTTCTGAGCGTTCTCTCCGACGCCCTCGGCAACATCCTCAGCGACCTGCGCTACGTCCTGGGCGTCGGTGGACTCTTCACCATCCTCTGGCTGACCCGGCGGGTGTTGGAGCGCAACCGGAACCGCTACCGCGACCTCGACAGCGACCTGGTGGCGCCCGGACCACCCCTGCGACCTGCGTGGTTTCGTACCCCCGCACCGCTCGCAGGCCGTGACAGCGACGTCTATCGGGGACTCGACATCGTCTGCCGCCGCGGTCTGCTCGCGGTGACAGGGCTCCCGGGCATCGGGAGCTCAGCCGTCGCCGAGGCTGTCGTCGCGGAACTCGTCGAGCGTGGCTACGTCGATGCCGCCGACACCGCGCCGTTCGACCTGCGTGGCTGGTCCACCCGATCTCCCGACGACGCACCGACGATCGCCGGGCGGCTCCTGTCGATGTTCGGTGCGGCCGAGCCGGCAAGCGGCGAGCCCCAGATCCTCGCCGACGCGGCCCTGCGGCTCCGTGACGAGCTGTCACGACGGCCCGCGGTCCTCTTCCTGGACAACGTCATCGACGCCGGCCAGGTCACCTGGCTCGTCGATCAGTGGACCACCGACGGCAGCCATCCGTACCTCGTCGTGGCCGGTCGGCCCACCATCGGCGCCGCGTTCCCCGCCGACTGTGTGGTGGCGCTCGGAGAGCTGGACGTCTCGAGCATGCGCACCGTCTGGTCCGCAGAACAACCACGGGACGGCGGGGAGCCGCATGACCCCGACTGGCTGGACGACGTACTCGCCGTGTGCGGCGGGCGGCCCGGGGCGGTCCGCGACCTGGCGCGGGAGATGGGCCGCCCGGAGAGCCACTGGAGCCCGGCCGAGCTGACCACCCGCCTGTGGCGCCACATGACGTCCGACCAGGATCCGCGCGAGCGCGTCTGGCTGGCGATTCTGGAACGCACCGGTGTCAGCATGTCTCGCAAGGCCCGCCACCTGGCGCGCGCCCTTGCCGACCTTCCCGTCGCGGAACTCACGGTCGAGGCGATGGAGGCGGCGCGCCGCGGCATCGATGCCCTGGACGCGATGGAGTCCGGTAGACCTGCGACGTCGCACGATCTCGGTCGCCCCACCCCTCCACGACTCGACGACATCGACCTCGTCGACCCCATCCAGGAACTCTGCAACCGGAATCTCGTCCGCCGCTCGCCGGTCGGCAGGTATCGCATGCCGCTCGAGGTACGCCAGGCGGTCAGGGCGACCGAACCTGACAGCGAACGCATGACCGCTGTCCGCGCCGCTCTGTCCTCGCTCGTCCATCGTTACGCCGATCTCGCCGAACGGTGGAGCATCCTGCTGGACAGCGTGGACTACGCCAGGTCGGCCGTCCTGTGGTTCCAAGCCGAGGAGCCGTTGCTCCGGGCACTGCTCACCGCCAGCTACGCGGACACGCCCACCGAGGACTATCCCGAGGGCGAGTTGCTCGCGCTGACTCTCGATGACCTCGCCCGGCTCGCGGACGCGGTCGACGTCTGGTACGTCCGCCAGCAGCAGGTGTTCGGTGCTCGCCTCGTCCAGGAGAACCTCGTCAAGCTCGCCTACACCGCCGGCCGGCACGACCTGGACCGCCTCGCCGCGGTCCGGATGGCGGCGGTCTACCGATCCGCGGGCATGTTCGACGACGCCGCCGCCATGTTGAGCCAGGCCGGCGTACCCGTGCCGGCCGACAGGTGGTCCTGGCTGCCGTGGCGACGACCCACCGCCTGGGATCTGGGTGCGTGGCACCATCACGAGCGGGCCCTACTCCACCTCGCCCGCGCCGAGAGCGCGACCGACCCCATGTTGGCCGCCGTCGAGCTGGCCGGCGCCGAACTCGAGCTCCAGCGCGTCTGGCAGCGCCTTCCGCGAAAGAACGTGAAGGGTGAGGTCACCACGTTGTTGACGATGGGCGTCGTCTACCTCCACCAGGGTCGGCCCGACCGTGCGCTCGACCGCCTCGACCTGGCGGAGAGCCGGTCCGGCGAGTGTGGCGACTCCGCGGGGCAGGCACACGCCGCGGAGCTTCGGGGCGTCGCCGCCTGGATGCAGGGCCGAGCGACGGTCGCGGCCGCCCTGTGGCAACACGCCCTGACGGAGTTCCGCAAGCTCGCCGACCACCAGGGCGAGGGGCGGTGCCTCCAGCACCTGGGATCGGCCGTTCTCGTCGCACCCGAGCTCGCAGGCCTCCTTCTCGGCGAGGACCGGCGAACCGTCACCGAGGTCACGGCGATCCAGCACGCACATGTCTGGCTGGAGCTGAGCAGGCGACTACGTGCCGGCCAGCCGGTGTCACCCATCGCCGACGGCTACCTACGGCTGGCGCGGAGCCGGGCCGGTCGGTCGCACAGTCCGTACGACCCGGACCTGGCCGGCAGCGAGCCCGCCGGGCGCGAGGTTGGTCGCCAGTCACAAGGCGACGCTATGGCCGTTCGTCTGATCCGCCGATTTCGACGCTGGTGGGGCCCGTGACGAAGGAGGGCCCATACTCGACCGGATGAGCTTCTCCGCGAATACCGATGCCGTGGGTGGCGGCGACGAGACCGTGGTCCTGGAGGGCAGGTTCGAGATCGGCGCGCAGGACTGGGTCTACCTGCCGGTCGACGTACCCGAAGGCGTCCGCGAAATCGCCGTCGCCTACGGCTACGACCGGCCGGAGCCGCCCGCCGGACTGCCGGGTAATGCGCTCGACATCGGCATCTTCGACGAACGCGGCCATGGCGTGCCTGACGGCCCCGGCTTCCGCGGATGGTCCGGAGGCGCCCGCGACTCCTTCGTGATCGGACGTACGCAGGCCACCCCCGGCTACGTCCCCGGCCCGGTCAACGCCGGCACTTGGCACATCCTGCTGGGCCCGTACACCGTGGCGCCGCAGGGCATGACCTATCGCGTCGAGGTCACGCTGCGACGGGATACGCCGCAGTCGGGTCGTACGGAATCAGGTCGTACGGACGCAGACTTCGTACCCTGTCCAGCTCCCGCGCGGGCGCACGGTCGAGGTCCCTCGTGGTACCGCGGCGACCTGCACATGCACACGGTCCACTCGGACGGGCAGCTGGAGCCCGCCGAGCTCGCGGCCGCCGCCCGGGACGCCGGTCTGGACTTCATCGTCTCCACGGAGCACAACACCTGCAGCGCGGCCGGGATCTGGGGCCACCACGCCAGCGACGACCTGCTGATCATTGTGGGTGAGGAGGTGACGACCCGCAACGGGCACCTCGTCGCCGCGGGTCTCACGGAGGGTTCGTGGATCGACTGGCGCTTCCGCGCGGCCGACGGCCTGCTCCCCGCCACGGTCGGCGAGATCCACCGCCAGGGAGGCATCGCGATCGCCGCACATCCGTTCGCGCCGTGTCTGGGCTGCGCGTGGAAGTACGGCTTCGACGACGTCGACGCGATCGAGGTGTGGAACGGCGACTGGACACCCGACGACGAGGTGTCGCTCCGCGCCTGGGACGCCGCTCTGGTGGCCGCCGGCCGCGCGGGCCGGTGGCTCCCCGCGGTCGGCAGCAGCGACTTCCACGGTGGCGAGGACAGGGTGGGCCTCGGCCAGACAGTCGTCCGCGCGGAGGCGCTGACCCGGGAAGCGATCCTCGCTGGGGTGCGCGCGGGGCACAGCTATCTCACGGGGTCATCAGAGGTCGAGATGGAGTTCTCCGCGCGTGGTGCGGGGCACGTCGCGGGGATCGGTGGCCGACTCTGCCTCCCCTGGGACGCCCCGGTGACACTCGACGTGGCCGTCAGGGGCGCGCCGGAGGGATTCGTCCGGTTCGTCACGGACAAGGGAGCGGTCGCCCAGCTGGAGACCGGTGGGGAGGGGACCGCGACCTGGACCACGACCGCCGCGGCCTCGCACTACGTCAGGGTCGAAGTGCGCCGACCGCACGCCGCGATGACGCACTTCGAGCCGATGGTGGCGCTGACGAACCCGATCTTCCTCGACACCGGAGCCTGACAGCGCCGGGCACGGAGGAGTCCAGGGCTCAGGGAATGCTCAGAGCTCAGTGGAACGAGTCGCCGCAGGCGCAGGAGCTGGTGGCGCTCGGGTTGTCGATCGTGAAGCCCTGCTTCTCGATCGTGTCCACGAAGTCGATCACCGCACCCTGAAGGTATGGCGCGCTCATCCGGTCGACGATCACGCCGACGTTGCCGAACTCCTTGACGACGTCGCCGTCGAGTTCGCGCTCGTCGAAGAACAACTGGTAGCGCAGGCCGGAGCAGCCACCCGGCTGGACCGCGAGTCGAAGCCGGAGGTCGTCACGGCCCTCCTGGTCGAGGAGGTTCTTGACCTTGCTCGCTGCCGCGTCGGTGAGCACGACGCCGTCGGCCTGCTGCTCCTGGGTCAGGTCGCCCTGAATGGTCATAGATCGGACTCCCGTGATCATCTGGTCGCGGTCATGTCTGCTGGCTGCAACATCCGCGGCAGCTCAGCCATTCCGGTGCTCAGCGATCCCGATGTACGGGACATCCCCGGGAGCACCGCCACCATGCTTGCACAGCTCACCGGCGGGTGCGCTCAGCGGGACCAAGTCCTGGCCACGCGTTCGGCGAGGGCGACGAGGCTGTCTCTGGCCTGGCCGAGCGCACGGTCCCGGCCGACCAGGTCGACCAGGGAGTACGCCGACTCCACGCCCATCGTGCGCATCTCCCGGGAACCGACCAGCACGTCGCCCGCGAGGACCACGCAGGGCCGCAGGACCTCCGCCGCGACGGCCGCGACGCCGGATACCACTTTGCCGCTTTTGGACTGGAAGTCGAAGGCGCCCTCGCCGGTCACGATGACGTCGGCCTTGCGGGCCCGCTCGGTCAGGCGTACGGCGTCGATGATCGTCTCGATGCCAGGTACCCGCCGGCCGCCGAGCAGCAGCAGTGCGTAGCCGAGGCCACCGGCAGCACCCGCACCCTTGGCGTCCGCGAGCGGGCGATCGGCCAGATCGGCGAAGCGCTCGAGGGCGGCGTCCAGGGCGACCAGCTCGTCCTTTCCGACACCCTTCTGCGGGCCGAAGATGTTGGTGGCCCCCCGCAGACCGAGCAGGGGGTTGTCGACGTCGCTCGCCGCCAGGATCTCGACGCCGGCCACGCGTTCTCGTGCCGCGGCCAGGTCGAGGTGGGTGAGGTCGGCAAGGGTCGCGCCACCGGACGTGAGCCCCCCGGACGGCTCCGCGGTGGCGCCGAGTGCGGCCAAGAGGCCCGCTCCCCCGTCGTTGGTCCCGCTCCCCCCGAGGCCCACGACCAACCGGCGCGCGCCCGCATCGATCGCGGCCGCCACCATCTCGCCCACACCGAACGTGGTGGCCCGGTGTGGATCGCGCCTTTGCTCCGGCACCAGCGCCAGCCCGCACGCCTGCGACGACTCGAGATAGGCCGTGTCGCCGGTACGAAGGAGGGTGGCGGGCGTCGGTTCACCGAGCGGACCCGTGACCGTCACGGCATCCAACTCGCCGCCCGAGGCCGCGTGCAGGACGTCGACGAATCCGGGCCCACCGTCGGACATCGGCACCGTGACCACGTCGTCGGCTGGAGCCTGCCGGCGCCAGCCCTCGGCCATCGCTTCGGCCGCCTCGACCGCGGTCAGAGTCCCGGCGAACTTGTCAGGAGCAATCAGCACGCGCACGCCCGACATCCTGGCGCGTGACGGGCGGGTGCGCACGCGCGGGGTCCCGGCATAGGGTCACTTCGTGCTGATCCGCCCCATGCGCGATGACGACATCGTGGCCGCCAGAGCACTCACCCACGCGGCGTTGGAGCTGGTCCGGGCGACTCGCCCCACCGGCACCTCGCCGCCGCCCGGGCCGGCGTCGCCGGAGTGGAGTTCGCTGTGGGCGCGCCGGGCCAAGCACTTCCTGCGCCATGACCCCGAGGGTTGCTGGGTCGCCGACGCCGATGGCGACGTGGTGGGCGTCACGATGGCGTTGCGGAGGGAGAAGCTCTGGGGGTTGTCGGCGTACTTCGTCCATCCGAACCACCAGAGCGCCGGGATCGGCTCGGCTTTGCTCGACGCGGTGCTGGGCTACAGCCAGGGGTGCCTGCGCGGGATCATCATCTCGACGTCCGACCCGCGGGCGGCGCGTCGCTACCGGCTCGCCGGATTCACGCTGCACCCGACCATCCGGATCACCGGCACGGTCAACCGGGCAGCTCTGCCGGTGGTCGACGGGATCCGCGAGGGTGGCCCGGGAGACCGGGACCTGTGCGACTCGGTCGACCGCCAGATCCGCGGAGCGGCGCACGGGGTGGACCACGAGTTCCTGTGTGCCGAGTTCGGACTGCTCGTGTGCGACACACTGACGGGGAGCGGCTACTGCTTCGTCGACGCCTCGGGTACACCGGTCCTGCTGGCCGCCACGACCCGCAAGATCGCGCAGCGGCTGCTCTGGTCGGCCCTGGCCCGCGCGCCCGAGGGAGCGCTGACCCGGATCGACTTCCTCACCGCCGCGCAGGAGTGGGCCGTGGACGTCGCACTGGCGGCCGGTCTGTCCCTGCGTACGGAGGGCTACCTGTGCCTGCGGCACATGCGTCCGCCCGCGCCCTACCTTCCCTCCGGTGCGTTTCTGTGAGCGGCATTCCGTACGACAACGACACCACCGAACAAGAGCCGGACCTCATCGAACGTATGACCGCCGGCAATCCGGCCCGGCGTTCCGCGCGCACAACGACCGGCGTTCCGCGCGCACAAGGACCGGCGCCGCCTCACAGGCCCGGCGCACCCCACACGGGGAACCAGCGGGACAGGTCGTCCTCGACCCGCAGATCATTGGTGACGAGGCCCCGGATCTGCAGCTCGAGCGCGTTGTCGCGGCGTTCGCCGGTCTGCGGAGCGAACGGATAGAAGCTCCCGCGCTTGTACAGATAGACCAGTGCCAGCTTGCGGCCGCCGGTGTCGCGGAACGTCAGCAGTGAGCAGAGCAGGAACGGCCCGAACCCGGACGCCTCCAGCGCACTGTTGACCGCATGCAGGTCGGTCACGAGTCCAGAGGCATCGGACGGGTCGTGCTTGCACACGAGCCAGGTGAAGCCGTAGCTGTCCTGGGTGCGCTCGACTGCAGGTGCTCCCCCACCCCCCCCTGCGTCGGCGTCCAGCAGCTGCTGCACATCGGCCTGGGTGGCGGCGAAGGCACCGCCCTCGGCGGCCCGGTAGCACACCGAACCCACGCCGGTCGGCCGAAAGTCCGTCGCCGCCTCCAGGGTCAGCGCCGCCTGGGGCAGCCCGAACAGCTGGTCGAGGTCCGGCTTCTTGGGCTGGCTACGCCCGAGCAACGCGTCGAGGAACTTCATCCCGGCAGCCTCTCAGATCGTCTCGATCATCGCGAGGTGGTTGGTCGTCGTGCGCACTCGATGTGCTCGCCCGGGGAGAACCTGGTCGACGTGCACCCCCGGGCGGGCGCCCATGATCATGAAGGAAAAGCGGCCATAGACCCCGAAATCCCTCGTGATCACGATCATGATCACGAGGTTGTCGGGGCGCGGGTGGCGGCGTGGTCATGTCGTCAGGGGCGCTGGGTCTAGGCCATCGGCTTGCCGAGCTCGGCGCTCACCTGGGCGAGGCGTTCGAGCCGCTTCTCGGTCGGCGGGTGGGTGGAGAGCAGGCCACCGAGCGTCTTGCCCACAGCCGCGGGCGCGAAGAAGAATGCCTGCGCCGGCTGGGCCTTGCGGAGGTCGCGGGTCGGGATCTGCGCCATGTCGCCGGAGATCTTGGTCAGGGCCGACGCCAGCGCCGACGGCTGACCGGTGAGGTAGGCGCCGGCCCGGTCGGCCGCGAACTCGCGGTAGCGGGACAACGCCCGGGTGAGCATGAAGCTGATCACGTAGACCGCGATGCTGCCGAGCCACACGACGGCGAAGATGACCGCGGTGTTGTCCCGGCTGCGGCCGAGGCCGGAGTACATCCCGAACCGTGCCACCAGGCCGGCGAGCACGCCGAGGAACGACGCGATCGTCATGACGGCGACGTCGCGGTGGGCGACGTGGGACAGTTCGTGCGCCAGCACGCCTCTCAGCTCGTCGGTGTCGAGTTTCCTCATCAGACCGGTGGTCACGCAGACGACCGCCTTCTTCGGGTTTCGGCCGGTCGCGAACGCGTTCGGCAGGTCGGTGTCGGCGATCGCAACCCGCGGCTTCGGCATGTCCGCCAGTGCGCACAGGCGGTCGATCACGCCGTGGAGCTCGGCCGCCATCCGGCCGTCTTCTGGTGACACCTCGTGGGCACCCATCGCGGCGAGCGCGATCTTGTCGGAGAAGAACCACTGCGCGACCAGGAAACCGGTAGCGATGATCAGCACCAGGGCAACGTCGAAACCCGCGGCGATCAGCCCCGCCATCGCCGCGACGTAGAGCAGACCGAGCAGGAACATGACCAGAACCATTCGCGACGTAAGGCCCCGGTCGGGCAGAAATCGTGTGCGAGCCATCGTTTTCATCGCTCCTCGAGAGTCACTTCATAGGACGACGCGGGAGCGCCCAAATGTTCCCGGCGTGGTGTCGTTCCAGCCCCGAGAGAGCTTCGCTAGGCAGCATCCGCCGCACCCGTCACGGGCGCGGCGGATGAGGCGGATGAGTTCGACCACCGTCATGGCGGTCTTCTCGAGTTCCACTATCCGGGGATGAGACCTTCCTCGCCGAGGAGTTCCTTGACCTCGTCGACCGTGGCGTCCTCCGGCGGGAGGAAGAGGTCGGAATCTTCCAGCGAGTCGTCAGGGAGCTTGGTCCCGACCGCGCGAACCTTTTCCAGCAGCGCCTGCAGCGCCGCCCGGAAGGCCGCCTCGTCGCCAGCGTTGACCGCAGACTCGAGCCTGCTGTCGAGCTCGTTGAGGGCTTGAAGGTGCTTGTCGGCGACCTTGACCTGCCCCTCTCCGAGAATGCGGACGATCACGATTCACTCACCTTGCCTCTGTGGCTGTTCCGGCGCCGCCTGGGACTTCGGGCTGGCCGGAGACGCGGCCTGATCGCCCTCGGCGGCCTGGCCCTCGATCTGCTTGGGGGCCTCGGCGCTGCCGCCACCGATCTGTGCCTTCATCGCCGCGAGCTCGCTCTCGACGTCGTTGCCGGACGCCATGCGTTCGAGCTCGAGCGAAATGTCGTCCTTGCCCGTGCCGGTCACGTCGTCGAGCGCACCCGAGGCGAGCAACTCGTCGATGGCGCCGGAACGTGCCTGGAGCTCGGCCGTCTTGTCCTCGGCACGCTGCACGGCCATGCCGACGTCGCCCATCTCCTCGGAGATGCCGGTGAACGCCTCGCCGACCCTGGTCTGCGCCTCGGCGGCGGTGTAGGTCGCCTTGATGGTCTCCTTCTTGGTGCGGAAGGCCTCCACCTTGGCCTGCAGGCGCTGGGCGGCGAGCGTGAGCTTCTCCTCCTCGCCCTGCAGGGTCGCGTGCTGGGTGCTGAGATCCGTGAGCTGCTGCTCGATACCGGACCGCCGGGTCAGCGCCTCGCGGGCGAGGTCCTCCCGGCCCATGCCGAGCGCCTTCTGCGCCTGGTCCTTGAGCTTGCCGGACTGCTGCTGCAACTGATTCATCTGCAGTTCGAGACGCTTCCGGCTGGTGGCGACGTCGGCGACTCCGCGCCGGACCTTCTGGAGCATCTCCAGCTGTTTCTGGTACGAGTAGTCAAGGGTCTCGCGCGGATCTTCAGCGCGGTCCAACGCCTTGTTGGCCTTCGCGCGGAAGATCATCGCGAAGCGGTTGAGGATACCCATCGAGGTCGGCCGCCCCCTTCGTCTCCAGGCCGGTCGTCATAAGTCGGGCGCCACGGCGGCACCGGACAGCAGTTTGCCTGCGATCACCCTATGCCCGCGAAGCGAACAAGAGCGACCCCGCCCGCCCCGCAGTTACCACGCGTGCCCAGGTCGGGCGGCGAGAACGCACCTTCGTAGCTGCATGCCCCGTCTTCACCTACGCCACGCTGGCGATGGGCGAAGCCCTGGAAGCCGAATTCGTCCGGTGTCCGCCCGAAACGGCCCGGAATCCACCGGCGCGGTGCGCCCGGTGTCCACGACAGGATGCGCGCGTGGCGCTCAGCGGCCTCCGCGGCCGGTGAGCGTGGTCGAGCCGATACCCTGTCGATCGTGTTCCGACGCCGTACGACCGAAGAGGCGCCGCCGCCGTCCGAGGCTGCCGCCGAGACCGCTCCTGCTCGACCGGGCAGCAAGGGTCGGCCCACCCCCAAGCGCCGCGATGCCGAACAGGCACGCAAGGCACGCGTGTCGGCACCGCGTGACCGCAAGGAAGCCATCCGCCAGCAGCGGGAGAAGGCCCGCGCCGAGCGGGCGAAGGTCCAGCAGGCGATGGTGACCGGCGACGACCGCTACCTCCCGGCACGCGACAAGGGCCCGGTGAAGAGGTTCTGCCGCGACTTCGTCGACTCCAGGCGTACTCCCGCGGAGTATCTCCTGCCCTACTTCCTGGTGATCTTCATCGTCATGACGATCCCCATGCCGCAGGTACAGATCGTCGCCACCTACCTGTGGCTGGTCGCGATCATCGTCGTACCGATCGACCTGATCTTCATGGGACGCCGGCTGAAGCGGCAGTTGCGCGAACGCTTCCCGGACGAGAGTCACCGGGGTGCCGTCGCCTACGGCGTCATGCGGGCCACCCAGATCCGCCGGCTCCGCATGCCCAAGCCGCTCGTGAAGCCCGGCGAGACGATCTGAACGACGCCGCGACCGACGCGTCCGGCGAGGTGGTGCGAGCTAGTCGGCGGGATGCAGGCTCATCGGCCCGTAGACCTCGCGCCCCGACTCGAGCAGCACCACCTGGTCGACGCCCACGGCGACGAGATCACGCCAGCACTCACCGACCCAGCTCTCCGCGTCGCTCTGCGAAGGGAATTCGCTGCGCGCCAACTCGCCAGCGTCCACAGGGTTGCCCTCGGCGTCCTCGAGCCGCCACGTCCACGTCATGGCAGGTGAGCCTAGTGGAGGCCCCCACCCTCCTTTGACTTCCGGGTGCGGGCGTGAGACCGTCCGTCCAGCACTACCGCCATGGGGTTGTGGTCGAAAAGGCCACCACCAGCAGGGGAAGCCGGTCCGAGTCCGGCGCTGACCCGCAACCGTAGGCCGCGTGCCAGGTCGCTCGATCCACTGGCTCGATCCAGGGGTTCGACACCAGGTGCCCGCGGCAAGCCGGAGCACCTGACCATGGCGGCCGGCTCCACACCACCCGTCGAGGTCTGCGGGCGGAGCCCGGGTCAGACACCCGAGCCCGCCCTCGGCTCCAGGCGTACGCCGCCTGCGTTGCCGGGGGCATCTCTCGTGTGTGGTCCGGTTCCCGCATCGACCGTGACCGAACACCGTGAGAGGACATCGATGCGGTCCGAGATCCGCCGCCGTCGTCGCGCCGGCCTGCTGTACGCCACGCTGGCCGTTCCGTTCTTCGTCGTACTCTGTGCCGCTGTACTCGCGGCCGTACTCGCCGCTGGCACCGGCACCGCCCACGCGGATGCGTACCGCTTCTGGGGCTTCTACCAGTGGCAGGACGACGCCTGGGCACTTGCAAAGTCCGGCCCTTCCGGCGTCACCCCGAAGGACGGTGCCGTGGAGGGATGGCGGCTCGCCGTCTCGGGCGAGAAGACACCGCCGCGCCTGCCGCGGGCCGCCGGAGACTTCGATCAGATCTGCGGGTCGACACCAGCCGAGACAGGCAAGAAGCGCGTCGCCGTCGTCGTCGACTACGGCCTCGCCGGCGAGGCCGAGGGCGAGCCGGAGCCACCGGACGCCCGCGGTGCATGCGCGGTGGTCGACGCGAAAGCCAGTTCCGCGCAGGTGCTCGCCGCCATCGGTGAGGTACGCGAGCAGAAAGGGCTGGTCTGCGCCATCGACGACTTCCCAGCAACCGGGTGCGGCGACGCCGTCGACTCGGTGCCGGAGTTCCCCACGCCCGAGCCGAGCGTCTCTCTCGCGCTGCCCGCGGCAGCCGCTCCCGCCGGGGACTCCAGCCCAGCTGAGTCTTCAGAAACCGCCGCGAGCGCGGACGCCGAGTCGGATGGGTTCCCAGTCCTGCCGGTGGCAGCCGTCGCGGTCGTGGTCGTGCTGATTGTCGGTGGGTTCATGATCCGGCGTCAGCGCAACGCCGACGCCGGCTCGGCGGGCTGACGGGCCGACCCGTGCGTGCAGCCCATCGCCCCTCCTTCGCCCGGAACCTGCACCCGGGCGCGTGGTGGCTGTGGGCGCTCGGGCTCGCCACCGCCGCCAGCCGGACGACGAACCCGCTGCTGCTCGCCTTGCTGCTGGCGGTTGCGGGTTACGTCGTGGCGGCCAGGCGATCGACCGCGCCGTGGGCCAACTCCTATGCGGCGTTTCTCAAGCTCGGGTTGGCGGTCATCGTGATCCGCGTCGTGTTCCAGGCGGTGTTCGGCGCCGCCGTCGCCGGCCGGACGGTCCTCTTCACCCTGCCCGAGCTGCCCCTGCCGGAGTGGGTCGACGGCATCCGGATCGGCGGCCAGGTCACCGCGGAGGCGCTGGCATCGGCGGTGTACGACGGACTGCGGCTCGCCGCGATACTCGGCTGCGTCGGGGCGGCGAACGCGCTCGCCAACCCCAAGCGCCTGCTCACGCACGTGCCTGGAGCGCTCTACGAGCTGGGTGTCGCGGTCGTGGTCGCGATGACGTTCGCACCCCAGCTCGTCGCCGACACGGCGCGGGCACGGGCGGCCCGCCGGCTGCGCGGCCAGCCGGACCGTGGCCTGCGCTCGGTCCGTGCCACTGCCGTACCCGTCCTGGAGGGAGCTTTGGAACGCTCCCTCGCGCTGGCGGCGGCGATGGACTCACGGGGATACGGCCGGCTCGGCAACGTGACCCGGCGGGCCCGCCTGCTCACCTCCGGCCTCGTCCTCGGGGGCCTGATGGGTATCTGCGTCGGCGTCTACGGGCTCCTCGACGCCGGTGCCACCCGAACCCTCGCCCTGCCCGCTCTCGGCGCGGGGCTCGTCACCGCGTGCGCCGGGTTGATGCTCGGTGGCCGGCGCACGGTCCGGACGAGGTACCGGCCAGATCCGTGGGCCCTGCCGGAATGGCTGGTCACCGCCAGCGGCGTTGCCGTCGCCGCTAGCTTCTTGTGGGCATCCATCGCGGGGGGCGGCGACCTCGTCGCCAGTACCGTGCCGCTCACGGTGCCCGAGCTGCCGATGATCCCCACCGTGGCCGCGCTCATCGGCCTCCTGCCCGCGTGGTTGGCTCCACCTCCGCCCCGACCGGTGAGCGACGAGGCGCCGGCCGACCAGCAGGCGGACGACGAAGAGACAGACGACCAGCGGGCGGGCGACGAACAGGCAAAGCACCAGCGGGCGGGCGACCAACGGGGGAAGGTGCAGGCGTCATGATCCGGTTCGAGTCGGTGTCGATGCGCTACCCCGGGAGCGCGAGCCCGGTCCTGCGCGACGTGACGTTCGAGATCGCCGAGGGCGAACTGTGCCTCGTCGTCGGCCAGACCGGCAGTGGCAAGACCACCCTGCTGCGCGCCATCAACGGCCTGGTCCCCCACTTCACCGGCGGCACGCTGGGCGGCCGCGTGGTCGTCGACGGGCGCGAGACCCGTACGCACCATCCGCGAGACCTCGCCGACGTCGTGGGCGTGGTCGGTCAGGACCCGTTGGCCGGGTTCGTCACCGACACCGTCGAGGACGAGCTGGCCTACGGCATGGAGTCGCTGGCCCTGGCACCCGACGTCATGCGTACCAGGGTGGAAGAGACGCTGGACCTGCTCGGACTCACCGGCGTACGGTCCCGGCCCATCGCCACGCTCTCCGGTGGTCAACAGCAGCGGGTCGCGATCGGCTCCGTCCTCACCAGCCATCCGCGGGTACTCGTGCTGGACGAGCCCACCTCCGCTCTCGACCCGGCGGCCGCCGAGGACGTACTCGCCGCATTGCACCGGCTCGTCCACGACCTCGGCGTCACGGTGGTCGTCGCCGAACATCGGCTAGAACGAGTCGTGCAGTACGCCGACCGGATCGTCCTCGTGCCCGGTGACGGCCAGGCGCTCGCGGTGGGACCGCCGGCAGCCGTCATGGCCGACTCGACGGTGGCGCCACCGGTCGTGGAACTCGGCCGGCTCGCCGGCTGGGACCCGCTGCCGTTGACGGTGCGCGACGCGCGCGCGTTGGCCGGGCCGTTGCGGGAGCGGCTCGCCACCGTCGCACCGCCGACCCCGCGATCGACCCCGCCATCGACCCCGCCATCGACCCCGCGATCGGCGCCGCCAACTCCGGCGCCAGCGGGTGCGCAAGGCAGCGTTGACAGTACGCCCGGCTCCGGCGCACGCCCGGTCGCGTCCGTACGCCACCTGCTCGTGCGCTACGGACCACGGCGGGCTGCGACTCGGCCGGCGCTGCACGACATCGACCTTGACGTCGCACCGGGTGAGGTCATCGCCCTGATGGGGCGGAACGGCGCGGGCAAGTCGTCCCTGCTCAATGCCCTGGTGGGACTCACGAAGCCGGCAGGCGGCACGGTCCGGCTAGGCGACCTCGACCCGACCGGCGCCAGGCCCGCCGTCATCGCGAAGGCCGCCGGTCTCGTGCCGCAGGAGCCTGGTGCGCTGCTGTACGCCGAGACAGTGGCGCAGGAGTGCCGGCAGGCCGACGCCGACTTCGGGGCCCCGGCAGGTCGGTGCGCGGCCATCCTCGGCCGGTTGGCTCCAGGCGTACCCTCCGATCGGCATCCCCGAGACCTGTCCGAAGGGCAGCGGCTCTGTCTGGCGCTGGCCGTCGTCCTCACCGCCGAACCGCCCTTGCTGCTGCTCGACGAACCCACCCGTGGCCTGGACTACCTCGCGAAGGGACGCCTGGCCGGGATCCTGCGCGAGCTCGCGGGCGGAGGCCGTGGGATCGCCCACGGGATCGTCGTCGCGACGCATGACGTCGAGCTGGTCGCCGAGATCGCCACGAGGGTGGTGGTCCTCGCCGACGGGGAGATCGTCGCGGACGGCCCCGTCGCACACGTGGTGGCGGCGTCGCCGACCTTCGCGCCGCAGGTGGCGAAGATCCTGCGTCCGTTGCCGTGGCTCACCGTCGGGCAGGTGGCCGCCTCGCTCGAGCCGGCGTCGTGACGCGCGCACTTCGTGCGCGGTCGCTCGTCGCGCTGGTCCTGGCGACGCTCGTTGGTGCGGCGGGGTTCGGCTGGCCGTTCCTGGCCGACGTCGGGAGTACGGCGAGCGGGGACTCCGCCGCCGCGACGTACCTCTTCGTCCTGCTCCTCCCCCTCGTCGTGGCTGTCGTCCTCGCCGAACTCGCCGACGGCGGCATGGACGCCAAGGCGATCGCGATGCTCGGGGTGCTGGCGGCTGCCGGCGTCGCCCTGCGGGCGCTCAGCCCGGGTACGGGCGGGTTCGAGCCGACGCTGTTCCTGCTGGTCGTCGCGGGCCGGGTCTTCGGCGCCGGCTTCGGCTTCGCGCTTGGCTCGGTGATGCTGCTCGCCAGCGCGCTCGCGACCGGGGGTGTCGGGCCGTGGATGCCGTTCCAGATGGTGGGGCTCGCGTGGGTGGGGCTGTTCGCCGGCCTTCTGCCACGGGCGTCCGGCCGGGTCGAGCGGTGGCTGCTCGCGGGCTACGCGGGGGTGGCGGGCTTCGCGTATGGCGCGCTGCTGAACCTGTCGTTCTGGCCGTTCTCCAGCTCGCTGCCGGTCGGGATGGCGTACGCACCAGGCGACTCCGCCCTCGCGAACGTCGGACACTATGCGGCGTTCTACGTCACGACGTCGTTCGGCTGGGACGGCGTACGCGCCCTCGTCAACGCCGCGTTGGTGCTCCTCGCGGGACGTCCGGTCCTCGCGACTCTGCGCCGTGCCGCCCGCCGGGCGGCCTGGGACCGGCCACCCTCGCCCGACCCGGGTGGGCCTGTTCAGGGCGCGGACGCCTCCCGCTCGCCCGGACCCACCAGCCGGTTGACGAGTCCGTAGCCGACGGCCTCCTCCGCTGTGAGGAACCGGCCCTTACGCAGGTCCGTAGCGATCGCGTCGGCCTGGCGTCCGGTCGCGGCGGCGAGAAGCTCGATCACTGCGTCGCGCATGCGGAGGTGCTCGCGGGCGTACGTGTCGACCTCGGACGCGGTACCGCTGATCTCGGGCGACTTCGGCTCGTCGAGGGCGAAGCGTGCGTGCGGGTAGGCGAGCCGCATGGGCGCGGCGGCGAAGGCGGCGACAGCGACGCCGCTCACCTCGCCGACCGCGACGGCCGTGAGATCGACGCCCAGCATGTGGATCGTGTCGACCATGCTGAGCACCGCCCCCAACTCGCCGCCGCGACAGCCGAGGTGGAGCCGGATCGGCTGGTCGGCAAGGGCCTCCAGAGTGAGCAGCTGGGCGGCGGTCCGGGTGGCGAGCTGGTCGTCGAGGAAGCCCTGCGCGAGAACGACCCGGCGTTCGAAGAGCTGCTCCTGGATGTACGTGTCGAACGTCATCACGCGGTCGTCTGCCATGCGTCTCTCCCTGTCGCTTGCCGCATCCTCAGGTGCCACGTCCGGATGCCCCCTCCTACTTCCTTGGTGGGCGTACGCCGGTGGCGAGCCGGACTTCGACCTGGCGGCCCACCGCGGATGCGTACCGCTCCAAGGTCGACAGCCGGACGTCCACGGCGCCGGCCTCGATCCGGGCGACGGCGGACTGCGACGTGCCCATCCGCGCGGCCACCTGGGTCTGGGAGAGCCCGGACCGTTTGCGGAGTTCGACCAGTTCCGTGGCGAGCCGGCGACGCCTGACGGCCATCTCCCGAAAGCCCGGCATCACCGGCAGGTTGTCCTGGTCCTCCGCTCCCATACCTGCGACGCTATCTCGAAAATGAGATGACCGGGAGGTGGTTACGCCGTGGGCGCGGTGTCAACGAAGAGAAGTGTCCACGAAGGGTGGGCGGCGGACGACGAAAGGCTCACGGCGGCCTCTGACGTCCACCGCGACCTCGGCGCCATCCTCCACTCCGGAAGCCAGCAGCGCCAGGCCGACACCGACCCGTCGGGTCGGGGAGAACGTCCCACTCGTCACCGCACCGAGCGGCTCGCCGGCCTCGTCGACCACCGACATGCCCGGCCTCGGGATCCCCCTGCCCTGTGCTTCGAGACCGCGCAGCCGCCGCGCCGGACCGGCCGCGCGCTCCTCCGACAGCACCGCCCTCCCCCAGAACGCCGGCTTCTTCCAGCCCACCGCCCAACCGAGGCGCGCCTGTACCGGCGTGACGTCGAGCGAGATGTCCTGACCGTGCAGCGGGTAGCCCATCTCGGTCCGCAGCGTGTCGCGGGCACCAAGCCCGCACGGCATCACGTCGAGGGCCGGACCAGCCTCGAACAACGCGTCCCACACCGTCCCCGCCGCGTCAACGGGGATCACCAACTCGTAGCCGCGCTCCCCGGTGTAGCCCGTGCGCGCCACGGTCAGCGTGGTGCCGCGCCAGGGCGCCTCGACGAACGACATGTACGCATGACCCGCCGGCAGCCCCGCCGCTGCCAGCAGGTCGTCGCTGCGCGGGCCCTGGACGGCGAGGACGGCGTACGCCTCGTGCAGGTCGGTCACCTCGACCCGAGACGGCGCCTCGGCCGCGAGCCGGCGTACGACCTCCGCGGTGTTCGCGGCGTTGGGGACGAGGAACATCTCCTCCGGCCCGACGAAGTAGGCGATCAGGTCGTCCACGATGCCGCCGGTCGCGTCGTCGCAACAGAGCGTGTACTGCGCCTGCCCGGGCGCGATCTTGTCGAGTGCGTTGGTCAGGGTGGCGTCGACGTAGGCCGCCGCGCCGGGGCCGTGCAGGCGCGCCTTGCCCAGGTGGCTCACGTCGAAGACACCGACGCCGGTGCGGACCGCCCGGTGTTCGGCGAGAACGCCGCCACCGGGATACTCGAGCGGCATCTCCCAACCACCGAACGGAGCGAGCTTCGCACCCAGCGCGAGGTGCCGGTCGTGAAGTGGCGAACGCATCATGTCCGCGAACCTATCTGCTGGCCGTACGCCGCCGAGGCGTACCATCCGCGCGGCCCCGTGCCCCGACGGCGTAGCATCCGCGCGAGCCCGAAATCCAGCCGCACCCCAGCACACCCGCCGCTCCGACCGACGAGGAGACGATCAAGCGTGAGCGCCTCGAACCCGACCATCTCCGTTCGCAAAGCTTCAGCTGCGACGGTCAAGGCAGACGCTGTGGTCATCGGTGTCGTACCAGCCGACGGGAGCGGCCTCACGCTCGCGCCTGGGGCGGGCGAGGTCGACGGAGCCCTCGGCGGGACCCTCGTCCGGACGCTGCAGACCCTCGGCGCCAAGGGCAAGGCCGATGAGGTCACCCTCGTGCCCTCCGGTGGCGCCGTCGCCGCACCAGTGATCGCCGCGGTCGGCCTCGGCAAAGTCAAGAACGGCAAGGAGGCGGCCACTCTCGAGGCGCTCCGGAGGGCGGCGGGTGCCGCCGTCCGCCGGCTGACCGGCAAGGCCGGCACGGTCGCCTTCGCTCTTACGGCCGACGACGCGGCCGACATCGGTGCCGTCGCCGAGGGCGCCCTTCTGGGTGCGTACTCCTACGAGCGCTACCGCTCGGCACACAACGGTGACCGCCCCAAGCCGATCTCGAACCTGACCGTCCTCACCGACAAGTCCCGCGACAAGGCCGTCAAGAACGCCTTGACACGCGCCCAGGCCGTGGCGCGCGCGGTCAACCTCACCCGCGACTGGGTCAATGCCGCACCGTCGGACCTCTACCCCGCGGCGTTCGCCGACCAGGCGAAGGCCGAGGCCAAGAAGGCGAAGCTCGCCGTCGAGGTGCTCGACAAGAAGGCCCTCGCGACCGGTGGCTACGGCGGGATCATCGGCGTCGGCCAGGGCTCGGAGCGGCCGCCACGGCTGGTGCGGCTGGCCTACCGTCCGGCGCGCGCCAAGAAGCACCTGGCCCTCGTGGGCAAGGGAATCACGTTCGACACCGGCGGCATCTCACTCAAGCCCGCCGACAGCATGGTCACGATGAAGTGCGACATGGGCGGTGCCGCCGCGGTCCTCGCCGCGACCACCGCGATCGCCGAGTTGGGACTGCCGGTGGCGGTGACGGCATACGCACCGATGGCCGAGAACATGCCGTCGGGTTCGGCGCAGCGGCCGTCCGACGTCCTGACGATGTACGGCGGCAAGACCGTCGAGGTGCTCAACACCGACGCGGAGGGCCGGCTGGTGTTGGCCGACGCGATCGTCCGGGCCGGCGAGGACAAGCCCGACCTCATCGTCGACGTCGCCACCCTTACGGGTGCGTGCATGGTCGCGCTGGGCGCCCGGACGTTCGGGATCCTGGCCAACGACGACGACCTGGCGACGACCATCCGGTCCATCGCGAACCGCGCCGGTGAGGACGGTTGGCCGTTGCCGATCCCGGAAGGCACCCGCGAACGTCTCGACTCCAAGGTGGCCGACCTCGCCAACATCGCCACCCAGCGGCTCGGCGGCGCTCTCGTGGCAGGGGCGTTTCTGCAGGAGTTCGTCGCCGACGGAGTCTCGTGGGCGCACCTCGACATCGCCGGTCCATCGTTCAACGAGGGCGGTCCGTTCGGCTACACACCGAGCGGCGGCACCGGATCGGCCGTACGCACACTGATCGGGATCGCCGAAGCAGCTGCCGAGGGCGAGTTGTAGGGCACGTCTGCCTCACCGGTAGGCACAGGCCCGCAGGTCGTACAGCTCGGCGTAGAGCCCGTGCCGGCGCCTCGGTACCTCGCGGTTGCCGTACTCCGGGTCGCGTTGGTCCCGCCGGGGGCCGTGGGAATGATTTTCCTCACGTGCTGGCTTCGCCGGCCTTGCCCAGAATGTCCTTCTGTGCGGCCGCCTGGCGGCTGGTCCAGTCCCGCATGCGCTGCGGGTAGCCGACCACCTGCGCGTCGTAGCTGGGGACGCCGAGCTTGTTGGCGAACTCATGGGCGAATGCCGCGTCCGGGACCCGCCTCCGGGTCCACTCGCCGTCCGACGCGACCAGCAGCAGGGTCATGTCGGTCACGGCCGTCCGCGGCTCGACGAAGCCCTCGACCCCTCGCCGCGTGCGCGCGAAGGTCTCCAGGTGGGTCTTGTCCTCGGCCGACCAACCGCGCCGGCCGGCGCCCGATCCGCCGCCCGAGCGACCCTTGCGGGGGCGTCGCCGGAACCACCGCAGCATCTGCCGACCTCCTACGTCCACGGGCACGAGAAATCACGACATTCGTTCGTCCGCCGAACGGCTCAAGTGTCGCGTAGGTTCCGCGTGGACGCATAACGAGCTTGGCCCTCTCGGCCCATCCCGGCCCCGCCGAGGCGGACCGTTTGGCAGGTATCGCGGCGGGAGTGCAAGGATGACTGTGACGTGACGGTCGCGTGCCCCCTGCTCGACGAGGTGGATTGGCCCCGGCGAGGTGGAAGGTCACGAGATCGTCGACACCACGTTCTCGATCAACGCACGCGGAGGACCCCGTGGCGGACAACGCCGGCACCGCTTTCGACCTTGTGATCCTCGGTGGAGGCAGCGGTGGGTACGCATGCGCGCTACGCGCAGCCGAGCTCGACCTGAACGTCGCCCTCATCGAGCGGGACAAACTGGGTGGCACCTGCCTGCACCGGGGGTGCATCCCGACCAAGGCGCTTCTGCACGCCGCCGAAGTCGCGGACAACGCGCGCGACGGCGGCGACTTCGGCATCCTGTCGACGTTCGAAGGCGTCGACATGGCCGGTGTCAACAAGTACAAGGACGGCGTAGTCAACCGCGCCTTCCGGGGCGTCACCGGCCTGCTCAAGTCGGCCGGCGTCACCGTCATCGAAGGCGAGGGCCGGCTCGTCGCGCGAGACGCGGTCGAGGTCAACGGCACCCGCTACACCGCGACGAACATCCTGCTGTCCACCGGTTCGTACTCCAAGACACTGCCCGGCC
This sequence comes from Actinopolymorpha sp. B9G3, assembly GCF_040120725.1. Classification (NCBI taxonomy): domain Bacteria; kingdom Bacillati; phylum Actinomycetota; class Actinomycetes; order Propionibacteriales; family Actinopolymorphaceae; genus Actinopolymorpha; species Actinopolymorpha sp. B9G3. The sequence goes on along the minus strand of NZ_JBEEAB010000005.1, from coordinate 71,795 downwards.
TCGACATCGACGGCGAACGTGTCATCACCAGTGAGCACGCCCTCCTCCTCGACGACGTGCCGAAATCGGTCATCGTCCTCGGCGGTGGCGTGATCGGGGTCGAGTTCGCCAGTGTGTGGCGGTCCTTCGGCGCAGAGGTCACGATCATCGAGGCACTGCCACGGCTGATCGCGCTCGAGGACGAAGCCTCCTCCCAGATGGTCGAGCGGGCCTTCCGGCGGCGCGGGATCACGACCAAGACCAACACCTCGTACAAGGCCGTCGAACGCACGGACTCCGGCGTACGCCTGACCGTCGAGTCCGGTGAGTCCTACGAAGCCGACCTCCTCCTTGTGTCCGTCGGGCGCGGCCCGACCACCGCGGGCATCGGCTACGAGGACGTCGGCATCGCCATGGACCGCGGCTTCGTCCTCACCGACGAACGTCTTCGTACGAACGTCCCCGGCGTCCGCGCGGCCGGCGACATCGTGCCCGGCTACCAACTCGCCCACCGCGGCTTCCAGCAGGGCATCTTCATCGCCGAGGACATCGCCGGCCTCGAGCCCGCCGTCATCGACGAGACAGGCATCCCCCGGGTCACCTACTGCGATCCCGAGGTCGCCTCGATGGGGCTCAACGAAGCGGCGGCCGCGGAGAAGTACGGCGCCGACGGCATCACGACCTTCACCTACGACCTGGCGGGCAACCCCAAGAGCCAGATCCTTCGTACGCGCGGGTTCGTCAAGGTGATCCGGGCCAAGGACGGTCCGGTCGTCGGCATCCACATGGTGGGTGCACGGGTCGGCGAGCTCGTCTCTGAGGCGCAGCTCATCTACAACTGGGAGGCGTTCCCCGAGGAGGTCGCCCAGCTCGTGCACATGCACCCCACGCAGAGTGAAGCGATCGGTGAGGCTCACATGGCCCTCGCCGGCAAACCGCTGCACAGCCACAGCTGACCGGCCGGGTCCACCGTTCGCCCCTCAGGATTCGCGGCCGCCCCGGGTGTAGGACACGTCAGACTCAGCACACGCCAGACTTCGGACATCCCAGACTTCGGACATCCCAGACTTCGAACATCCAGGACAAGGAGCAACGATGCCGGTCTCCGTCACTCTCCCCGCCCTCGGCGAGAGCGTCACCGAGGGAACCGTGACGCGGTGGCTCAAGCAGGTAGGCGACACCGTGCAGGCCGACGAGCCACTGCTCGAGGTCTCCACCGACAAGGTAGACACCGAGATCCCCGCACCTGCCTCCGGCACACTGACCCAGATCACCGTCGGCGAGGACGAGACCGTCTCCATCGGCGCCGAGCTCGGCGTCATCGGTTCTGAGGTCGAGGCAGCCGGTGGCGAGGAGCCGGCACCCGCCGGGCCGGAAGAGCAACCCGCCCAGGAGGCGGCCGCCCCACCGGCGCCACCGCGGGAGGAGGCCCAGCAACCGGCCCAGCCCGAACCTCAGGCAGCCGAAGTGCCCGCGGAACCCGCACCGGTGGCCGCCGAGTCCGGCAACGGGCAGGGGACCTCCGTCACTCTCCCCGCCCTCGGCGAGAGCGTCACCGAGGGAACCGTGACGCGGTGGCTCAAGCAGGTAGGCGACACCGTGCAGGCCGACGAGCCACTGCTCGAGGTCTCCACCGACAAGGTAGACACCGAGATCCCCGCACCTGCCTCCGGCACGCTGGCTCAGATCACCGTCGGCGAGGACGAGACCGTCTCCGTCGGCGCCGAGCTCGGCATCATCGCCGGCGAGCAGGCGGCACCACGCCCCCGCCACGCCGCACCAACACCGGCGCCCGCAGAAGCGCCTCCCACTCCTGAGCCCGAGCCGACGCCAGCTCCGGCACCCGCGCCTGAGCCCGCCGGAGCTACGCCGACCCAGGTGCCCCCTTCTCCTGCGGGAGGCGGAGCCGCGGCTGGTGGCACTGACGGAGCGACGACCCAGTACGTCACGCCGCTCGTCCGCAAGCTCGCCGCTGAGAACCAGATCGACCTGGCCAACGTCCAGGGCACCGGCGTCGGTGGCCGGATTCGCAAGCAGGACGTCCTCGCCGCGGCGAAGGCCCGCGAGGAGGCGGCGATCCGCACCAGTCAGCAGGCTGAAGCCGCGTCCGGGCTGCCTGGCGCTGCCCCCTCGGCTCCGTCCGTCCCCGCACAACCCAGCCCCCTCCGCGGGACCACGGAGAAGCTGAGCCGCGCCCGCCGGGTCATTGCCCAGCGGGTCCACGAGTCCCTCCAGAGCACCGCCCAGCTCACCACGGTCGTCGAGGTCGACGTCACGGCGATCGCGAAGGTGCGCGACCGGGTGAAGGGGACGTTCGCCCAACGCGAGGGCGTGAAGCTGTCGTTCCTGCCGTTCTTCGCCAAGGCGACTCTGGAAGCGCTCAAGGAACATCCGAAGCTCAACGCCACCATCGACGTCGACAAGGGCGAGGTCACCTATCACGGCACCGAGAACCTTGTCATCGCCGTCGACACCGACCGCGGCCTCATGGTCCCGGTCATCCACGACGCCGGTGACCTCAACGTCACCGGGCTGGCCAGGCGGATCACCGACCTCGCCGAACGCACCCGCATCAACAAGATCACGCCCGACGAGATCTCCGGCGGAACGTTCACCCTCACCAACACCGGCAGCCGCGGTGCACTGTTCGACACGCCGATCTTCTTCCAGCCCCAGGTCGCCATCCTCGGGACGGGAACAGTGGTCAAACGCCCCGTCGTGGTCACCACGCCGCTCGGCGACACGATCGCCATCCGGCACATGGTCTACCTCGCCCTGAGCTACGACCACCGGCTGATCGACGGCGCCGACGCGGCGCGCTTCCTGGGCGCGGTCAAGCGGCGCCTGGAGGATGGCAGCGTCGCCGCCGAGTTCGGGAGCTGAGTCCGCTCGAGGACTGACTCGGTTCGGACACTCACGGCTCGGCAACGGGGGGACTGGTTCGTCATGCGGTACGTACTCGCCGGCGCGTCGGGGTTTCTTGGGCGCGCGCTCCACGCCGACCTCGCCCGCGCCGGCCATGACGTGATCCGGCTCGTGCGCCGCACTCCCCAGTCGCCGCACGAGTCCCAGTGGGATCCCGCGCACGACCAGGTCGATCCGGGGGTGCTCGCCGACGCCGATGCGGTGGTCAACCTCGCCGGCGCCAACATCGGCCGGATCCCGTGGACGGCCGCCTACCGCCAGACCATCCGCACGAGCCGGATCACCACCACCAGCACCCTGGCAAACGTGCTGGCCGGCCTCCCCGAGCCGCCGGTGTTCGTTGCGCAGAGCGCCATCCGCTACTACGGCGAGGGCCGGGGCGACGAGGAGCTCACCGAGGACTCCCTGCCGGGACTCGGGTTCCTCGCGGGAGTCGTACGCGAGTGGGAGGAGGCGACAAGCCCGGCGGAACGCGCCGGCGTCAGGGTGGTGCGCCTTCGTACCGGCGTCGTCGTCGACCGCTCCGGCGGAGCGTTCCCGCTCATCGCCGCGCCCTTCCGGCTGGGGCTCGGTGGACGGCTGGGGTCCGGCCAGCAGTACATGGGCATGATCTCCCTCACCGACTGGCTGGCCGCGGTACGTTTCGTCGTCGAACGCCCCGGCTGTCAGGGTGCCTACAACCTGACGTTGCCCGAACCTCCCACGAACGCCGAGTTCACCCAGGCGCTCGGGGCGGCGCTGAAGCGGCCAACCCCCGCGCCGGTACCTGCGTTCGTCCTGCGTACGGTCCTCGGCGGGTTCTCCATCGAACTCCTGGACGGCCTGCGGATCCTGCCCAGTCGGTTGCTCGAAGCTGGCTTCACCTTCACCGCGCCAGATGTCGCCTCAGCGGTCGCTGCCGCGCTGCATCGGTCCTGAACCGCAGTGACCCGCGGCCAGCAGGACGATCTTCAGCGAGCGACGATCCGGGCGATCCGCCAGTCGCCGACGTTGGACCTGTCGAGCGTGATCCGTCGGGTCGTCACCTCGCCGGCCGGCCGGTCGGTCCGCTCACCCGAGTCGGCCACCACGGTGTAGGCCTGAAGCTGGTCCATCACCTCGAGCACCACCTGACCGTCGCCGGACGACACGACCCGCAGGCGCTTGATGTCGAACCTCAGCCCTTCGATGTGGCAACCCGCCGTGGCGCACTTGTCGATCTCGGCGCGGTCCTTGGCGAGCAGGTCGGAGTCGGTGGCGTAGACCTCGCCCAGCAGGGCGGGATCGGACTCGGCGAACGCCTCGGCGCGCTGGCGGTCGAGCGCGGCCAGAATCGACTGCCAGGTGGCCTCGCCTCCGCTGCCCGACCCGCCGGGTGCGGCCGGCGGCTTGGGTGCGTGGGAGGCCTTGGGTGAGTTCTCCGGTCGGGGTGGGACCGAGGCTCCGTCATCCGTACGGCCACGCCCGGTGGCACCGTCCGGGGTGTCCTTGCCGCGACCCGGTGCGGCTGCCGCCGCTCCGGTGCCTTCTCGCGCGATGCCGGCGTCACGGGCCGCAGCCGGATCGGCTGGGCGAGCTCGCTGCGCCCAGGCGATCCCGCCCACCACGGCACCGGCAAGCAGAAGGAACGAAAGCCCGCTCGCGACGATCAGACCGATCCGGCGACCGTCCTTCTCGTCGTCGTCCGCGGCCGCGGCCTCTGGCGCCATCGCGGGTCCGGGTGCGGGAAACCCGGCAGCGGCGAAGGGGTCACGAGCCGGCGGACCGTCCGGCGCGGGGCCCATGTCTGGCGCCGCTCCCGGCGTCTGGACGGCGCCCGACGTCGGGAAGGAGCCGGGCGTCGAGGAAGAGCCGGGCATCGGCGCGGCCGGATGCCGCGGCTGGCTGGACGGCGTGCCGGTCCCGGAACCTGCTCCTGGGGACGACTCCCCCAACGCCGCGGCGATGTCCGAGTCGCTCAGCACCAGTCCGATCGGGAACCGCACCGGTGCGGCCGGGCAGGCGGCATAGACAAGGTCGGCGAACTGAGCCGCGTCAGGACGCCGCGCCGGTAGCGGCTGCAGACCCGCACTGACGGCGTGGACGAGCTCGGTGGGCAGGCCGGGAACCGCTTCGGACAGCTCGGGCCGTGACTGGCCGGGCCGAGGCGCCACGCCCGTCAGCGCGGTGTAGCAGACCGCCGCCAGGCCGTAGACGTCGCCGGCCGGCGTGGGACCGCCCTCTCCGGTGCCCATCGGGTCGGAGTAGCCGTGCGTCCCAAGGGCCTCACCACCCTCGACCAGCTTCAGGACCCCCAGGTCGGCGAGCAACGGGCGGCCGTCAGAGGTGAACAGGATCGCCTCAGGTGTCATGTCCCCATGGACCAGACCGTGCTGGTGCGCACCGGCGAGGGCCTCCGCGATCGGCGCGACCGTCGTCACGACCTCACCCGGATCGAGGCCGCCCCGACCGCTCAGGAGATGGTCGAGGCTGCCACCGTCGGCATGGTCGAGAACCAGGACGACCTCGTCGCCGTCGGGCAGCACCTCGCGGATGCGTACGACGTGCGGGTGGTCGATCAGGCCGAGCAACGAGACGACCTGACCCACGCCTTCGCGGGCGGCGGCGTCGCGCAGGCGCAGCCGCTTGAGGGCCACCCGGTCGCCTGAGCCCTGCGCGCGGGCGAGCCACATCTCGCCACTCGCGCTGGCGCCCAACAATGTCTCGAGGTCGTAGCCGCGTACCCGGAACTCACCGCGCATGGTCGCCAAGCCTGGCAGAACCGGCGGCCGGCGTGACGAACGTTGTCCACAAGTCGGCCGCGTGCCTGTCTCGGCGAGAACCTGTCCGAGCCGCTATGCGGGACCGATCTCCTTGCTCCCCGCGATGAGCCAGCCGCCCGAGCCGTCGGGCTCGAGAGTCATCCGGAACCGCCTGGGTTCGCCGCCATCGTGGGGATAGAGCTGACCGTCGACCTCCAGGCTGTACGGCTGGAGCTGGCTCACCGCATCGACGACCACCCGGTCGGGACTCTCGGAGACGACCTCGAGTGACTGGATCGGCGTACTCAGGCCCTCCACACTTGTGACGCCCTTGCTGGCGTGCACGCGCATGGTGTCCAACTCCTCCTGCAGCGCCCTGGAGCCGGGTTTGTAGACCTGGGAAAGCCCGTCCTGGTCCAACTTTCGCCACGCCTCCGCTCGGCGCTCGTCGAGCGCGGTGAGGACCTGCGTCCAGCGCGCCTCAGCTTCCGTACGCGGCGAACTCGACGGCGCCGCCGACCCCGTGGACGGCGATGACGAGGCCGTGGGTGGAGTCTCGGTGGGAGATGGCTTTGGCCCGGCGAGTGCCTGCCAGCCGAGAACGCCGAGGGCGGCGACACCCGCCAGCGCGACGGGTACGCCGACGAGTGCGGCGATCAGCACGCCTCGCCCCTTCCGGAAACGTCCGTCGTCCTCGTCCTCCGCGTCGCCAACGACCGCGTCCCTGGGAGCAGACGGGGCCAGGCCGGCGAACGCGTCCGGCTGATCCGACGCGACCGGTCCGGGCCCGGGAGCAGCGCCCCGCAGCGGATCCCCCACCGCCGATCCGCCCGGCTCGGCGTCCGAGGCCTGGGTACCGCTCATCCCCCGCCACGGGTCGGCCGAACGACCGCTCCCCCGAAGATCGCCAGTACCCGACGTCGGCCCGAACGATGCCGGGCTCGGCTCCTCGAAGGAGGGTGCCCCCGAGGACGAGGCAAGACCATCCGGGAACCGCACCGGAACGGCGGGGCAGGCGCTGGCGAGCTGCGCCCCGAACTGTGCGGCGTTCGGGCGTTGGTCGGGCTGGCCCGCGAGGCCGGCCTCCACGACGTGGGCGAGGGCGGGTGGGACCCCGGGCGCCACCTGGTGCAGTGGACGCCGGCCCTGCCCCGGTTCGGGTGGCGTACCGGCGAGTGCGGTGTAGCAGACCGCGGCCAACCCGTAGATGTCGGCAGCCGGTACGGGCTCGGCGCCAGGGCGCTGGCCAGGGTCGGCGTACCCGAGGGTGCCCAGCTCCGCGCCCCCCTCGACCAGGCCGAGAAGGCCTGCATCGGCCAGCAGTGGCCGCGCATCAGCGGAGAAAAGTACGTTCTCGGGGGTGACGTCGGTGTGGACCAGCCCGCGCTCGTGCAGCGCCGTCAGCGCCCCCGCGATCGCGGTCGCCATCGTGACCACTTCGCCCGGGTCGAGGGTCGTCCGGGCGAGCAGAAGCTGGCCGAGACTCCCACCCTCGGCGTAGTCGCAGACAAAGACGAGCGCGTCGCCGACCGGCAACATCTCGCTGATCCGCAGCACGTGCGGGTGCGCTACGGAGTCGAGCACCGACACGATCCGCCGCGCCTCGTCGTGGGCGGCGCTGTTGCGTGGATGCACGCGTTTGAGAGCAACCTGGGAGCCTGCGGCAACGTCCCGAGCGAGCCATACCTCACCAGCGGGGCCCGCGCCCAGCAGGCCCTCGATGTCGTACCCATCGACCCGGAAGTCGCCCTGCATCCACCCAAGCCTTCCCACCGACGCGCCGTCGGATGTCTGAAAGCTGCACAGTAGCGAGTGGTACGCAGGCCGCCGGCCGCACCCCGCGGCCCCCTGGTCACCCGGCGGGCTTGCTCCCGTCGCAGATCTCCAGGTCCGGAGTATCGGGTCCGCCGACCTGCCACTCGCGGCTGATCCGCCAGGCGGTGCTGCCCTGGAGCGGAACGATCTCGATCCGCACCTTCTTCAGCGGGCCGGCGGGGCACTTGTGCCGCTGACCGTTGTTCATGACGACGGTGTAGGCCTGCTGCATGCGTACGACCTCGAAGACGATGGCACGCGGCTGGCGGGACTCCGTGGTGAGGGTGATCATCGATCGATTGAGGTCCAGAACCTTCGCGGCGTCGTTCTGGGCCAGTTCGGCCATGAGCTTGCGATTCTCCTTGTACGCCTGCGAGTCCGGTGCGTACAGCTGGTTCAGCAGCTCCGGATCGCGGTTGGCGTAGGCGTTGGCACGCCGATCGTCGAAGAGTTCGAAGTTCTTGAACCACTGGAGGGAGAACGGATCCGTCGGCGGTGTCGGTGTGGGTGTCGGCTTCGGCTTCGGTTTCGCCGTGCTGGTCTGCTCGGCGATCGGCGTCGTGTCCGTCGACATCCGCCACAGGACGACCGTGGTGATGACTCCGATGACGGCGATCAGGACGGCGCCGATCACGACAAGCTGCCGCGTGTGGGAAGACTCCTGGTCAGGACCGTCGTCGTCGGCGCCGTCCCGAACGCGCGGCGCCGGCGGCCGCACCTGCGCCGCCGGTCCTCCTGTGCCGTGCTGAGCACTGAACGGCGGCTGGCCGCTGAAGTGCTGCTGCTGTCCGGAATACTGCTGCTGCCCGCTCGACGGCGGCTGGCCGGTGAACGGGAGCTGACCACTGAACGGCTGCTGACCGGCGAACGGGGGCTGACCGGCGAACGGGGGCTGCTGTCCCGTCGTGGATCGTGGCGCCTCGGGCGGCCTCTCCCCCGCCGACTTCGGCGGTGGCGCGAAAGGCGGCGTCGCGCGGTCGGTTCGGTGCCCCTGCTCGGTTGGCACCGCCGGAGGCGGGGACCCGCCGGCGCGGGTGGTCGGTCCGGTCGCCGGGCGGTAGCCGCCGGAGGACTCGAACGACGCCAGCGTCTGCGTGGGCGCGTCGACCGGGCCGGCATCGGCCGGCGGCCCTTCGAAGTCGGGCGTGGGAAGGCCGAAGTCCGGCGCCGCGGACTCGGCACGCGACATGGAGTCCGGCAGCCGGACCGGCGCGCGCCGGGCGGCAGCGTCCAGGAGCGCGCCGAACTGACCCATGTGCGGCCGCATGTCCCACGCCGGCTGCAGACCGGCCTGGATCGCGTGCGCGATACCCGGCGGGACGCCCGGGGCGACCTGGTGCACGGGACGCTGCGGCTCGCCGGGGCGCGGCACCAGGCCGGTCAGGGCGGCGTAGCAGATCGCGGCCAGGCTGTAGACGTCACCGGCGGGTGTGGGGTCGGCATCCTCGGGTTCGGCCGGGTCGGCGTAGGGCCGTGCCAGCTCGTCGACCGGCTGCGCGGCGATCCGCCCGAACCCGATGTCGGTGACCAGTGGCGTGCCGTCTGTCGTGAAGAGGATGTCCTCCGGCCGCAGGTCACCGTGGACCAGGCCACGCTCATGCGCGGCCGTGAGGGCGCTGGAAACGGTTGCCGCCATGGTGACGAGCTCGCCCGGATCAAGAGTGCCGCGCACGAGCAGCAGTTGTTCGAGACTGCCGCCCTCGATGTGGTCGAGGACGAAGACGAGTTCGTCGTCGAACGGCAGCAGCTCGCGGATCCGGCGTACGCGTGGATGGTTGAGGGCGTTCAGTCTCTCGACCAGGCGGCGGGCATGGTCGAGCGCGTCAGCGTCACGGGGCTGGACCCGATGCAGCGCGACCTCTGCCCCTGAGGCGCTTTCGCGGGCGAGCCAGGTCTCGCCGGTGGGTCCGGCACCCAGCAAACCCTCGATCTCGTACCCATCCACATCGAAGTGGCTCCGCACGGTTTCCAAGCCTTCCAGACCTACGATCGACGGTACGGCTGACTGCGGGCGTCACTTCTCATGGTCGCCCATCCCACACGGCGACAGCAACGAATGGATCATGCTAGCGATGCCCCGACAGCGGCCCTTTGGGCCTCCCCAGACTGTGCGACCCCACACCACGGCGCGGCCCCCGCGGTGCCCTGTCGCCGCACACTCTAGGGTGTGAGGATATGGCCTCACCTCGGTTCATCCGGGCCGGGTTCGGCGCGGATGCCGTCGACTACGCGGCCGGGTGGTCCCGGCAGCGCGAGCTTCATGCCGAACGCGTCGCCGACCAGATCCCGGACTCGGTACTCCTGCTCGAACACCAGCCCGTCTATACCGCGGGAAAACGTACCGACCCCACCGAACGGCCAGTCGACGGCACCCCCGTCATCGACGTCGACCGGGGCGGCAAGATCACCTGGCACGGGCCGGGGCAGTTGGTCGGCTATCCGATCGTCAAGTTGCCCGAGCCGATCGACGTCGTGGCGTTCGTACGCCGGCTGGAAGACGTCCTCATCGAGGTGTGTGCCGGCGCCGGACTCGCCACCGCACGGATCGATGGCCGCAGCGGGGTGTGGGTGCCGGCCGATGGTCGTGGCCCCGACCGCAAGGTCGCGGCGATCGGACTCCGGGTCGCCCAGGGCGTGACGATGCACGGGTTCGCCCTCAACTGCGACTGTGACCTCGGCGCCTTCGGGCGGATCGTGCCGTGCGGTCTCCCCGACGCGGGCGTGACCTCGCTCTCAGCCGAACTCGGCCGCCTGGTCAGCGTCGACGACATCCTCGAACCCACCGAGCAGGCCCTCGCGGCGATGCTCGAGGCATCGAGGGACCCGGTCACGACTCCCGTCGGTACAACGCGACAACCGGGATGACCCGCGACGTCTTCTCCTGGTACTCACCGAAGACCGGAGCCACCTTCACCTGCCGGGCGTAGAGCTCGTCGTGTTCCTCACCCTGGATGTCAACGGCGGTCGCGGCGTAGGTCTCGGTGCCGAACTCGACGGTGACCTCCGGGTTGGCCAGCACGTTGTGGTACCAGGCGGGGTGGCGAGTGCCTCCCGCGTTGGAGCCGAAGACCAGCAGCCGGTCACCGTCCCGCAACGCGGCGAGCGGTGACGTACGCCGCCGGCCGGACTTCGCACCCGTGGTGGTCAACAACAGCAGCGTCGACCCGGCGAAGTAGCCGCCGACCTTGCCGTCGTTCGCCCTGAACTCCTCGATGACCTGCCGGTTCCAGTCGTCGATGCTCTGTTCCGGTTCAGACATTGCCGGCATCCCCTCCCACGCTGATGTCAGGTCGGGCGGCCTGCTGGCTACCCCACGGACTCCAACGTCGGCTGGTGGCCGGGATATGCCGGGAAGCTCAAGCCGGCATTGCGGAACGGGACAAGGGCCAGCACGGTCGCGTGGGCGTAGTAGGCCACTCGGTCGATCACCCCGCCGGTCAGCGGGCCGACCGTGCCGGTGCTCTTCTTGGTGTCCGTCCCGCCGAACACCTCGTCGGTGGCGGCACCGAGCTCCACGCCCGCGCGGACCAGGCTGGCGATCTCCGTGGGCAGGACGAACGTGGCCGTCCGGCTCTCGCCCCTGATCGGCTCGCCGGTCGGCCCGGTGCCGAGCACGACGACCCACGCCAGGCACTCGAGCGTGCCGTCCCGCTCGATGACACCACCCTCGAGCCCGACGCACAGGTCCGCCTCGGGCGCGATCAGCCGGGCCGCCTCGGCACGGTTGCGGGCGCCGGCAAGGGTCTGCTCGTCACCGACCGGCTGGGCGGGTACGCCGGAGTCCACCTCGACGGCCTGGCACTGCACGTCGTCGATGCCCAGGGCGACACGTACGGCTTCGAGCGTTGCGCGCCGTTTGACCGGGTTCATCGAGGCAATGGCAATTCGTAAGGACACAGCCGACAACCTAACCCGGCGGCCCTGACGGGGCCCAACCCGGCGCCTCCTCCGGCGGACCGGGCGCTGCCCGACCCCGCCGCGGCGCCGTAGGCTGTGAGCCGTGACTGCCGTGGTTCCGGAAGGACGCAAGCTGCTGCGCCTCGAGGTGCGCAACAGCCAGACGCCGATCGAAAAGAAGCCGTCGTGGATCAAGACCCGGGCCAAGATGGGTCCGGAGTACACCCAGATGCGGGCGCTGGTCCAGCGCGAGGGGCTCCACACCGTCTGCCAGGAGGCGGGCTGTCCCAACATCTTCGAGTGTTGGGAGGACCGCGAGGCGACGTTCCTCATCGGCGGCGACCAGTGCACCCGGCGGTGTGACTTCTGCCAGATCGACACCGGCAAGCCGGTCGCTCTCGACCGCGACGAGCCGCGGCGGGTCGCCGAGAGCGTCCAGACGATGGGACTGCGCTACGCCACGGTCACCGGCGTCTGCCGTGACGATCTCGACGACGAAGGCGTGTGGATCTACGCCGAGACCGTACGCCAGATCCACGCCATGAACCCCGGCTGCGGCGTCGAGCTGCTCGCGCCCGACTTCTCCGGACGCCCGGATCTGCTGGCACAGGTGTTCGAGTCCGCGCCCGAGGTGTTCGCCCACAACATCGAGACCGTGCCACGGATCTTCCGCAGCATCCGGCCGGGCTTCCGCTACTCCCGGTCCCTCGACGTGTTGCGCCAGGCCCGCGCGTACGGCCTGGTCACGAAGTCCAACCTCATCCTGGGTATGGGTGAGGAACGTGCCGAGATCAGCGGCGCGATGCGTGACCTGCTCGAGGCAGGGTGCGAGCTGTTGACGATCACGCAGTACCTCCGTCCATCCGTACGCCACCACCCGGTGGAGCGCTGGGTGCGCCCGGAGGAGTTCGTCGAGCTGCGCGACGAGGCGCTCGCGATGGGCTTCGTGGGCGTGATGTCCGGGCCGCTCGTCCGGTCGTCGTACCGTGCCGGCCGCCTCTACCGCCAGGCGCTCGAGTCGCGCGAGGAACCCGCCGCGACACCCCTGAGCCAGTCCACCACCACTGCATGACCCGAGGAAGGAACACAGGCGCCACCCATGGCAAAGCGTGAGGTCACCGACGACAGCAAGCCAGGCCGGATCGCCCAGGTCCGTGCCGCCTACCGCATCACCAAGGAGGCGCAACCTCGGATCGGGCTGCTGCTCGCGGGGATCTTCCTCGGAGTGGTCGCCGTCTTCGGCGGGCTCGGATTCCTTCTCGGCAACCCGATCCTGTGGGGGCTCACCGGTCTCCCGTTCGGCTTCCTCGTCACGATGATCATCTTCGGCCGCCGCGTGGAGAAGGCCGCGTACTCCCGGCTGGAGGGCCAGCTCGGCGCCGGCGCCAACGCCCTGTCGACGTTGCGCAAGGGCTGGACCGTCGACCCGGCCGTGGCCGTCACCCGCAACCAGGACGTCGTGCACCGCGTCGTCGGTCGACCCGGGATCGTGCTGGTCGGCGAGGGCGCTCACAACCGGGTGGGCAACCTGCTCGCGAACGAGAAGCGCAAGCACGCCCGGGTGGCGCCCGACACGCCGATCTACGACGTCGTGGTCGGCGACGGCAAGGACCAGGTGCCGCTCCGCCGGCTCTCCAAGCACGTCATGAAGCTGCCCCGGAACCTCCGTCCGGCGGAGGTCACCGAGTTGCTTCACCGGCTCAAGGCGTTGTCGGCCAACCGGCAGCAGCTGCCCATCCCCAAGGGGCCGCTGCCGAAGAACGTCAAGCTCCCACCAGGCGCGCCCCGCCCTCGCTGACCCGCGGCATCAGGTCGTACGAAGCCCGGGCGAATCGCTCGCGGCGCGGCTGCGGCGAGATCGTTCAGCGGGCCCGGACCAGCGCCGTGCCGGCCAGCCGGTCGTGTAGGCCCCGGCCGTCACGGTCGACGATCAGTGGCGGCAGGACGAGCAGGATCAACGCCGTACGCACGAACGCCCGCACCACCCCGACAGGTGCACCGTCCAGCCGGACGACGACCAGGTGACGGAGCCGCTGACCGACGCTGGCCCCGACAAATGCCGTCATCAGCCAGACCTCCAGGGCAAACACGGCGAGCGGCACCAAATCCCGCCCGGTGGCGGGCGCCTGCCAGATCCCGGCGTCGCGTACGAGCGCGAAGGCGGCCAGATTCGCCAGGAACCAGTCGAGGATCAGTGCGGTGATCCGGGTACCCCAGCCGGCGAGCGAACCGCGGCCATTCTCGGGAAGGCCCAGTCGTTGACCTGCGTAGCCGCGCCCGGTTGACTGCTCAGCCATCCGTGAAGATTATCCGGCGGGCGTGGCCTCGCAGGCTGCCCTCGCGGTGACCCTGCGGGTGGGCCACACTGGTCCCGTAACACAGGCGCAACATAGGCGTCATGGCGGAGAAACGGCTGACTTCTACCGTCCGTGGCAAGACTTCGAGGAGGGTGGATGTTCCAAAACGCCGACGACCTGCTGGCCTTCGTCCGTGATCAGGGCGTGGAGTTCATCGACGTACGGTTCTGTGACCTACCGGGCATCATGCAGCACTTCAACGTGCCTGCGTCGTCGTTCGACGCGGACGCGTTCGCGGAGGGGCTGATGTTCGACGGATCGTCGATCCGAGGCTTCCAGGCGATCCACGAGTCCGACATGAAGCTGATCCCGGACCCGGCGACGGCGTTCGTCGATCCGTTCCGGGACCGCAAGACGCTGGCGTTGAACTTCTCGATCGTCGATCCGTTCACCAGCGAGGCCTACAGCCGGGACCCGCGCAACGTCGCGGGCAAGGCGGAGGCCTACCTCAAGAGCAGCAACCTCGCCGACACGGCGTACTTCGGGCCGGAGGCCGAGTTCTACGTCTTCGATGACGTCCGCTTCGAGACGAAGCAGAACGCCGGCTACTACTTCATCAACTCGATCGAGGGCGCCTGGAACACCGGCGCCGAGCAGGATGGCGGCAACAAGGGGTACAAGCCGCGCTACAAGGGCGGTTACTTCCCGGTCTCTCCCAACGACCACTTCGCCGACCTGCGCGACAAGATGGTCGCCCAACTTCTCGAGTCGGGTATCCAGGTCGAGCGCGCCCACCACGAGGTCGGCACGGCGGGCCAGGCGGAGATCAACTACAAGTTCGACTCCCTGCTCCACGCGGCCGACTCCCTGATGCTGTTCAAGTACATCATCAAGAACGTCGCGTGGAAGGCCGGCCACACGGCCACCTTCATGCCGAAGCCGCTCTTCGGTGACAACGGTTCGGGCATGCACTGCCACCAGAGCCTGTGGAAGGACGGCCAGCCGCTCTTCTACGACGAGCTGGGCTACGGCGGCCTGTCCGACACGGGCCGGTGGTACATCGGTGGCCTGCTCAAGCACGCGCCGAGCCTGCTCGCGTTCACCAACCCGACGGTCAACTCCTACCACCGCCTGGTCCCGGGCTTCGAGGCGCCGGTCAACCTGGTCTACAGCCAGCGCAACCGGTCGGCCGCGGTGCGGATCCCGGTGACGGGTACGAGCCCCAAGGCGAAGCGGATCGAGTTCCGGGTGCCAGACCCGTCGTGCAACCCGTACCTCGCGTTCGCGGCGATGGTGATGGCAGGTGTCGACGGCATCCGCAACAAGGTCGAGCCGCCCGAGCCGATCGACAAGGACCTCTACGAGCTGCCGCCGGACGAGCACGCGCAGGTCCAGCAGGTGCCCGGCTCGCTCCCGGAGGTGCTCGATGCCCTCGAGGCCGACCACGAGTACCTGCTCGAGGGTGGAGTCTTCACACCCGACCTGATCGAGACCTGGGTCGACTGGAAGCGCTCCAACGAGATCGACCCCGTGCGCCTGCGTCCCCACCCGCACGAGTTCGAGCTCTACTTCGACATTTAGCAACACCGCAGGTCAGCGGGCTTAACCGGCCATCTGGGCCGTCTCGGGGCCGTCGTCGGTGCTTCCGCCTTGCCGGAAAGCGTCGTCGACGGCCCTTCGCGTACGTGCCTGACTACGTGGCATCCGATGTATGTAGGTCCGCAGCATGCACCCGGGATCGGCGTGGCCGAGGTACTCGGCGAGTGCCTTGATGCGCTCCCCTGCATCGAGCAGGACCGAGGCGTAGAGGTTGAGTTCGCGTACATCGCGGGACGGATGCTTCGGCCTCCGTCGTCACGTAGCGTGAGGTGTGTGCTCCGCCGGTTGAAGACGTACCAGCTCGGCGTGGACCTCGTTGTCGCGGCGCTGTTCGCAGTGGTCGTCGCGTGGCCTGAGCTTGTGGTGGGGCGCACTGTGTCGTACAACGGGGTCGGCACAGCCATGGTCGTCGTGCTCATGGCCGCCGCGGTCGCGCTTCGTCGCCTTTCGCCGGGGATCGCGCTCGCGGTCGCGTGGGCCGGGGCGATCGTGCAGATGGGCTTCGGCCGGCCGCCGAGCCCCACCGACGTCGCGATCTTCGCCGTCCTCTACACGACTGCCGCCTACGGGTCCAGGGTCGTGTTCTGGCTCGGCTTCGCCTCAGCGATCACGGGCGCCGGCGTCATCACGGCGTACTTGTTCGGCGAACCGATCCTCACTGGCGAGCGGCGGTCGATCATCACGACCGCGGTGGCGTCCCTGTTCGCCGCGATGTTCGCACTCCTGCTGGCATGGACGGCCGGGGCGCTGGTGCGCACCGCGCTGCGTGCGCAGGAGAACCGCGTCGCGCAGCTGAGGGCCGAGGCGGAGGCCGTCGCCGAGCAGGAGCGCGTGCGCATCGCGCGCGACATGCACGACGTCGTCGCGCATTCGCTCGCTGTCGTCGTCGCCCAGGCTGATGGGGCGCGGTATGCCGCAGTATCCGACGCCTCGGTGGCGCGCAATGCCCTCGGCACGATCTCGACGACCGCACGCGCGGCGCTTGCCGACGTGCGGCTCCTCCTCACCCAGCTGCGGCACAGCCAGGCCGAGGGGCCGCAACCGACGCTTGCCGACCTCGAGCAGCTGTACGCGCAGCTGCGTGCGGCCGGCGTCGAGCTCCGGCTCGATGTCGACCCCGCGCCGCAGCGCAGACCGCCGGCGTCGATACAGCTCGCGGTGTACCGCATCCTGCAGGAGGCGCTCACCAACGCGCTGCAGCACGGCGGTACAGGACCGGTCGATGTGCGGCTCGCCTGGCACGCCAGTCACGTCGACTTCGAGGTCCACAACGCCCTGCGACCCGGTACGACGGCCACTCAGCCGCAGGAGCTGGAGAACCGCAGCGCCGGTGACCGGACGCGCGGGCACGGCGTCATCGGCATGCGGGAGCGCGCGCAGCTCGTCGGAGGGCGGCTGGACGCCATCACACAGGACGGCGCCTTCGTCGTGCGGGCAACCCTCCCGATCGGAGGCGGGTCGTGAACGCGATCAGCGCGATCAGGGTGGTGCTCGTCGACGATCAGGCGCTGTTCCGCGCCGGCATCCGGATGCTCGTCGACTCGCAGCCCGACCTCGAGGTCGTCGGGGAGGCGTCCCACGGCCGCGAGGCGATCGATGTCGTGCGCGTCGCGAAGCCCGACGTCGTGCTGATGGACATCCGGATGCCTGTGCTCGACGGCGTCGCCGCGACCGCCGAGCTCCTGCGCGAACCCGTTCCGGCCCGCATCGTCATGCTCACGACGTTCGACCTCGACGAGGCCGCGGCTCGCGCGATTCGGCAAGGTGCGAGCGGGTTTCTGCTGAAAGACGCCGACCCCGAATTCCTGCTCGCGGCGATCCGTACGGTGCACGCCGGATCGGCCGTCATCGCGGCATCGGCCACCCGTGAGCTGTTCGCGCACTTCGCGGATGCCGCACCGCGGCCCGTCCCGCGCGAGTACGGGGAGCTCACCAACCGGGAGCGCGAGATCTTCGCGCTCGCCGCCCGCGGCCTGTCCAACGCCGAGATCGCGGCGCGCGAGTTCCTGTCCGAGGCGACCGTCAAGACGCACATCAGCCGCATCCTCACCAAGCTCGGCCTGCGCGACCGCGTGCAGCTCGTCGTCTTCGCGTTCGAGCACGGACTTGCCTAGCCCGGTGGCGCAGAACGCACTCACGTGGCAGGCGAATCATCCTGAGGATGTACGCGAGTACCTCTGCCGGCAGACGCGCCGGGTGCCGGACGGCCCATAGCGTCGAAGGCATGGAACTGACATCGACCGGCTTCGGCCTCGCGTCCCGGGTACGGCATCTCACGAAGATCTACGGCTCCGGCGAGAGCGAGGTGCGCGCGCTCGACGACGTCAGCGTCGGCATCCGCCGCGGCGAGTTCACCGCCGTCATGGGACCGTCCGGATCGGGCAAGTCGACCCTCATGCACGTCATGGCCGGACTGGACGCCCCGACTCGTGGGCGCGCGTGGATCGGCGACACCGAGATCACGGACCTGTCCGATCTCGACCTGACGATCCTGCGTCGTCGCCGGGTCGGGTTCGTCTTCCAGACGTTCAACCTCGTCCCGACGCTCGACGCGCGGGCCAACATCCTGCTGCCGTTCGACCTCGACGGCCGCCGGCCCACGGCGCTCGAGGAAGCGCGCATCGACGGTCTCGTCAAGACTCTCGGCCTGCACGAGCGGCTGCACCATCGTCCGCACGAGCTCTCCGGAGGTCAGCAGCAGCGCGTCGCGATTGCCCGCGCCCTCGCAACGGCACCCGACCTCGTCTTCGCCGACGAGCCGACCGGCAACCTCGACTCGCGCTCGGGCCGCGAGGTGCTCGCGCTGCTGCGGGCCGCGTGCCGCGAGCACGGCCAGTCGATCGCGATGGTGACCCACGACGCGGTGGCCGCCTCGCACGCCGACCGCGTGCTGTTCCTCGGCGACGGCCGCATCGTCGCCGACAAGCCTCGCCAGACCGCCGAGGAGCTTTCGGCGTTCATGCTCGCGACCGAGCTCGGCACGGCCTCCGTCGCCGCGCCCGCTGCCTCCGGCGCGGCCGAGGGGGTGTCGGCATGAGCGCCGCGACGGCAGATGTCCAGAGCCCGCCGCGGCGGCGGGTGACCCCGCCGCTCCCGTGGCTGCGCGAGCGCGGCATGGGCGCGTCGATCCTCGTCGCGGCGATCTCGAGCGCGTTCGGCGTCCTGCTCATCTCGGCGACAGGGTTCATCGCCGCCATGCTGGAGGCGGACCCCTACATCGGCGACAGCGGGACGCTTGCCTTCGTCCTAAGCTTTCTGACGCTGATCCTGCTGGGTGTCGCCGTGTACGTCGCGGCGATCGTGACGGCCAACACGTTCTCGACCATCGTCGCCGGACGCACTCGGCGCATCGCGCTCCTCCGTTTGATCGGGGCGTCGGCGCGGGCGCAGCGCGCGGAGGTCGCGCGCCAGGGTCTCGTCGTCGGAGCGATCGGCGCGTTCGCGGGGCTCGTCGGCGGCACCGCGCTCGCGGCGGCAGGCGTCGCTCTCGGAACCGTGCAGCCGAGACTGGAGGGCGTCCAGTACGCGGTCGTCCAGCCTGCCCTCCTGGTCCCCGCCGCGGTCGTGACCCTCACGACGTGGGCTGCGGCCTGGGCGGGTTCGCGCCGCGTGCTCACGGTCACGCCGCTGGAGGCCCTCGGCGGGTCGGTCGAAAGCTCCCACGGCGATCTCGTACGCCGCAAGGGCCGCAACGCGGCGGCGATCGCGCTGTTCGTGACCGGCGGCGTGCTGCTCGCGGTGGGAATCCTCACCGGACTCTTCACGCCACTGGGCGTCGTGGTGGCATTCTTCGGCGGCATCCTGTCATTCACCGGACTCTCACTCTGCGCGACGCTCGTCATGCCCCCCGTGCTGCGACTCGTCGGCCGCGCGTTCGGCAGATCGGCAACGGCACGCCTGGCCGCCGAAAACGCGCTGCGCTACCCCGAACGGTCGAGCCGCATGGCGATCGGCGTCGTCATGGGCGTCACGCTCGTGACCATGTTCGCTGTCGCGACCGACTCGGCCAAAGGCGTGCTGGCGGCGGCCGCGGGCGGCGAGCTGTCACCCGCGCTCGCGGCGCCGCTCGACACGTTCGCGGCCATCATGATGGCCCTGGTCGCCGTGTCGGCCGTCATCGCCGGCGTCGGACTCGTCAATCTCCTCACCCTCGGCGTCATCCAACGCCGGCGCGAGCTCGGCCTGCTGCGCGCACTCGGCCTCTCGGGCGGCCAGGTACGACGCGTCGTTCTCCTCGAAGCCGCGCACATCACCATCGCCGCGCTCGGCACGGGCCTCCTCCTCGGCATCGCGTACGGATGGGCCGGGGCGCAATCGCTCCTCGGATTCATCCGGGTCGACCCGGACCAGCCGTTCACCAGCAGCCTCGTCGCCCCAGCCCTACCACTCTGGCCGACGGTCACCATCATCGCGGCGACCGCAGTCCTGACCCTCATCGCCGCCGTCGTACCGACCCGAATCGCCACCGGCGTCACACCGGTCCAGGCGCTCGCCGAATAGAACACCAGCACCACGTCATCGGCCACCTCGACATCCCACCTGGCCGGACGGACCGCCGCGCAGTGTCAGCACTTCCCGTAAGCCCATTACCCATGGTCGCCCAGGCGCTGGGCTTCCACCACGAACCGCTACCCGGGCGGCACTCGAGGCTGCCCGCTCTGGAGCCGTCATGCCAGGATCGAACAGGAGTACTGACCCGGCCTCCCTTCCCCTCGCCTCTGCCAACGAGATGATCAGCGGAATCGGCATGACGCCGATCGAAGCAGTCCTGGTCGTGGGCGCACTCGCGCTGGTGTTGGCCCGCTGGCTGCCGCCTCGATTCCGGCGCCGAGTCGCGACCGGCGCCGCAGCGGTGTCGTCGGCGTCGGCGGTAGTGCTCGCGGTAGTCGGCCTTCGCTGGCAGATGGTCCCGGTGCTGGTGGCGGTCGTGGTAGTGCTGCCGTTCACGGCCCGGACCATGAGGGGGAAGCCCGGCGGTCGGCGGGTCCGCTGGTGGCTGGCCGGACCGGGTTCGGCGGCCTGCGTCCTGGCGATCGTCGCCGGCGTGGGCGCGGCGATCGCCTTCCCCATCCCGGACTTCCCCACGCCGACCGGCAGGTACGCGGTCGGCACCGCCGTCGTCGAATGGACCGATCCCGATCGGCCCGAGACGTGGACGACCGATGCCGACGATGTGCGCGCGCTGCAGGCCCAGATCTGGTACCCGGCCGAGGCGAGCCCGGACGAGGTGGAGCGAGCGCCCTACCTGGGCCGCTCGGAGGCCGAGGCGAACGCCGTCGCCGAGGGCGTCGGAGCCTTTCTCGGGATCCCCCGGTTCGTCTTCGACGGCCAGGTGATGGCCCGCACCAACTCGGTGCCCGACGCGCCGGTCGCCTCCGGCAACAGACGGTTGCCGGTGGTGCTGTTCGCACCGGGCGGGGGCATGGGACGTTTCACGAACACCGCCTGGGCCGAGGAGTTGGCCAGCCACGGCTACGTGGTCGCCGCGCTCGACCACCCCTACGTCTCGGCCGCGGTCAGGTTCGCCGGCGGCCGGACGGTTCGCTGGGCGGAGCAGTCTTTCAGCTCCGACGCCGAAGCCCGCCGGTTGAGCGAGGAGTTGGCGGCGGTGAAGGCCCGCGATCTCAATTCGGCCCTCACCCACCTCGGCCGCCTCGACAGCGGCGACGTGGAGAGCATCCTCGCCGGTCGGCTGGACACCGACCGGGCCGCGGTCGTCGGCATGTCAGCCGGCGTGGGCGGCGCTTTCCAAGCTGCCCGCACCGACGAGCGCTTCTCCGCGGTGATCGCCCTCGACGGCCGTCCGTACGACGGCAATCCCGGGCCCTATGACCAACCAGTGCTGGCGCTGACCAACCAGCTCGGACTGGACGACAATCCCACCTATCTCCCCGAGCTGGGGCGGGCGCTCGAGCGCAGCACGACGACCAGCTACCTGCTCACCATCCCCGGCACCACCCACCCGACCTTCACCGACGCGCCCCTGTGGATGCCGCCGGTACCGTCGCTGGTCGGCTCCCTCGGGCGCACCGAAGGCAACCGCATCATGACCGAGGTGACGATCGGCTTCCTCGACGCCGAGCTTCGCGACCAACCGACGGACCTTCCCGGCCTCTTCTCCGAGCATGGCTTCGCCGAGCACGGCGAGCTGACCGTCTACGACGCCGATGAGTAACGGTGGCACCACGGGAGCGAGCCGGGCTCGTCGTCGCCGCATCCTCGTTGTCTCGCTCGCTGTCGTCGGGGTGCTTCTGATAGCTGGCCAGCGACTCTGCCAGCCTCCTGTCCGGGTGCGAGGCCTGATGCCTCATGTCAAGATGCCCGCGTGCGGTGAGTCGTTGGCTCATCTGAAGGTGCCCGCGTCTGGGCGGGCATCTTGGTCTTGCTGAGGTAAATGTGGTTACTGGACGGCGTGCGGACCGGCGGCCCGCCCCGCCCCATGATCAAGGGGTTCCGAGCATGGCGGTGATCGAAGACGTTCGGGCGCTGGGCGCCGGGTTGGAGCGCTCTTACCAGGTGTACGTACGCAGCAGGTTGAAGTTCCGCGTCGGGCAGATCGTCTATGTGGCGTTCTCCCTCGACGAGAGCGTGATGGGCTTCGCGTACCCCAAGGAGGAGCGGGCCGCCCTCGTCGCGAGCGAGCCGCACAAGTTCCAGATGCCATCGGCGTCGGACATGCGCTTCAACTGGGTCCACGCTGAGCTGGCGGCACTGGACCCGACCGAGGCCCGCGAGCTGGTCCTCGACGCTTGGCGCATGGTCGTCCCCCACAAGCTCTCCCGCGCCTACGACCTCACCCATCCCAACGGCCCGGGCTGAGCCCGCACTCCGTGTGGGCGGGCGCGGTTGTTCGCCACGCCGATAAGAACACCCCCGAGGACTCGCTTGAGCGGGGCGGGGGCGAGCAGCAGCCCAGCGGCGACAGACCGGGGCACCGCGCCGAGGCGACGTCGAGGTCACCGGAACGTCTGGTCAGGGCGGCGACCACCCGCGCCCACTCCTCGTGGTGGGCCTGGGTGATCGCCTCCTCGACGTCGCTCACGCTCATTCCGGGGTCCCCGCGAAATCGTGGAGCGAAGCGGAGCGATTTCGTGGGGTGTTCACAGGAACGGCCGCACCTCGATCTTCCGATCGCAGACCTTCGACGCCTCGCTGGCGAGCTCGAGCGCCACATCCAGATCGGGGGCCTCCCACACCCAGACGCCGGCGAGGTACTCCTTCGACTCCACAAAAGGCCCGTCGCTGAACACCGCCTGCTCGCCCCGGTTGTCGATGACCGTGGCCGCGTCGGTGTCGGCGAGTCCGCCTGCGAAAACCCAGTAGCCCTCGGCGATCAGTCGTTCGTTGAACGCGCTGATTGCAGGCTGCCTGTCCGTGCTGCCGGGATTGCTCTTGTCATCGATCACGGAAACCAGGTACTGCATCTGAAGATCATCTCCTGTGGTGTCAATACAGCGTGGTTCGGTGGTCAGGGACTTCAGGCCGTTGCATACCGCGAGCGCCCGGCCGGTCGGTAGACCTGGATCGTCACGCCCGCCACGAGGTCATCGCGGAGAACGGTCGTGCCCTCCCAACGCGGGGCGGTGAGCGCGGTCGAGGCAACGTACTTGGGGGGCCTCGTTCAAGGCCACGCCGATGGGATGTGCGCGCATCTGGTCCGACGCGGCGCCGTTTCCCTGCATCACTCCGTCGATGGCGACCTGAGTCATGGTCGTCAGCTTCATGATCGCCGTTCCCTTTGCCTTGGCGCGCCGCCCCTGTGGGCGGCCTCACCCTGCTACGAACACCACCGCCCCGATCCGACACCCCTATACCGGACTTCTTTGAAGAGTTTCCGGGACGCCGGTCGTCATCGATCCGACAGCACGACAGTGTCGCGGCGACAGCGCTCCACCTCCTCAAGCGCCGGGCTCGATGGTCTGGAGGAGGAAACAAGATCCTCAGAGTGGATCTCCTGGTACGACGACCAGCTCGCCGCACTGCACAACGGCACCCCTTAGGACCGGACGACGTGCGGCTATGCACGACAGAGAGGCGCGCCGCGAGGCGCCGGCTACCGGGGAAGGATGTCGGTCGCGGGCGTTACTGTCACCGCTATGAGGCTGGAGATGATGATCGCCGAGGACGTCGAGCTCCGGTTGGTGACCGAAACCGACCCGGTGATGATGGCCGAGCTGGGTGGTCCACGCCCGCCAGAGGCCATCGAGCGCGCGCACACGAAGTCCGTCGCAATGGCCGCCGAGGGACGGTGCTGGCCGCTCAAAGTGATGCTGGACGGTTCGTCCTCGGCTGTCGGCTGGGTCGGGGTCTTTGAGTCCTCGCATGAGGGCGAGGAGATCGTCGAGATCGGGTGGATGGTCCTTCCCGAGTTCCAGAATCGAGGAATTGCCAGTCAGGCCGTGCGTTCCGTACTCGAGAAGGCGCGGCGAGAGCGGAAGTTCGGCCGGATCCATGCCTTCCCTGCAGTGAAGAATGCAGCGTCCACCAAGGTGTGTGAGAAGAACGGGTTCGCGAACCTCGGAGCGTGCGACCTCGATTTCGCGGGGCGCACGCTGCACTGTCACCACTGGTGGATCGATCTGTCCTGAGGCCAGGTCTCGCCTCGATAGCCAAGTCGTTCGTAGAACGGCGCCCACGTGTGCAGTCCGGCCGGCTTTCCAGGTATCTCACCCACTCCGCAGCCCACGCCCTGGCGGTGGGCTCGCCATCTGTTATGCCGACGCCGCGAGGTTCTTCTTCGTCTTCGCCAGGTCCACGAGGCCGTACGCAGCGAACAGCGGCTTGAGCGGTGCCCACTCCCCGAACCGGTAATCCGCTGACCGAACCATCCGGGATGCGAGGTCCGGCCGCTGGCGCTGAAGATAGAGTCGCGCCTTCTGCGCGTGGAGCGGATGGGAAACGAACTTGATGCGGTCGACGTCGCCGATGAGGGGAATGACGTTCTCGACGTTCTGCCACGTCGTACGCGACCGTTCCTCGACGACGACATCACCGGTGAATCCGCACTGCTCGGTTGCGTAACGAGCCATCACCGCCGCCTCGTGAGGTCCGCCGCAGAACACGAGTCGAGACGATGAGGCATGAGGATCGATCGAACGCAGACCCGCACGCACCCGCCAGCGGTTCAGCGCATTCGCGTTCTCGCTACTCGGATTGCGGTACCCCAGCACGACGATCGCCTCCGCTCCAGCCCGACCGGGACCCGTCAGACTGCGAGACGCCCGCCAGTGCACCACCTCCGCCCACAAGATCGCGACACCCGCGACGCCAATGACCGAGAGCAGAACGATCACATGTCCTCCCAGAATGGCCGCCGAAGAGCGACAACCATGCCGCGAGTATCTCGAGCACCCAGCCCGGCGGCGAGCCCGGCCTCGCGGCACATCTGTTGCGCGGAAGTCGAGCCTTGGCCAGGATGGGTGGCCACGGGCCCCGCCCGAGCCATGGAGGAAGTCGAATGAGCTACATCCCCGACGGTCGTGGCGCGCTGGCGCCCGGCCTGGCGATGCCTGACGTACCGGTGGCGATCGAGTTCTACCAGGCCGCATTCGGCGCGACCGTGGCCTCGACCTACACCGACGATCGCGGCGCGGTTCTCCATGCGGAGCTCGACATCGACGGGTCGCGACTGATCCTGGGTCCAGACAGCAAGACCAGTACGGTGGCCGACGATCACCCGAACATCTGCCTGTCGCTCTACGTTCCCGATGTCGATGCCACCGTCGAGCAGGCGTTGGCGGCGGGCGCGACGCTGAAGTCGGCACCTGGCGACCGGGCCTATGGAGTACGGGAAGCAGGACTTTTCGACCCGTTCGGCGTTCTCTGGTGGGTGTCCACCCCCCTTGCGGTCGGGTGAGGATGGCTACGCGTACATACGCGAGCGATCGACGAGAAGTGGTGTTACTGGATTCCGAACGCTGGCAGATCGTACGACCGGCGTACCCCCTCACCGAGGCACATGTGGCGTTGCGCCTCCGGAGCGGCAGTCCGAACGACCAACCGACGCCGGACGTCGCCGCCGATCTCGCTCATGTCTATCGGGCTGCGCAGGCTGGTCTCCATGCTGTCCTCGGGTGCGACGGGTTCGGGTTGAGTTTCGCCTGGTCGTGGGTCCCGTACGGGAGCGGCATCGGAGAGCCGGTCCCGGAGTCGGGCCAGCCCACCGTCCACGTCTTCGGCCGCAGCCGCGTAGAGCGAGTGAAGCCTGTCCGGGTGATGGCACTGCCTCTGCACGAACGCCCTGCGCCGATGTCGCCTGCAGAGCAGGAGGATCTGGACCGACGACTGAGCCCTGCGTTCGCGACGGCAGAACCGATACCACCGCCCGGTCCCGAGGTCGACCCCGCGACCTGCGACGGCTGCGTCCCATCCGTCGAACGAGAGCAGGAACTCTGGCGGGCCGATGGTGTTCGTGTCCTCAGGCCTCGCGCTCCGCTGGTGGAGGCAAGTGTGCTGGTGATGCCGCTCCGCCACGTCGTGAGTCCGGCAGCACTTCATCCGCAGGAGATCATGTCGTACGCAGAAAGGCTCCGAGAGGTACGCGCCGGCTTCGCCCACCGGCACGGGTCAACCGGACTGAGCTGTTTCCTCAACGATGGGCCCCGTGCCGGCCAGGAAACCCCGCACGTGCATGTCCACGTCTTCGGTCGGGCTGTCGACGAACCGCAGAACCCGTTCGAGGTGCTCGCTCGCCGGATCGGCGCACGGGGGACGCTCACCCGGTGGGGGCTCGGTCGCTAGATTCGGCGCTCATGGTCATCTCGCACGGCTCGTACGAACTCGACGACAGTCCTGAGCGGATCGATGTCGAGGGTTTGTGGGCGTTCCTGTCCACCGACGCCTACTGGGGCCGGTGGCGTACCCGCGAGGACGTCGAACGCCAACTCGCTTCCGCCTGGCGGGTGGTCGGTGCCTATACGCCGACGAACGCCCGAATGGTCGGTTTCGCACGGGCGATCTCCGACGGCGTGGCGTTCGCCTACCTGGCTGACGTCTACGTCCTGCCCGAGGTACGCGGCGACGGCCTCGGCAAGGAACTCGTGCGGACCATGATCGACCGTGGCCCGGGTGCACACTTCCGATGGGCGCTGCACACCGACGACGCCCACGGCCTCTATGCCCAGTTCGGCTTCAGCCCTCCTGACCAGAGGTATCTCGAGCGCCCCGACCGCCGCGTCGCGTCCCTCCCAGACTGACCGCGTTGCCCGGTCCGCGCTCGGCAGGGTAGGGTCACTGCCGTGCGATGGAGCTATTGGTTTAGCGAGCCGGCCCTGGATGGGCGCGGCAGCGACGCCATGCGCTGATCTTCAACCATCCAGAGCCGGCAGAGGCAGCGGTCCGCGAGGGCCCTGCCTCTTTTTGTTGCCCACCAGGCGAGCCGGCCCCAACGCCCAGACGGGGACGGCCCCCAGCCGAAAGGACGCCCTTCCCGTGTCGTCGACATCCGATCCCGCCCCACGCTCCGCAGCCGATCTGACCGATCCGGCCGATCCGGCCAATCCGGCCAATCCCACTCCAGCCAGTCCGGCCAATCCCGCTCCAGCCAGTCCGGCCAATCCCGCCGAAACCGCGGCCGGCGAGGCGGTGCGCGATCTTCGAATCAGCCAGTCCAGGCCGCTCCTCTCCCCCGCCCTGCTCCGCGACGAACTTCCACTGGACCGGGCCGGCTCGGCCGTGGTCGTCCGTGGTCGCCGGGAGGTCACCCGGATCCTGTCCGGTGACGACGACCGGCTGCTCGTCGTCGTAGGCCCCTGCTCGGTCCATGACCCCGCGGCCGCACTCGACTACGCGCGACGCCTCGCGGCCCTCACCACCGAACTCGCCGACGACCTCTGCGTCGTGATGCGGGTCTACTTCGAGAAGCCGCGGACGACCCTGGGCTGGAAGGGCCTCATCAACGACCCGGACCTCGATGGAAGCTACAACGTCAACAAGGGCTTGCGTACGGCCCGCAAGGTGCTTCTCGACGTGTTGTCGCTCGGTCTGCCGGCGGGGTGCGAGTTCCTCGACCCGATCATCCCGCAGTACATCGCCGACACGGTGAGCTGGGGCGCCATCGGTGCCAGGACGTCAGAGAGCCAGGTCCACCGCCACCTCGCGAGCGGGCTCTCCATGCCGGTGGGCTTCAAGAACTCCACCGGCGGCGACGTGCAAGGCGCGGTTGACGCGGCGGGAGCCGCGGGAGTCAGCCATGTCTTCACCGGAGTCACCGACGACGGCGTCGCGGCCATTCTCACCACACATGGGAATCCGGACTGTCACGTGATCCTGCGCGGCGGCCAGACCGGCCCCAACTACGACGCGGCGAACGTGGCCGATGCGCTGCTCCGGCTGGAGAAGGCGGGCCTTCCCGAACGCCTGGTCATCGACGCGAGCCACGGCAACAGTGGCAAGGACCACCTGCGCCAGCCGGTCGTCGCCAAGGCGGTCGCGGACCAGGTGGCCACCGGTCAGCACGGCATCGTCGGGATGATGCTGGAGAGCTTCCTCGAACCAGGCCGGCAGGACCTTCTCGAAGGCGACGCCGACCAGCTGACCTACGGCAAGAGCATCACCGATGCGTGCATGAGCTGGCAGGTGACCGAGGGCGTGCTTCGTGAACTCGCATCGTCGGTACGAAAGAGGCGAGCTGAAGGAAGCTGACCTCCGCCACCACAGATACCACCCACCCCGTGGGTGTCCGCCACCTTGTCGGTGGCGCGCGGCAGACTGCGCCACGACACCGAACTCCGACGGGGAGGAGACCTCGACGTGGGAAGGAACAGCCGCGACCGTAGGGCCGCCAAGCAGCGCGCGAGGCGGCGTCGATCCGGACGGGCCAGTGGTGAGGGGACGTCGCCGTTCGGCGACCCGTTGTGCGACTGTCCCCACTGCCGCGCCGACCTGCGGCCGGACGAGTTCGGGGCTGCTGGGCTCGGATCCGTGCGTGCGATGTCTCCTGGAGCAACGCCGACGCCTGAGGAGATCGAGCGGTGGGTGCTTGCCGCTGCCTACTCCGGCCGCGACAACGCGGAGATCTCCCGCCGAGTGGCGACGGACCTCGCCGCTCCCGGCGTAGAGGCCCGCCTGGTCGACACCGTGATCGGGTCCTGTCTGCTTCGCGGCGTTCGCGGGATGTGGGAGGGCGGCTGGCAACCTCGCGACGCCGCCGAGCTTGCCAGCCGCCGGCTCGACCCCCTGCAGCGTGACTACCTCACCGACGTGATCCTCGGCGAGACCCAGCGTTATGCCGAGTCCACGATCGATCCACGCTGGCGCGCCCAGCTCGACGAGTTGGGCGGGTCGCTGTGGTGGCGATCCGACCAGCCGCATCTCGACCAGTGGCGCACCCGTCAGGGCCGCGACCGTTCCACCGCCCTGCAGACGGCGATGACCGTGCTGGGCTTCTGCCTGACGCTGCCACGCACCACGAAGATCCTTCCCCTTCCAGGGGAGGCGTCCGTACGCTCCGAACGACCAGGGCGCGGCGAGGTCGACGACAAGGTCCTCGCCCGCATCCGGGCACTACTGGCCAAGGCCGAGTCGACGGAGTTCCCGGACGAAGCGGAAGCCTTGTCCAGCAAGGCGCAGGAGCTGATGACGAAGTTCTCGCTCGACCGGGCACTGCTCGACGCCGACGTCGACGGCGCCGGGCGAACGCCCGGCACTGGCAGTGCGAGCGCCCGGCGGATCTGGCTGGACGCACCGTATGTCAGCGCCAAGTCGTTGCTCGTCCACGTGGTCGCCACGGCAAACCGATCGCGCACCGTGGTCGAGGACAAGACCGGCTACGTCATCGTCGTCGGCGAGGAGGTCGACCTGGAGCTGGTCGAGATCCTCACGACGTCGCTGCTGTTGCAGGCCAACCGAGCGATGCTCGCTCATGGCAGCCAGGTGAGCAGGTTCGGCCGGTCGAGCACGCGTTCGTGGCGCCAGTCGTTCCTCGTGTCCTACTCCTCGCGCATCGGCGAGCGGTTGAACGAAGCGAATGCCGCCAGCCAGGCGACGGTCGATGCCGGGTCATCCGGCCGGCTCCTGCCTGTCCTCGCCGCCCGGGAACAGGAGGTCGAGGCCTTGTTCGGCGAGCTGTTCCCCCGCACCAGGGCGCGTTCGGTGTCGGTCTCCAACGCCGCCGGGTGGGCCGCCGGCAAGGTGGCCGCCGACCTCGCCAGCCTCGACGGTCGCTCCTCCCTCACCGGGTAGCCGGCGGCGGCCGAGCCGACTCCTTCACTGCCAGAAGACGCGGTCGACGACCGCCCGGGCCCGGCGCGTGACCCGCCGGTAGTCCTCGAGGAAGCGGCCAGCTTCGAGCGGCGCGTATCCCAGGACCCGGGAGACGGCCGCGAGGTCCCGGGGGTCGCGCGGCAGGGAGTCTGACGGCTGGTCCCGGACCAGCAGCACCGCGTTGCGGGCGCGGGTGGCGAGCCGCCAGGCCGACACGAGCGCCTCGGCGTCGGAGTTGTCGATCAGCTCGGCCGACGCGGCGGCCCGCAGCGCCTGGACGGTCCGAGTCGTCCGCAGCTCCGGCAGGCGGCCGGCGTGCCGCAACTGCAGCAGCTGTGCCGTCCACTCGACATCGGCCAGACCGCCGCGTCCGAGCTTGGTGTGGGTGGTCGGGTCGGCGCCACGTGGCAGGCGTTCGGCATCGACCCGAGCCTTGATCCGGAGGATCTCACGAGCGTCGCTTTCGGGGAGCCCAGCCGCTGGCCAGCGGATCGCGTCGATCAGCTCCACGAAGCGTCGGCGCAGTTCGGGGTCGCCGCAGATCGGCTCGGCACGCAGCAGTGCCTGCGCCTCCCAGACGTGGGACCAGCGGCGGTAGTACGCCGCGTACGACGGGAGCGTCCGCACCATCGGTCCCTGTCGTCCCTCTGGCCGCAGGTCGGCGTCCACGACCAGGGGCGGATCCGGTGCCGGCGACGCGAGCAGTCGGCGCAGCTCGGTGACAACGGCGGTCGCGGCTTCGGCGGCCTCCTGCTCGTCGGCGCCGGCGAGCGGCTCGTGGACGAACATCACGTCGGCGTCGCTGCCATAGCTCATCTCGTGGCCACCGAACCGGCCCATCGCGATCACAGCGAGCCGGGTCGGCAGCGACCTTCGGCGTTCGGCCTCGACCGCGCGGACCGCGACGGTCAGCCCGCCGACCAGGGTGGCCGTCGCGATGTCGGTGAGTGCTTCGCCCACGCCGTCGACATCGATCAGCCCGAGGACGTCGGCGGCGGCGATCCGGAAGAGCTCTCGTCGACGCACGTTACGCACGGCGCCGATCCCTGCCATGGGGTCGTCGTGGCGCCCGGCCGCCGCGAGGGTCTCCGTCTCGATCTGTTCCCGGCTTCGCGGGCGGAGGCTCTCGTCGTCGCCGAGCATGGCGACGGCCTCCGGCGCCCTGCGCAGGAGGTCGACGACGAACCTGCTCGTCGCGAGCACCCTGGCCATGCGTTCTGCCGTGATGCCCTCGTCGCGCAGCAGCCGCAGGTACCACGGGGTGGTGCCCAACGCGTCGGAGACCTGCCGGAACGCCAGCAGGCCCGCGTCGGGATCCGGTGCGTCGGCGAACCAGTGGAGCATCACCGGCAGCAGGGTGCGCTGGATCGAGGCCCGTCGGGACACCCCGGCGGTCAGGGCCTCGAGATGACGCAGCGCGGCTGCCGGATCGGAGAAGCCGAGCGCGGTGAGCCTGACGCGCGCGGCTTGCGGGGTGAGCCGGGCCTCTTCGCCGGGGATCCGTGCGACAGCGGCCAGCAGCGGCCGGTAGAAGAGCTTCTCGTGCAGGCGGTGTACCTCGCGCTTGTGCTGCTTCCAGACCCGGGTGAGCTCCGCGACCGGCTCGGCGAAGTAGCCCAACGAACGCCCGAGGGCGCGCAGCTCCCGCTCGTCCGCGGGCAGCAGGTGGGTACGCCGGAGCCGGGTCAGCTGGACGCGGTGTTCCAACGTACGCAGGAAGCGGTACGCATCGGCCAGGGCGGCACCGTCACCGCGTCCTACGTACCCGCCTTGGGTGAGAGCTTCGAGCGCGCACAGCGTGGACGGGCTGTGCAGAGTGGGATCCGCGCGGCCATGGACGAGCTGCAGCAGTTGGACGGCGAACTCCACGTCCCGCAGGCCACCCGGCCCGAGTTTGAGCTGACGGTCGAGCTCGGCCGCCGGGATGTGGTCGACGACCCGACGCCGCATCGCCTGGACGTCCTCGACGAAGCCTGGCCGGTCCGCGGCGCGCCACACCAGCGGCGTCACCGCGTCGATGTAGGACGCGCCCAGGTCCCGGTCACCCGCGACGGTCCGCGCCTTCAGCAGGGCCTGGAACTCCCAGGTCTTCGCCCACCGCTCGTAGTAGGCCAGGTGGCTCGCGACAGTGCGAACCAGCGGTCCGCTGCGGCCCTCGGGGCGAAGTGCCGCATCGACCGGCCAGAGCGTTCCTTCGGCCGTGTGGTCGGAGCAGATCTGGATGAGTTGGGACGCGAGCTGGGTGGCGGTACGCAGGGCGCCCACCTCCCCGTCCGGGCCAGGACCCGCGGGTCCCGGCGACGCCGGCTCGGCGACGAACAACACGTCGACATCGCTTGCGTAGTTGAGTTCGTGGCCGCCGCACTTGCCCATACCGATCACCGCCAACCGGCACGGCGCGGCACCCTCGGGCAGCCGGGCGCGCGCGATCGCGAGAGCCGCCTCCAGCGCGGCAGCGGCAAGGTCGGCAAGCTCGGCGGCCACATCGTCGACCGAGACCGTCATGGCCAGATCCCTGGCCGCGAGGCGCAGCAGCAGCCGGCGATACCCCACCCGCAGGGCGTCGGGGGCGGCCGGTCCGGCTTCGGCGGCAACCGGTTCGGCCGCGAACGGGTCGGCTCCGACGGCCTCCAGAAGTGCCACGCGCAACGCCGTCGCGGTCGGTCGGACCAGGTTCAGTTCGGGATCGGCGAGCTCACGCCAGTGCGCGGGATGTCGCAGGAGATGCTCTCCCAGCCCGCTGCTTGCGCCGAGAACCTCGGCGAGTCGGCCCCGGAGCACGTGGTTGGACAGAAGTGCGCGGTCGGTCAGGAGGTGGCCTTCGAGCTCCGCCCGGTCCGGCGCGGCGTCGAGGAGTGCCGCGAGAAAGGAGAACGCCTGGTCGGGGTCGGCCGCTCTGGCGGCGGCCTCGAGAAGCGGGTCGAACCTGGGACCCAGCTCCCCCAGCGTCTCCCGGATGCGGTCAGGCTCCCCGAATCCCAGCCGGACGAGCTGTCCCGTGGTCCACACGTGCGCCTGTGGCGTCACCCCGCAACCTCCCTCTGCCGCCGCTGCGGCCCGGCCCCGCGTCCGCCCCTACCCGGCACGCACCCCAACCTAGATGACCATCTCGTGTCCTGACCGCCGACACCGGCGCCCGCGGGAGTCTCGGCATGCCGGGTCGGCGGCCGGCGACAGCCTGGGACGTGGCCCGAGGCGGCAACAGCTTCCACCGGTGGACCCGCCGGTGTAACTTCCCTTCGTACTGCGAGCATGCGTCGGCAGGACACATGCGAAGCGTCAGGATCCCGGGAGGAGCAGCCCATGGGTCGGATCATCCGTGCGATCTCCGCGCTGGGAGCGGTCGGGGCGATGGGCGCCCTCCTCGCCAGTTCGGTCGGGCCGACCCCGACCGCCACGGCGGAGCCGAAGCCGATCGCGCAGTGGCGCAGCTACTGGGTCGACTCGTTCCGGCCGAGCATCTACACGCCGGAGAACGTCGACAAACTGGTCGCCGACGCCGAGGCTCTCGGAGCCAACGCCCTGATCGTTCAGGTCGGCCGGTGGATGGACTGCTTCTGCAACCGGTCCGCCTTCCCGCGTACCCACGTGGCGATCGACCCGGCCTTCGACCCGTTGGACGACGTGATCGAGAAGGCACACGCCGCTGGCATCGAGGTCCACGCCTGGGTCAACGCCACCCCGATGTGGAACGCAGCGACTCCGCCACCGTCGCCCGACCACGTGTTCCACACCCACGGTGAGACCGCAACCGGTGCCGACCGCTGGCTCAACAAGCGGGTCGACGGAGCCGAGCGGGTCAACACGATGAACGTCATGGACCCCGCCAACCCCGCCGCCGCCGATTACGTGGTGGACGGGATCGCCAGCATCGTCGACGAGTACGACATCGACGGGATCAACCTCGACTACATCCGCTACCCCGACTACAACTCCACGACCGAGACGAGCGACTGGGGCTACTCCGACGTCTCGCTGCAGCGGTTCCGCGACGCCACCGGACGCACGGACACGCCGGCCCCGGCCGACCTCCAGTGGAGCGAGTGGCGCCGCGCGCAGGTCACGGCTCTGGTCCGCAAGATCTACCTGTCGATGTACGAACGAAAGCCCCTCGCCCGGCTCTCCGTCAACGGCATCACCTACGGCTTCGGCCCACAGTCGGTCGGCGGCTGGGAACGCACCCGCACCTACGCGGAGGTCATGCAGGACTGGAAGGGCTGGCTCGACGAGGGGATCATCGACACCACCGTCGCCATGAACTACAAGCGCGAACACCTGCCCGACCAGCAGCAGATGTTCCGCGAGTGGAACGAGGTCCTCGCCGACTGGCAGGCGGGCCGGCACAACGTCGTCGGTCCGGCGGTCTACCTCAACAGCGTGCCCGACAGCGTGCGCCAGGCGCGGGCGGCCCTCATACCCACCGCCACCGGCAACAGCGTCGTGGGGTGGAGCGGCTACTCCTACGCGGTCCCCAGTGCGGCCGCCAACACTGATCCGTCCCTCGCCGACGCCGAGCGCGCCGCACTCGCCTCGGCGTTCACGCAGCAGGACCCGACCGGTGCGGACGAGCCAGTCTTCGCCCGCCCGGCCAAGGTCCCCTCGATGCCGTGGAAGACCCGGCCCGAGACGGGTCACGTCACCGGAGAACTCGTCGGCCAGGACGGCATGCCGCTGGACCAGCGAACCGTCAGCGTGCACGACCTGCGTACCGGCAAGAAGGTGGCGTCGGGGCTCACCGACGGCAGCGGGTGGTTCGGCATCGTCGACGTGCCACCCGGTAGCTGGCAGGTCAGGGCTGACGTGCCCGGATCCCACGACGTACGAACCGTCGTCCACGTCCGGAAGGGCCGCGTGACGACCGCGGCGTTCGCGCCGAGCTAGCTGGACTTCCGGCCGCCGCGGAGCGCATGAGTCCCGCTGGATGTACCGCGGCGTGGCACGCAAGCCCTGACGTCCACCGGATCAGGCGGGGAACGGCCGGGCGGCTCTCCCAGCGCGCAGCGCCAGCGCCCACCAGACGATCTGGTCGAGCATGGCCTTGGCCGCCGCGTTGCACCCGGCGAGGTCGCGCAGTTCGCCGGAGGGGTCCAACAGTTCCTCGACGTTGTGGAAGCTCACGGAGTCCCGCACGGTGGCGGCGTTGACCTCCGCGAAGACCTGACGCAACTGTTCGACGGCGCGGAGCCCTCCGCTCATGCCGCCGTAGGACACGAACGCCACGGGCTTGCCGCTCCACTCGAGGTAGGGGAAGTCGATCGCCTGCTTCAACGAGGCCGGATACCC
This sequence comes from Actinopolymorpha sp. B9G3, assembly GCF_040120725.1. Classification (NCBI taxonomy): domain Bacteria; kingdom Bacillati; phylum Actinomycetota; class Actinomycetes; order Propionibacteriales; family Actinopolymorphaceae; genus Actinopolymorpha; species Actinopolymorpha sp. B9G3. The sequence goes on along the minus strand of NZ_JBEEAB010000005.1, from coordinate 37,078 downwards.
GTGGTTGTACTCCGGAGTCACCACCACATAGGCGTCGGCGGCCGCGATCCGCGCGATGAACGCCTTCTCCACCTCGCCGAGCGACTGAGGATAGACCGAGGGGAACTCGACGTCGGCCAGATCGATCAGGTCGGTGACCATGTCGTCGCGCGGCTCGACCTGCGACACGAACCACCGGGCGAGGTGGTGGCCGATCCGTCCCTCCCGAGTACTCCCCACCATGACAACGAGGTTGAACGAGGGCTCCGGCACGGGACGACCTTCCTGGTCCAGGACCTGCGATCCTGCAACGTATGCGAACCGGACGCTAGGGGGTGTCTGATGGATCACACACCCCTAGAGGACTGGGAGCATCCGGTCGCGTTCGAACGCCGTGACCTGCTGGCGGTACTCCTCCCACTCCGTCCGCTTGTTGCGGAGGAAGAAGTCGAAGACGTGCTCCCCCAACGTCTCAGCGACGAGTTCACTACCCTCCATCACCCGGATCGCCTCGTCGAGGCTCTGCGGCAGCGGGTCGATCCCCAGCGCACGACGCTCGCCTTCGGTGAGCGACCACACGTCATCCTCTGACCCCGGTGGCAGGTCGTAACCCTGCTCGACGCCCCTGAGCCCGGCCGCCAGGATCACGGCGTACGCCAGATAAGGGTTGGCCGCGGAGTCGAGCGAACGGAACTCGATCCGCGTCGACTGTCCCTTCGCCGGCTTGTACATCGGAACCCGCACCAACGCCGAGCGGTTGTTGTGCCCCCAACAGATGTACGCGGGTGCCTCACCGCCACCCCAGAGCCGCTTGTACGAATTGACCCACTGGTCGGTGACGGCGGTGATCTCGCTGGCATGGCGGAGCAGGCCCGCGATGAACGACCGGGCCACCTTCGACTGGTGGTACTCCGCACCTGACTCGAAGAAGGCGTTCCGGTCGCCCTCGAACAGCGACATGTGCGTGTGCATCCCCGATCCCGGCCACTGCGAGAACGGCTTGGGCATGAACGACGCGTACAGGCCCTGGCTGAGCGCGACCTCCTTGACCACCACCCGGAACGTCATGATGTTGTCGGCGGTCGCCAGCGCGTCGGCGTAGCGCAGGTCGATCTCCTGCTGTCCGGGCGCGCCCTCGTGGTGGCTGAACTCCACCGAGATCCCCATCGCCTCCAGCATCGTGATCGCCTCGCGCCGGAAGTCCTGGCTCATCCCGTGGGCGGTGTGGTCGAAGTAACCGCTGCGGTCGACGGGCACCGGCGGGCGGCCCTTCTCAGGGGTGTCCTTGAAGAGGAAGAACTCGATCTCGGGGTGGGTGTAGAAGGTGAAGCCCAGATCGGCCGCCTTGCCGAGGGCCCGCTTGAGGACGTAGCGCGGATCGGCGTACGACGGTGAACCGTCCGGCATCAGGATGTCGCAGAACATCCGCGCCGTGCTGGGCGAGCTCCCCCGCCACGGCAGGATCTGGAACGTCGCCGGGTCGGGTTTGGCGAGCATGTCAGCTTCGTAGACACGGGCGAAGCCCTCGATCGCGGAACCGTCGAAGCCGATCCCCTCCGCGAACGCGCCCTCGAGCTCGGCCGGTGCGACCGCCACGGACTTGAGGAAGCCGAGGACGTCGGTGAACCACAGCCGGACGAACCGAACGTCGCGTTCCTCGAGAGTGCGGAGGACGAATTCCTGCTGCTTGTCCATAGCTCATCCATCCCTGCGACTCGTTCACTGGCGTCGGGCAGCGGTATGTCCCGCTGACCATCAGTATCACTCCGGGGTTACCGGCGCATTGCCCGCCCGGGCCTCACACGTGGCCGGCCCCCGCCGACGCCACATCTTGATCACTGCCGGCGGAACCGGGACGCCCGTGAGGGTGAGGCGTCCGGTTTGTCCAGCGTCGATCCCACTCGGTCCCCGCGACGCGCGACCGGATCGGGAACGCCCACGGGCGCAGAGTCGGCCGGCAGACGCCGACCGACTACCCTCGGAGCGTGGCACAAATCCGCCTCGCACTGGCACAGCTGAACGTCACGGTAGGTGACATCGCCGGCAACGCCGATGCCATCCTGCGGTGGGCCCAGCATGCCGCCGACCGGGGTTCGCACATCGTCGCGTTCCCCGAGATGGCTCTGACCGGCTACCCCGTCGAGGACCTTGCTCTCCGCTCGTCGTTCGTGGATGCCTCCCGCGCCGCCATGGAGGATCTCGCCGCCAAACTCGCCGCCGCCGGCCTCGGCCAGCTCGTCGTCGTCTGCGGATATCTGGACAAGGGCGCGGGATCGCCGGACCAGATCGGGCGGCCCAAGGGCTCGCCGCACAACGCCGCCGCCGTCCTCCACGGCGGCAAGATCGTCACCCGCGCGATCAAGCACCACCTGCCCAACTACGGCGTCTTCGACGAGTACCGCTACTTCGTGCCCGGCGAGAGCCTCCAGGTCGTCACGGTGCACGGCATCGACGTCGCGATCGCGATCTGTGAGGACCTCTGGCAGGACGGCGGACCAGTCCGCGCGGCCCGCGCCGCCGGAGCCGGCCTGCTGCTCACGATCAACGCCTCGCCGTACGAACTGGCCAAGGACGACGAGCGGCTCACCTTCGTCACCCGGCGTGCCCGCGAGGCCATGTGCCCGCTCGCGTACGTCAACATGGTCGGTGGGCAGGACGAGCTGGTCTTCGACGGCGACTCGATCGTGGTCGACGAGACGGGCACGGTCCTGACCAGGGCGCCGCAGTTCACCGAGGGGCTGCTCACGGTCGACCTCGACCTCGCGACGACGACCCAGGGCGCGCAGGAGTACGCCGGCATCCGGATCGAACGTACGGTCATCTCCGACACACCGCTCATGAGCTACCCGCCTAGCCGTTCCGGCATCGCGCCGCGGCTCGACGAGGAGGCCGAGATCTACACGGCGGTCGTCACGGGCCTGCGCGACTACGTCCACAAGAACGGCTACCAGAGCGTCGTCCTGGGCCTGTCCGGCGGGATCGACTCCGCCCTGGCCGCCACGATCGCCTGCGACGCCCTGCGCCCGGAGAACGTCCACGGGATCTCCAACCCCAGCAAGTACTCCAGCGATCATTCCAAGGACGACGCCGCCGACCTCGCCGAGCGCACCGGGCTCGACTACCGCGAGATCCCGATCGAGCCGATAGTCGCGGCGTTCCTCGACAACGTCGAGCTGACAGGGGTGGCGGAGGAGAACCTCCAGGCCCGGATCCGGGGCATGATCTGGATGGGAGTCGCCAACCAGGAAGGGCACCTGGTCATCGCGACCGGAAACAAGAGCGAGCTGGCGGTCGGCTACTCCACGATGTACGGCGACGCGGTCGGTGCCTTCGCGCCCCTGAAGGACGTCCCGAAGACGTGGGTCTGGCGGCTGGCCCGTTGGCGCAACCAGGTCGCCCGGGACATCGGCGAGACACCGCCGATCCCGACCAGCAGCATCAACAAGGAGCCGTCTGCGGAGCTACGCCCAGGCCAGCGTGACACCGACTCCCTTCCCCCGTACGAACTTCTCGACGACATGCTGGACGATTACGTCGAGCAGGACGCCAGTGCGGCCGACCTCGTGACGGCAGGCTTCGAGCCGGAACTGGTCGAGAAGGTGATCCGGATGGTCGACGCCGCCGAGTTCAAGCGTCGGCAGTACCCGCCGGGCCCGAAGATCTCGTTCAAGGCGTTCGGTCGTGACCGCCGACTGCCGATCACCGACGGCTGGCGGGAGACGACACAGCCTGGTCGCGTGACGGAAACCGCGGCTCCGCCGGAACGCACGGCACCACCCGGTGAGGGCCCGCGGGAGGCATGACGTCGAAGTCCTCCGGCGCGGGCGACACCGGCCCTCCGGCTCAGTGGCCGCGTCGTGACGGACAGGCCGTCGCCCTGGTGCTGGGGGCGACCCTTTCGGTCCAGTTCGGCGGTGCGCTCGCCGTCATCCTGATCATGCAGGTGGGGGCGGTCGGTGCGGTCACGCTACGGATGTTGCTGGCGGCGGTACTCGTCGTCGGGCTCGTGCGTCCCCGCCTGTCCGGCCGCACTCGACGGGACGTGGCGGTCGGCGTCGGCCTCGGACTGGTCCTCGCGGCGATGAACGTCTGCTTCTACGAAGCCGCGGCCCGCCTGCCCCTCGGCGCCGCGGTGACTTTGGAGTTCCTGGGTCCTCTCGGGCTCGCCGTCGTGATGTCCCGGCGGCTACGCGACTTCCTCTGGGTCGGACTCGCCGGGATCGGCGTCGTACTCCTGAGCGAGGGCGGGCTGGAGGAGCTGAACGCGGTGGGAGCCGCGTTCGGCCTGGGCGCCGGGGTGTGCTGGGCGGCTTACATCCTGCTGGGCGCCGAGGCCGGCAGGCGGTTCCGCGGCACCGACGGCCTGGCGTTCGCACTCGTCGTCGCCAGCATCGCCATCCTTCCCCTCGCGGCGGTCACCACCGGCCCCACTCTCCTCGCCCCGCCCACCCTCCTCCTGGGCGCCTGCGTCGCCCTGCTGTGCACCGCGGTGCCCTACACCCTCGAGCTCACGGCTTTGCGCAGGCTCTCACCGCGGACCTTCGGCGTGCTGATGAGCCTCGAGCCCGCCGTCGCGACCGTCGCGGGCTTCCTGATTCTCGACCAGCGGCTCACCCCGTGGCAGCTCGCCGCAGTGGGGATGGTCGTCGTGGCGAGCGCCGGCGCCATGCGTACGGCCCGACTGGGTGCGCAGGGTACGGCCGGTGATCAGCGCCGGCCAGCGCGTACGAGCATGTTGAGTGGAGCCACGGGGTCTACCCGCACCCACGACTGATCCGAGCCGCCACTGCCCGCCGCTGGAGGAGCCATGACTCTCACCACCGCACCGACGCCCACCAGCCGACCTCTGGTCGGGTCGATGCTCGATCTTCGGCGTGACTCGCTGGGCACGTACGTGCGCGCCTTCCAGGAGTGCGGCGATGTGGTGCGCTTCGTCGTCGGCCCGCCCGGCCTTCGGTTGGTGGTCCACGGCGTGTTCTCCCCCGACGGTGCGCGACAGGTTCTCTCGGATGCGGCCCTGTTCCGCAAGGACAACAGGTTCTACCTCGAGGTGCGCGAGTCGTTCGGCAACGGCCTGCTGACCAGCCAGGACACCGACTACGCACGCCAACGCCGGCTCATCCAGCCGCTGTTCACGCGGCGCCGGGTCGACCTGTACGCAGCTGCCATGTGCGAGGAGGTCGGCGCGGCAGTCGAGGCCTGGCGGGGCGCCACCGGCCAGGTGGTCGACGTGATCGAGGAGTCCACCCGGCTAACGCTCCGGGTCGTGGCGCGCATCCTCTTCGGTGCCGACGTCGACGACGCCATCGAGACCGTTCGTCGATCCTTCCCGGTGATCGGCGAATACACCCGACGTCGCGGTCTCTCACCGATCCACATCCCACGGCAGTGGTCGACTTCCTCGAACCGCCGCGCGGCGGCGGCCCTGCGCGAGCTGTACGGCGTCTGTGACCGCATCATCGATGAGCGCCGCGGCGCCGGTACGGCCAGCACCGGCAAGGGGACCGCCGAGGGCGCCGAGGGTACTGACCTGCTCTCGCTGCTGGCGCGCGCCACCGACGAGGACGGCGACAGCCTCGCGGCGAGTGAGATCCGCGATCAGGTCCTCATCTTCCTGCTGGCCGGGCACGAGACCACCGCGACGTCGCTGGGCTTTGCGCTGCACCTGCTGGCCCGTCATCCGGACGAGCAGGCCCGGGCCCGGGAGGAGGTCGACCAGCTGCTCGGTGGTCGAGTTCCCGAGGCCAGGGACCTCGACGTGCTCCCCTACACCACGCAGGTACTGAAGGAGGCGATGCGCCTCTATCCCGCGGCACCGGCGACGGGTCGTCTGGCGGTCACCGAGACCGAGATCGGTGGCTTCGCGATCCCCGCGGGCGGACAGGTCTTCGTCAGTCCATGGGTCACCCACCGGCATCCGGCGTACTTGGACGAGCCCGAGGTCTTCGACCCTGACCGGTTCACGCCGGAGGCGGAGGCGGCACGTCCGCGCTACGCCTGGTTCCCGTTCGGCGGCGGACCCCGGGCTTGCATCGGTCAGCACTTCTCGATGCTGGAGTCGGTGCTGGCCCTCGCCCTCGTGCTCCAGGCGTACGAACTCACCGCGATCGACACCGAGGTGCCCCTCGCCGCGGGAATCACTCTCCGGGCGGCCGGCCCGGTCCGCTGCCGCCTCATCCCCCGGTGAGGACGGAGGCGATGGCGCGACTCATCGCGGTGGCCGGCGCCTCCCCGGCATCGGCAAGTCCACTGTGTCTGCCAGTACGGCGACCGGTGAACCCGTCAGGCCGTCCACCCGAAGAGGACCTCACCGAGCGAGACGACGGCCAACCAGAACACCACCCCGACGAAGGGCAGCGCCAGCACCACCAGCGGCCGGCGCCGAACCCACCGCACGGCACAGAGCCCGAGCACGAGCCAGCAGGCGACGAGCACGACCACCGCCCAGATCGGGGCCACGAGCCCGCTCACGACGTAGAGGTAGAGCACGGGGAACAACAGGACGATGCCGACCCAGCCAGCCAACCGGACCAGTGACTTCATGCACCCATGGTGCCCGTCAGGCGCTCGTCGTGACTACTCCCCGGGCTTCAGCCCCATCGGGACCGCAGGCGCGGCAGGACGTCGCGGGCGAAACCCTCCAGGAAGCGTGCCTGGTCGTTGCCCGGGCCGTGGAAGACGAGTTCGCTGAAGCCGAGATCGACATACGGCGCGATCTTGTCCACAACCTCGTCAGGGTCGTCGGAGACGATGAACCGCTTCGTGGCGATCAGCGGGTCGGCATCGGCCAGGCGTTCCATCTCCACCGGGTCCTCGACGCCCTGCTTCTGCTCCGGCGTCAGTCCGAGCGCCGCCCACCACGCACAGGCCTCTTCGGCGACCCGGCGGTCGGCGTCGTAGGACACCTTGATCTCGATCTGGTTCGGGAGCTTCGCTGGATCGCGTCCAGCCGCCTCCGCACCTTCGCGCACCTTGCCGAGCACCGTCTCGTAGAGCTCCGGTGACTTGCCACTGGTCTGGATGACACCATCGCCGATTCGCCCCGCCAGTCGGCCGGCGAGCGGTCCGGACGCCGCGACGTAGATGGGCAGCGGATCGTCCGGGCGTTCGTAGATGGTCGCCTTGGAGGTCGTGTAGTAGTCGCCGGCGAAGTCCACGCGTTCCTGCGTCCAGAGGGTACGAATCAAGGTGACGGCCTCCCGCAACCTCGCCCGTCGCTCCTTGCCGCCAGGCCACGCCGCGCCCGTGGCCGGTACCTCGTTCATCGCCTCGCCGGTACCGACGCCGAGGAAGACCCGGCCGGGTGCGAACTGGTCGATGGTGGCGAAGCCCTGCGCCACCACGGACGGGTGGTAGCGAAGGATCGGCGTGAGCACACTCGTGCCCATCGTGATCCGCTCCGATGCGTACGCCAGTGCACCGAGCCAGCTGAAGACAAGGGGCGCGTGCCCGGTGGTGTGTCGCCACGGTTGGAAGTGGTCCGACACCGCCACGATGTCGAAGCCGAGCCGCTCGGCGAGTAGTGCGTAGTCGAGTAGTTCGCGGGTGCCGAACTGCTCGGCCGATGCCTTGTAGCCGTACCTCACTGGTTGCTCCTCTCCGCACGACGCCCGCCGTACGAGTCCAGCAAACCAGTCGGCACCAAACTGTCCCCCTCGCGGGGCCCATGTGGCACGGTGGTGTGCGATGGATCTCCAGCAGGCACGAGCACTCCGCGAGCTTCTCGACGGGAGCGGTTGGCTCGAACGTACCGCCGAGTTCGGACGCGCACTTCGGACCACCACGAAATCCCCCGGTGGGCTCTTGCTGTTCGGCCCACCAGAGGACGAACCCTGGCACCTCACCGCACACCTCGACGACGAGTCGCGGTATGCCGCCCTCCCTGAGATCGCGCCCACCCTGGTGCGGTGGAACCCACCACCAGGCGCGCCGGCACATCTCGCCATCGGGCTGGACCGCTTGAGCGACGCACGCCGAGGCGAGTCGCTCCTCGTCGTCGCTGCGTCGGTGCCGGATCCACTGCTCGAACGCGTCGATGACGTACGCCGCAAGGGCGCGAACATCTTCGCCCTCGACACAGGTCAGCCAGAACTCGCCGCCCTCGCGCACGATGTTCTCGCAGTAGACACAGATGCCCTGCCGGCCGTGTCCTTCGACAGTGCACAACACCTGCTGAGCATCGCGGCCACCGAACCGACGCCCGGTCGACGCCGCACCCTGCGCGCACGACTCGGTCGCCTTCTCGACACCATCGTGGGCCCGGGCGCATAGCGTCTGCGGGAGGACGACTTCGGCGAACGCCTATCTGCTTTACATATTCGGTGTTTGGACGCCAATGCTTCCCATCAACTCTGGGTTTGCGAAATCACGATGCATGGAACTCGACCGCATTTCTGAGCGGTTCTCGCACAGATCAATAAATTCCCCCGCCGTTCGTGGTTTACGGGAGCCGTTAATGCGCAAGATCCACTGAGACGGCCGGAGTGAATGTCCTGGCCAAGTTGGCAGCAACGGTCCGGTTGAAGGCCGGAGGCCCCTGCAAGGGAGGCAGTGCGGTGCCCACAGCAAGAACAGCGGCGACCAAGACCGCAAACAAGAGAACGGCCGCGGCCAGGAAGACGGGGAAGATAGCTACCCGGGCCACAGCGGCAGGAAAGTCGGCGGCAAAGACCGTCCGGAAGCAGACGGTGGCTGCGGCAAGGAAGGCCACCGGGAGCACGGCGAAGCGCGGGGGTCGCAAGACAACGACTCGGCGGACGACGGCGAAGCGCACCACCGCCAAGCGCACCACCGCGAAGCGGGCCACCGCGAAGCGGGCCACCGCGAAGCGCGCCACCGCGAAGCGGGCCACGGCCAAGCGGGCCACCGCGAAGCGGGCCACCGCGAAGCGGGCCACGGCCAAGCGGGCCACCGCGAAGCGCACTACCGCCAAGCGGGCGACGGCCAAGCGGGCCACCGCGAAGCGCGCCACCGCGAAGCGGGCGACGGCCAAGCGGGCCACCGCGAAGCGCACTACCGCCAAGCGGGGCATGGCCAAGCGGGCCACCGCGAAGCGGACCACCGCGAAGCGGGCGACGGCCAAGCGGGCCACCGCCAAGCGCGGCGCCGCCAAGCGGACAACCGCGAAGCGCACTACCGCCAAGCGGGCCACCGCCAAGCGGGCCACCGCGAAGCGCACGACGGCCAAGCGTACGGCCAAGAAAACCGCGACAAAGCGGGCGCCGGCGCGCAAGGCCGCCAAGAAGCGCGCACCGGCCAAGAAGGCCACTCGGAAGCGGGCCGGCATGAAGCGGACCACCACGAGGAGGACCGCCGGGACTCGGAAGATGGCCGGACGCAGGATGACCCGGGCAGCGACCACACCGAGCGCCACGCAGACAGCGACCGCCCGGACGGGCAGCCGTGCGCCGCGCCGCCAGTCCGCGGGATGATCCAAACCGGGTAGATCGACCGAAAACGAAAAAGCAGTGTCAGCCGTGGGGACGTGCGCAGAATGCGCCGTCCCCACAGCCGACTCCAGTCACGGCCAACAACCGGATGCCGCCACCCAGACCCGTCACAGCCGAGCCAGCACTCGTTGCGACGGGAGACGGATGGGCCCGATCAGCGCTCGTCGTCGACGTCGTCGTTCCAGCGTGGGTCGGTGTCCCACTGCTCGTTGCGCTCGGCCACCTTGGACAGGGCCCCCTGCGCCTCCGCCTCGCTGGGGTAGGGACCGAGCCGATCAGCGGCGCGGCATCCTTCCCGAGGCTCGACCCGGTGGTGCCGTAGACAGAAATACCACTCGGCAGGTTCCACGCTCATGAGGGAAGCTTTCCCCAGCGAAGCGGCTCCGGCAACTCCGCACCGTCGTTCGCACCCGGCGGACATGGTGAAGAACCTCCCGACGGGCGTCGTAGACTCCCGGAACCATGGCCCCACTGGTTCCCGCCGAGATCTCCCCGCGCCGCAAGGTCCCCCAGGACATCGGCCGACCTGAGTACGTCGACAAGGCCGCGCCACGCCGGTTCACCGGCTCGGAGGTCAAGGACGCCGACACCGTAGAGCGGATGCGGGTCGCCGGGCGGATCGCGGCGCAGGCGCTCCAGGAGGTCGGGAAGCACGTCGCCCCGGGCGTCACCACCGATGAACTCGACCAGGTGGGCCACGAGTTTCTGTGTGACGCTGGCGCCTATCCCTCGACGCTCGGTTATCAGGGATTCCCCAAGTCGCTCTGCACCTCGGTCAATGAGGTCATCTGCCACGGCATTCCTGACGCGCGCCAACTCGAAGACGGCGACATCGTCAATATCGACATCACCGCGTTCATTGGCGGCGTGCACGGCGACACCAATGCCACCTTTCTCGTCGGCGACGTCGGAGAAGACGTACGCCAGTTGGTCTCACGCACCCATGAGGCCATGATGCGAGGAATCAAGGCCGTCGCACCCGGCCGCCAGGTCAACGTCATTGGACGGGTGATCGAGTCCTATGCCAAGCGGTTCGGCTACGGGGTCGTACAGGAGTTCACCGGCCACGGCATCGGCACGGCGTTCCACTCGGGACTGATCATTCCGCACTACGACGAGCCACGCTTCGACACCACGATCGAGGCCGGCATGACGTTCACGATCGAGCCGATGCTCACCCTCGGCACGCACGAATGGGACATGTGGGAGGACGGCTGGACCGTGCTCACCAAGGATCGCCGGTGGTCGGCGCAGTTCGAGCACACGCTGCTCGTCACGCCCACGGGCGCGGAGATCCTGACCACCGTCTGAGCGTCGCCGTATCGCCTGCCACGCCAGAGCACGGACGTCACCGGCGCGGCCGCTCCCAGAGCATGACGCGCGCGCCGGCCACCGAAGTCGTGCGTACGTGCCGGAGTCCGGTCACACCCGACGGTTTGCCCTCTTGCCACCGCGGCACGACGATCCACACCCGGCGCACGCCTGGCGGCAGACCACCGGCGACCCAGGTGAGGTCGCAATCGGAGCCTCGCAGGTAGTACGGAAGAGTGTGAACGGTCGTGAGGGTTTCGTACGCCGCATCGCCGGTACGGCAGTCAGCGGCGACGACTCGTGCGGCCGCGCGCAGGTCCGGTCCATGACCGTCGGGCGCACGCATCCTCTCCAGGGGAGCCCATGCCACCGCTGCAGCCACCGCGCCCACGACCGCGACCGTCCAGGCCGTCCGGTGCCGCAGCCCGGCGGCGGCGAGCAGCACGAGCGCGGGCGTCGAGGCGAGCAGATACCGCGGAAGGAACGCCGGTGTGATGGCGCCGACGCCGAACAGCAGCAGGGGCGGAGCGACGAGCCACACCAGCAGCGGCGCGGTGAGCGGGTTCAGTCGTACGCCGACCAGCGCAAGTGCCGCAAGCAGCACCAGGAATGGCCCGGAACCGGCCATGGCCACGAACGCATCCGCGAGGTCGCCCGGCCTCTGCGCGGGTATCCAGCCCACCGTCGCGCGCTGGCTGAACACCACCATCGCGAGCGCGGCCGGAAGGACCAACCCCACCGTGGCCGCGATGGCCCACCTCCGCCAGCCACCCGGTCCACCCTGTCCACCCGGTCCACCCGGTCCACCCGGTCCACCCGGTCCACCCGGTCCACCCGGTCCACCCGGTCCACCCGGTCCACCCGGTCCACCCGGTCCACCCGGTCCACCCGGTCCGCATGATCGCCGCCACGCCGCCACGAACACGGGGTGTGCGGCGACGATGAGGACGGCCGCCAGGTGCAGCAGGCCGAGCAGCGTCAGCGCGGCGGCGTAGGCGACCCACCAGCACCACCGATCCGTCCGTACTGCCCAGAGCAGCAACCAGACGGACAGGACGCCGACGGCCACGACGAGGGCGTAGGGGCGCGCCTCCTGGGCGTACCGCGACGCCATCGGCGACAACGCCGTCAGCACACCGGCGGTGATCCCGCTCGACGCCCCCCACCAGCGGCGCGCCAGGTCGGCGATCACACCTGCCGCGACCGCCATGGCCGCGGCGGACGGAAGACGTAGCCACCACTCCGCGTCGCCCACCGAGGTCCAGGCCGACATGGCGAGGTAGTAGGCGCCGAGACCGGCGTCGCGGTGTGCGAGAAAGCCGAGCAGACCGCCGAGGGATCGCCCGACCTCACTCGCCGTTGCCGCCTCGTCGAGCCAGAGCGCGGGAACACCGAGCGCCCACAGGTAGACCACGAACGCGAAAACCGAAGGGAGCACCGCCACGGCGACGGCGCGACGCTTCGTCATGACCGGATCCAGCCGACCAACGTCACGTCGACAAGGAACGCGCCAGTCAGGACCCCTGGTTGAGCTCCTCGACGATCAGCTCCGCATCGCGACGAGCCATGTCGAGCCGGGGAATCCACCAGTCGTCGAGCAGCAGATCCCAGATGCCATGGCCGTAGTCGGTCTCGCGTACGACGAATCGCTCTCTCACCGCTCCCGCCTCCCGCTGCCCTCCACCACAGGATATCGAACACGTGTTCGATCTCCAAGGGCGTCAGTCGTTCCGCTGCGTTCGGGTGTGCTGGGCGACCATACGGGACAGCTCGCGCGCCGCCGTCCGCCCGTGCTGACCGTCGGCGGACTGGATCGCCATCGCCTGCACCGTCGTACCGTCGTCGACGTCCAACTGCACCCACGGATCGCCCGAGCGGAGATTGACCGACAGGACCTGCGCCCACTCCAACTGGCGAGTGCGCAGGACGTTGACGATCGTGAGGCCGGCATCGTCGGCGCGCACCTTTAACCGGGCCAGCCGGTACAACCCCGCGAGGAGGGCGAGCAGAACCAGGCCGAGGGTGAGGGACTGCAGGATGTTGATCTGTGCCCGGGCCGCCGCCGGCAACCCGACCCACATGCCCAGAGCGGCGGCGACAAGGACAACCCCCATCGCGGCGGCCACCACGGGCACGAAGCGTGGGCGCCACGTGTGCGGCAGTGCGGGAAGGCTGTCGGGCACCGGCGTACTCGGCCCGTCGGGACCACCGGGTGGCGTGGAGGTCATCGTGGTGGCCGCATCTCACAGCCGGCAGGCGTGCAGGTCGGTGACGAGGATGGCGCGGGCGCCCATCTCCCACAGCTCGTCCATCAGCCGCTGGGCCTCGACGCGCGGCACGAGCACCCGCACGGCGACCCAGCCCGCTCGATGAAGCGGTGAGACCGTCGGCCCCTCCAGACCGGGTGCGATCGCGACGGCCCGCTCCATGGCGTCGGCCTCGAGGTCGTAGTCCATCAGGACGTAGTCGCGGGCGACCAGAACTCCCTGAAGCCGGCGGATGAGCAGCTCGAGCTCGGTCGGGTCGGCCACTCCGTCCCGCTTGACGAGAATGGCTTCGGACGTGAGGATCGGCTCGCCGAAGACCTCGAGGCCGGCGTTGCGCAACGTGCTTCCGGTCTCGACGACATCGGCGATGACGTCGGCCACGCCGAGGCTGATGGCCGTCTCGACCGCGCCCTCGAGTTTGATCACCTTGGCGGTCACACCGCGCTCGGCGAGGAAGTTCCGCATCAGTCCGGTCAGTGACGTGGCGACCCGGAGCCCTTCGAGGTCCTCGATCGAGGACGCCGTTCCGGGTCGGGCGGCGAGCCGGACCGTCGAACGGGCGAAGCCCAGCTGTAGGACCTCTTCGCCCGGTGCGCCGGAATCGATCAGATAGTCACGCCCGGTGATCCCGAGGTCGAGGGTGCCCTGTCCGACGAAGACCGGGATGTCACTGGGACGCAGGTAGTAGAACTCGATGCCGTTGTCGGCATCGGTGAGCACCAGCTCGCGGGAACCCCCGCGCTGGCGGTAGCCCGCCTCGCGCAGCATCTCCGCGGCGGGTTCGGCGATTCTCGATCCCTTGTTGGGAACGGCGACACGCAGCATTGTCTGGCTCTCTTCCTCAGGTGCCCGGGGTAGGGACGAACGGACGCGTCGGCGAGGGCGAGCCAACCTGTCGCGGCCGGCTCACCCTAGAGATGGGCGTAGACGTCGTCGAGGTCGAGATCACAGGCGATCATGAGCACCTGGGCGTGGTAGAGCAGCTGCGAGATCTCCTCAGCGGCCCGCTCCCGGCCTTCGTGCTCGGCCGCCATCCACGCCTCGGCCGCCTCCTCGACGAGCTTCTTGCCGATCGCGTGGACGCCGGCGTCGAGAGCGGCGACGGTGCCCGATCCCTCGGGGCGGGCCACCGCCTTCGCCGCCAGCTCGGCGTACAGCTCGTCGAACGTCTTCATCCTCAGGTCCTGTGGTCGATACGGCGACACCCTGGCCGCCGGTCCCCCAGCCTAGGAGTCACCGGTGAACGGCTGGCGTCGAGGGTCGCCTGACCGCTGAGGCCACGCGACCAGCGACCGTGCGCTCCAGGCTCAGCCGTCGAGGCGAGTGGCGTGGCCCTCGACGACCAGCGGACCGTCGAAGGTGAGGACCTCGTTGGCCACGCGACCGTGCTGGTTCCGGAAGTTGATCACCAGCGTGTTGACCCCGGCGTAGCTGGCGATCACCTCGAAATGGAGGTCAGGCTGGGCCCGGAGGCCGACGGACCAGTATTCGCGCAGCGCCGCTTTGCCCCGGATGACACCACCCGAGGCGGGTATCCATTCCGCGGCGTTGGGCGAGGTGAAGACCACGTGGTCGGCGAAGTGCTCGAGGACGGCGTCGAGGTCGTGGGCGTTCCAGTCCTTGACCCACCGGTCGACGAACGCCCGGATTTCAGTGCGGTCCATGGAACGCCAACCTAGACGAGGCCGGAACGAACGGCGTAGAGGGCGGCCTGGGTGCGGTCGGCGAGGCCGAGCTTGGCGAGGATCGACGACACGTGGGTCTTCACGGTCTTCTCCGACAGGACGAGGGCGCGGGCGATCTCGCGGTTGGACCTGCCACGGGCGATCTCGGCGAGCACTTCGCGTTCGCGGTCGGTGAGGGCGCCGGCGCGTTCGTCGCCCGCGTCACCTCGGAGCAGAGCCGCGGCGACCTCTGGTTCGAGCAGCACCTGTCCGGCGTGCACCGCACGGATCGCCTGCGCCAGCGCGTCGGGATCGACGTCCTTGAAGAGGTAGCCCGCCGCACCCGCCCGCAGGGCCGGCACGACCTTGGCCGGTTCCGTGAACGAGGTGAGCACGAGAACCCGGGCCGGGTGCCCCCGGTCGCGCAGCATCCGCAAGGCCTCCACACCGTCGACCGACGGGAGCTGCAGGTCCAGCAGCATCACGTCGGGCGCGAGCGCCTCAGCCTGTTCGACCGCTTCCTGACCGTCGGCCGCCTCCCCCACGACCTCGATGTCGTCGAGGATGTCGAGGAACGTCCGCAGGCCGTGCCGGACGACCTGGTGATCGTCGACGACGAGGACCCTGATCGGCCCTGCTTCGGTGTCCGAAGGCGTACCCACGCCGTCGGCCACAGGCTCGGCGTCAGGCCCCCTCATGGGCTCACTCACGGGTCACCTCGAGGGTCACGGTCGTCCCCGCCCCGAGACGCGACTCGACCCGGAGCCTCCCACCCGCCCGCCGCGCCCGCTCCCGCATCGACGCGAGGCCCAGGTGATGCCCGCCCTGCCGCGCGGGGTCGTCGACGAATCCCTTGCCGTCATCGGCGACGGTCAGGACGACGCCGGTCTCGGGGGTCCGCAGGTCGATCGTCACGGCCCTGGGTTCGGCGTGCCGCAAGGCGTTGTGCAGCGCCTCCTGCGTCACCCGGAACACGACGTCCTCCACCTGCTCCGGCAGCTGGCAGCGGCCGTCGCAGTCGGAGGTGAAGCCGATCTCGACTGGGTGCGCCCTGCCGATCACGGCGATGTGCTTGCGCAGGGCCGGCACGAGACCGTCCTCGCGGACCGCCGGGGGGCGGAGCTCTGTGACGACGGCGCGCAGCTCGTCGAGCGCGGAACCCGCCAGCTCCTTCACCCTGGCGAACTCCACCCGGGAGCGGTCGAGATCCCCCTTCAGCGCAAGGGCCTCGGCCGCACCCACGGTCAGGCGGAGGCTGAACAGTTTCTGCGCCACCGCGTCGTGGAGGTCCTGGGCGATCCGGGACCGCTCCTCCACCAGCGTCAGCTCCCGGTCGCGTTCGAACATCCGCGCCCGGGTGAGCGCGATCGCCGCGTGCGCGGCGAGGATCGTCAGCAGGCGTTCGTCGTCCGCGGTGAACTCGGGCACATCCGGGCCGTTGGCGACGTAGACCGCGCCGAGGATGTCTCCTCGGTCGACGATGGGTACGCCGAGAAATCCGCGCATGTCGGGATGTGCGCCGGGCCACCCGGAGAAACGGCCATCGGTCTGGACGTCGACGACGCGGTAGGGGTGGGCGTCGTGCATCAGGACGCCGAGCAGGCCGTGTGCGCGCGGTACCGGGCCGATCGCCGCCCACTGCTCACTGCTCACGCCGGACGTGTAGAACTCGGCGAACCGGCCCTGCCCGTCGGGAAGCCCCAGTGCCGCGTACTCCGCCCCGACGAGGCTGCGCGCCGACTCGACGATCATCTGCAGGACCTCGTGCGTGGCCGTCTGCCCGGTGACGGCGAGGAGCGCGCGGGACAGCGCGTCGAGGTCGTCGCGGCATTCCGGCGGCACAGGCGTGGACACGGCTGACACGCTACCCGTCTCTGACCCGCTGGCGGACCGGCCGCAGGTCGTAGGTCTCACGACGTAGGCCACGGGTTGTAGGCCGCATGGAGTAGGGCGAACGGCGTACTCCGGTCCCATCGGCGGCCCGATGGCGGGCGTTCGCCGCCGCCCTAGCGTCGGTTCCAGTGAAGGGAGCACCTCATGTGGAACGACGTGATGATCCAGAGCCTCGCCACCGCTCGCGCCGAAGATCTGCTGCGCCAGGCCGAACAGCGCCGCCTCGCCCGGCTGGCCCACCACGCGCGGCGGAGGGCGGCAGAAGCCGGCCGGCACCGGGCCGAGCCGGCCATCCGACCGACCGCGGCGGCCGCGGCGACCACGCCGGCGGCCCAGGGCTGCTAGGGGTGGCGACCGCGTTCTCCGAACCGACCCGCACACCCTGTCCAGGAAGGGAGTCCCCATGTCTGTCGCCCTCATCACCGGAGCGTCCCGCGGTCTCGGCCTCGCCCTTGCCGGCGGGCTCGCCGACCGGGGCTGGTCCCTCGTGATCGACGCCCGCAACCCCGACCCCCTGGCCGACGCCGCCCGGGAGCTCACCGCCCGTGCCGGGTCGGCGGGCACGGTCACCAGCCTCGCGGGTTCGGTCACCGACCCCGGGCACCGGGCCGAGCTGGTCGAGGCCGCCGCGCTGCTCGGTGGCCCCGACCTGGTCGTGAACAACGCCGGCGTACTCGGGCCGAGCCCGCTACCCGCCGTGGCGGACCTCGGCCTCGCCGCGTATCGCGAGATCCTCGAGGTGGGCACGGTCGCGCCGCTGGCGCTGACCCAGCTCGCCCTGCCCCACCTCGCGGCCAGGGGCGGTGCGATCCTCAACGTCACCAGCGATGCCGCCGTCGAGGGGTACGCCGGATGGGGTGGCTACGGCTCGGCCAAGGCCGCACTCGAACAGTGGTCCAACGTCCTCGCCGCCGAGCTCGCCGAAGGCCAGCACGACGTGCGGCTCTGGTGGGTCGACCCCGGTGACCTGCGTACCCAGATGCACCAGGACGCGTTCCCGGGCGAGGACATCTCCGACCGGCCACTGCCCGACACCGTTGTTCCGGCGTTCGTCCGGCTGATCACCGAACGCCCACCCAGCGGTCGTTTCCGGGCGACGGACCTGCTCGACGGGCTCGCCGCATGACATCGGTAGCCGAAGCCAAGACCGCCGATGGTGGCGCGCCCGTCGACCGTGCCGGTCCTCCGTCGATCGACTTCTCGCTGCCGGCCGCCCTCGAGGCGCACGAGCCGCCCGAGGCGCGCGGCCTCACCCGTGACGGCGTACGCCTGCTGGTGGGTCGGAGCCCGCGCGACGGTCAGGGCGCCGGCGGCGTGAGCCACCATGCGTTCCGCGAGCTGCCCGACCTGCTCTCCCCCGGCGACGTCCTTGTGGTCAACAGATCGGGGACGTTGCCAGCTGCGGTGGACCTGCCGGACGACAGGGGTACGCAGCGGGCCGTGCACTTCTCGACCCTCGCACCGGACGGATCCTGGCTGGTGGAGCTGCGCCGTGGCGCCGACCCCGACCCGGGCGGGCAACCGGGTGACCGGCTGGCCCTGCCCGGTGGCATCGACCTGGTGCTGCGGGACCGCCACGTGTCCCGCCGGCTGTGGCACGCGGTGCTCACAGTGACGGACATACCCCGCTATCTCGCGGCGTACGGTCGACCGATCAGGTACGGCTACGTCGCGGAGCAGTGGCCGCTCGAGGACTATCAGACGACCTTCGCGACCATCCCCGGCAGTGCGGAGATGCCGAGCGCTGGCAGGCCGTTCACTCCGGAGATCGTGACCCGGCTCGTCGCCAGGGGCGTTCTCGTCGTACCCGTCACGCTGCACACCGGCGTCGCCTCGGCAGAGGCCCACGAACCTCCGTACGCCGAATGGTTCGACGTCCCCGACGTGACGGCGCGGGTGGTGAGCGACGCGACACACCGTGGCGCCCGCGTGGTCGCGGTGGGGACGACGGTCGTCCGCGCGCTGGAGTCCGCGCCACCGGGATCCGGCACGATCGCTGCCGCCCACGGATGGACCGACGTGGTGGTCACCCCGGCACGCGGCGTACGGGTCGTGTCCGGCCTGCTGACCGGTTTCCACGAACCGCGGGCGTCACACCTGCAGATGCTCGAGGCGATCGCCGGCACTGAGCTGGTACGGGCCTGCTACGCCGCCGCGCTCGACGGCGGTTACCTGTGGCACGAGTTCGGCGACGTCAACCTCTTGATATGACACATGGGACGACCTCGATGCCCGCATCGACCTGCACACCGACACTGTGATGTACGACGGCCGCCCCTGGGTCCAGGCCGGAAGGGCCCAGGCGTGGCCGCATCCCGGTCGACTTCCAGATGCCCTGCTCAGCTGCCCTCAGACGAAGGTTCCAGCGCACGAGCTCACGCCGTTCCGGTTCTCAGCGCTTGCCTTCATCTCGTCGAGCTCGACCGCTGCCGGTAGATGAGGGAGTACCTCCAGAAGAGACGACGTCGGATGACCGCTCCAGGCAGAAGCCGTACCGCTTCAGTTCTGATCTCCGGCAACGTCATCTGCGCATCCATCGACGGCGCCGGTCCGGAGCCCGCCGCCCGGCTGCCAAGGCGGGCCTTCGCCCGGACCGCCGCTTTGGCAGCCAGGTTCGCCGGGGCCGCGACCAGGTCGGGCAGGTAGTCGGCTCGTGTCGCATAGCGGCAAAGGCCCAGGATGGCCAGTACGCCCCCCGGGGCCAACGCATCACGCAGTTTCGTGATCGTCTCCGCGAACGGCATGTGATGGATGCTGGCGATACCGGAGATGAAGTCATAACGCGCAGTGCCCAGGTCGTAGTCGGCAACATCTGCCTCGGCGTAGTGGACGTTGGGTGTGTCGTGGGACAGCGCACGCGCCTGGTCGATCACCTCGGGCGCGCGATCGATGGCTTCAACCGTCTGCGCAGCTGAGCCAATCGCCTGGCGAACAAGCCGGTTCCGCATCCGATGTCGAGCGCTCGATCGCATTGCCGTGGTACCTGGCGCAGCAGATACCGGTGATAGAAGTCGTTGTGGCTGAAGTCAGGCCGTGCGTTCGGGTCAGTCATGCAGATGACGCTCCCTTTCGGCAGTCGTACCGGTGCGAAGACGACGCGCAGAAGTGCCGCAACCCATGGCTAGTCCAACCGCCCGGCCCAGCTGAGCAGAGCCAGATGCTTAGCCAGTGGTCCGAACCGAGTGGCGGGGGACGAAGGGCTCCGTCGACCATGCCACGGCGTAGGGGGATCGACATGGCCGGATCCGGCCGGCGAAAATGTCGTGCGAGCACGGACCGGACGCGCCTAGCGTCCCCGGCATGGACGAATACGCGGCCCTGGAGGCCTGGAAGACTGTCGTCGGTGCGACCCGAGTCGAGCCGATGGACAGGGTCCACAACCCGATATGGAAGGTCACAGGCGAGGACGGCCGGCAGTGGGTGCTCAAGCACCTACCGGAGTGGCCACCCGGAGTGGGCCCGGTCGAGGAGTACCGGGTGCTGTGTTACCTGCAGGCCGGCGGACTGCCCGTAGCCGTGCCAGTCGTCACCGACGACGGGCTGATCGCCTACAACGCCGACAACCTCAGCACCGACCCGAACGAGAAGCAACCAACCGGCCCGCACGCGTACGCACTCCTTCCCCTGCTCCCCAACGACCCCGAGCTGCACGAGTCGCCGGAGCTCGCGCACACGATCGGCACCGGCATCGGCCAGCTCGACCGCATGCTCGCCGACTGCCCATGGCACGTCACGTCCTTCACCGACGACCCCGCACCGGACATCCTCGGCGATGACTACGCCAAGCTGCCGCCCGAGCTGCGCGAGCTGGTCGATCCCCTGCGAGACCAGCTCTGGGCCGCGCTCACCGACCTACCCACCCAGCTCACCCACGGCGACTGCAACGTCGGCAACATCCTCGTCCACAACGGCGAGGTCACCGGCTACATCGACCTCGACCACCTGCCACACAGCCCACGGGTCCGCGACCTCGGCGTCTACCTCGCCAGCCGACTACTGGACCAGATCATCGACGGCGATCCCGATGCCATGGCCGCCGTGCTGCGGCACTACGTCGCCGGCTACCACTCAACCCACCCGTTGACCGAACGCGAGCAGGCCGCCGTCATACCGCTGCTACTCACGACCCTGGTCGGCGGCGCCGACTGGTGCCTACACGGCTGGGTGCCCGATCCCACTGGCTACCAACGCAATCTGCGGGCGATCGAATGGATCACCTCGCGCTACGACCAACTGGTCAGCGCAGCCGCACCCTGATGACCGGTTCGACTGACGATCCGAACGACGGCGAACCTCACCGTGGACTCAATCCAGTCCGTAGCGATCGAGCGCTGCTCGAAGCTGGTTGAGCGTCTCGATTCTCCAGTAGTCCCGGTTGGGGTACTGGTCGTTTCGGTTCCAGCGCATCGTCGTGACGCCTGCCCACATGAGGAGGCGGAAGTGGTGAACGAGGTCCTGGTTGGCTCCGGGATAGTGTTCTGCAACTTCATCGGGGACATAGGCGAGGTCGTACTCGACCGGCCCACGTTGGCACGTCCCGAGGTCGATGAAGAGCGGCCCTCTCCTGGTGCTGAGCACGTTTGCCGGATGCGGCTCACCGTGCAACAGCTGCTCGCCCGAACCCCAACGGCTGATCGCTGCGCTCACGCGGCTGAGTGTGTCGCTGACCAGTTCGCGGTCACGGTCGCGAAGTTCTGGAGTCTGCTCTGGATCGCCAACTCCCTCTGCCCAACCGGCGATTCGAGCGGTGATGTGTGGTGCCGCCAGATCGATCTTGCGCAAGCCGGCATGGAGGCGGACGAGTGCGTGCGCGTAGTCCGCCGGCGCGAGGTCTGTGGACATGCCGGGCTGCTCGTGCGCCGCGCCACCTTGCCGGTCAGCAACGACGGGCTCGTAGTAGGTCCATAGCGTGAGAGCGAAGGCGTCACGCAGATAGACGCCGGGCTCCACCCGAGGCTCGAGCTCACCTATCGGGCTGTCGGTTTCGGCGAGACGGCGAGCAACCTCTGCTTCGAACTCCATGCCCGCTTGTCCCTGACCGTCGTGAAGGGACAGCGGTGCTACACGAGCAAGAACATCGCAAGGAATCAGGCGCACAGCGATGCGGTCCGAGTTGTGAACGACGACCGCATCGCCGACTTGCAGACCAAGCGCGGAGGCAGTCGCCCCGGCGGCCTCAACCGCGCGCCGGACTTCGGATGGTTCCACGGTCTTCCTCGTCGTCCTCGTAAAGCGTCATGGTCGATGCTCGCGCTCGATCGCCGAGACACCTTATACGCGGCAACCCCACAAGGCACAGGTCGTCCCTCGCGAGGCTCCTCGGTGACAACCCATTACTCCATGGAACGCCGCCTTCTGGCCTTCCCGGGGAGCGGACGGCACGCGTACCTTCCGCGGGACCGTTCGACAATGCTGGTCGTCGAGTTTGAGGGGCAGCATTGTCGGGGTGCGCTCGTCTTCAGAGGTCACGGGCCAGCCTGATTTGTTGTCGTTATTGATCGACCGGGCCAAGATGACTCCATGATCTTTGCGATCCGACTTGTCCAGCTGATTGATTATGACGATCTACGGCCGCTGATCGACCCTCACGATCCCGAGCCGAAGGCAAGGCAGGTATTCGCCCGACTCGTCGGAGCCGACAGCTGGGCAATCATTGGGGCCTATCGCGACGATCGGGCGGTCGGATACGTTGCCGCGCAGGACTACGGACCACACCTCAGGCACGGTGACTTCCACCGGATCGTCCGGATGCACGACCTGATCGTGACTGAATCTCAGCGCGGGCGCGGCGCAGGTACTCAACTACTGAACGCGGCAATAGAGTGGGCGAGAGGTCGTGCCCGCTACGTTGAGTGGCCGGCGCACGAAACTCGCGCGGCGCCTTTCTACACCAAGCTTGGATACACAGGACTGGCTTGCCCGCAGCCGGACTACCCGACGTTCACAGTTGATCTGCATCCTGAGCAACAATGACACCTTGGCGTCGCCCTGGCGCTCGTGGCCGCCTCCTGCCGACGGCCGGCCCCGCCTGAGGCGTGCGCTGGGTCTGACCTACGCGGACGCCATGCGCGGGGCGCTAAGCTCCACGCATGGCGGTCGCGGCGCCCCGACAGTCGTATCTCATTTGGTTCAGCCAGCGCGTGGGCAGCACCATGTTGACCCAAGCGCTGGAGGACACCGGCATCGCCGGGCGTCCGCGTGAGTGGCTCGAGGACCCGGCGGGTCACGGGCTGCCGGCCAAATATGGCGTCTGCGATGCCGTGCAGCTGCGCGACTTTTTGTGGCGTGAGGCTGCCACGCCCAACGGCGTGATGGGTGCCAAATACGGCATGAGCGCGCGCCCGCACCGGGAACTGACTGCTCTGTTCGCGAGTGCAATCCCGGGCGTGGTCGATCCCGATGGACGCAAGGCCTGGGCGACGGTTTTTCCCGACTGCACACACGTGTTCATGACCCGGCGGAACAAGCTACGCCTGGCGGTCTCGTGGCTGCGCGCGATCCGATCACAGGAGTGGCACCGGCCCAACCGCGCCGACACCGTGGTGGGCGAGGCGCCGCCACGTACCAGTGCCGCCGATGTGATTGACCGTTACGATCACGACGCGCTGGAGTTCCTGCTCATTGGCGCCAACCAGCGCGAGGCCGACATGCAGGATCAGTTCGACCGCTGGGGCGTGGTCCCGTACACCGTGGTCTACGAAGATCTGGTCGCCGACTACCAAGCGACGGTGCGCAACCTGCTCGACTTTCTCGAGATCCCTGGGCGCGCCGACATCACCATCCCGCGCCCGGCATTCGACCGCCTGGCCGACGAGGCCTCCGAAGCTTGGTACCAGCGCTTTCGCCGCGGGCGCGCGCCGAGCGCATGATTCGTGAACCACCTGGAGGCCGAAGCTCCCGGGCGAGAATTCGAAGGGCGGCCCCAGCGGCAAAGGAGCTGCCCCGATTCCGCAGGACGACAGCCGGCGGACGACTGAACGCGCTGTCGTTTCTGTCCAAGACGGCCGCCAGGGCCGCGACCTAGCATGACCACCCAGCAGCTCGCCCGATCCTAAGGAGACAGCACAATGCGTGACCTGGTCTACACCGGCTTCATGTCGCTCGACGGCGTCGTGGACTCGCCCGGCGGTGGGCCGGGTGAGGAGCACCGCAGCGGCGGCTGGGTGTTCAAGGACCTCGAGTTCGTCCCAGAAGCCTGGTCGCTGAAGGCCGAGGAGCTCGCCGACACGACGGCGCTGATGTTCGGCCGCCGCAGCTACGAGGCGTTCTCGCGCACCTGGCCCGGCTCGGAGGACCACGCCGCCTACAAGGAACTGCCCAAGTATGTAGTGTCGACCACGCTGTCCGACGACGCCCTCGTCGACGGGTGGGGATCCACTGCGATCCTGCGCTCGACCGAGGACGTCGCCGCGCTCAAGGAGGGCGAGGGCGGCGCGATCTTCATCCATGGGAGCGCGGAGCTGGCCCGGCGGCTGTCGGACGCGGGCCTGATCGACCAGTACAACCTGCTCGTCTTCCCCGTCCTGCTCGGTGCCGGGAAGAGCCTGTTCGGCCGGGCCGACCGCGACAAGCAGATGCTGACGCTGCGAGAGTCGGAGAGCTACTCGAACGGGATCCTGAAGCTGGTCTACGACGTCAAGCGCTGATCCAGGTCAAGGGCGATCGCGCCGCCGGCGCTCTCGCGCAGCTGCCCAGTAGTGCGTCCGACATAGGAACGCAGCGCCCGGGCCAGGTGCGGCTCGTCGAAATAGCCGAGCTTGACGACGACATGCGCGGCCGGTTCGCCAGCCGCCAGCAGCTCCGCCGCCGTGCGGGCCCGCTCGATCTGCCGGACGGCACCCCGCGTCAGCCCGGTCGCGGCGCGGAACCGGCGTTCGACCGTGCGCCCCGAGACGTCCGGGCGGTGACCCAGCAGCACCTCGGCGACGAGCGGGTCACGAAACACGATCCCGGCCCGGACGAAACGCTCAACCAGGGCCTCGGCGTCGTCGGGCCTGGGCGTCTCCCAGCGCGCGCCATCCAGCCGGAACGTCCGGCGCGTGGTGTCGGGGAGCGCGACGCCGCCGTCGACCAGCGCAGACGTCGGCACGGCCCGCATCGAGGTGCCGACGGCGAACTCGATGCCCGTGAAGGTCGCACCCTCCGGCACCGGCGCGGTGCCAGTCCGGGTCTC
Source organism: Actinopolymorpha sp. B9G3 (assembly GCF_040120725.1). Classification (NCBI taxonomy): domain Bacteria; kingdom Bacillati; phylum Actinomycetota; class Actinomycetes; order Propionibacteriales; family Actinopolymorphaceae; genus Actinopolymorpha; species Actinopolymorpha sp. B9G3. The sequence goes on along the minus strand of NZ_JBEEAB010000005.1, from coordinate 12,342 downwards.
GGGACCGGTGATGCCCGCATACGCCCAGCCGTCCTGCTCCCAGAACACCAGACCCCAGCGCACCCCTGCGACGGACGTCATCGCCGTAACCTGTTCGCTTGCGCAGGTCCACACGGTGTCGACCCACGGCGAATCGGACCGGCGCGTCTCGAACCGCAGTCCCACGGGCGAAGAATACGCCGCCGGTCAGACACCTAGCTTCGCGAGGCGTCTCTCTCCTCGGTCGGCTCGTACGCCCCACCTCAGGCGGGTGGACAGTGGCCCCATCACGTCCACGATCCGGGGCCTCTCGACCGAAGTGCCGTCGGCACTGCGAACGGGCTGGCGCCACCGGCTTCGGCGACGTCAACTCCCGCCCCTCAGACCCGTCCTCTGCCCTGAACCCGCCCGCGAGGTAGGCCAAGGAGCGTACGAATCCGTTCGCCACTCATGCCGCCACCCTCCTGACGGCTGGACCATTCGAAGTCGTCGAGCAGGGCCGTGAGTTCCGCGAGAGCGGCGCCGCCCTCGGCCGCTGCCTCCCGAGGCGTGCGGCCATCGAGCGCGGGGATGGCGTCGTCGAGCCACTTCTCTTCGTACTGCCGGATGACCTCGGCCATGACCTGCTCCATCTCCCCGGGAGAGGCAGGTGCGGTTGCGGCACCGAGGCCGGCCGGTGGGGCGGCGGATCCGATCAGCTCTTCCATCGGGACGCTCGACTCGGAGCGGTGGCGAGCATCGGGAGCGGCCGCGAGGAGGACTTGCTGGAGTTCTCGGAGGCGTTCGAGGGAGTTTGCCTCGACAGTCCAGCGGGTTCCGGCCCGACGTACCGACCCGCGGACTACGTCGTCCACGATGGCAACGAGACGGTCCGGTCCTTCCTCGGACAAATCCTTCGCGAGGGCGGCCCACGCCTCGTCGCCACCGTCCACGTCGTACGTCGCGGAGCACTGGGTCAGCTCGTGTCCGTCCCCGTTGCGCAGCTCAGGTGGCGGTTGCGGCGCGAAGAACCGCATGACTGCCGACGGGTCGACGTCGCCGTCCAGAAGCCCGAGCATCGCGCGACGGCGGGAGCGGTGGACCCGCAGAGGATCGGTGAAGAGGGCCAACCGGCTTCCGTCGTCGAGCAGCCGGGCAAGGACGAGATCCAGCGGCTCGGCGCTCCGGGAGAATGCCCGGTCAGGCAGCACCACCGGATCGCCGTCGGGCAGGTGCCGCACGGTGGCGTCGCGACCCGGTCGGGACGACACCACCTCGTAGAGCCGGAGTGGGCTCTGCTCCCAGCGGGTGAGCAGCTCGCGTTCGTCGTCGCGCAGCCATGGTCCACGTTCGGCGAGGAACTCGGCCAGGTAGCCGCGCTCGAACAACGCCAACTCGACGCCGAACATCACCGGGACACGCGGACACAGATCCATCAGCGCCACAATCTGCTCGAAGTGCCTGCCCCGCTCGGCATAGGTGACCAGCAGGCCGTAGAGCAGGGCGGCCCGAGTCGTGAGGGGATGGATCTCCTTACGCAGGCAACACATCTTGTACTTCCGTCCGGACCCGCAGGGGCACGGCCGGTTGCGAGACGTCGAGGCGGCGGGGAGCGCGGTCAGCGGGCGTAGCCACCTGCGCATGCCGTCGTCGGAGGAGAATCCGGCCGTACGCAGCAGACCGTCGGCACGGAGTGCGTCCCCCTTGCAGGCGGCGTACTCCGCGGCGTCGCAGAGCGCGGGCCCGAGGTCGGGCCGTTCCTGAAGGACCTCCTCGACCAGCTCCGCCGCCTCGTCGGGCCGACCGGTCCCCTCCGCCGACCGCGCCGCCAACAGGAGTGCCGCAGCCCGCTGCGCCGGACCTGAGGCCGCGCGGCGGATCGCCGTCAGCCGATCGGCGTCGAGCGGCCTCGTCTCAACGTCGTCAGCGATCTTGGCCAGGACCAGCTCGGAGTCGGCCAGGTGCCGGAGGAAGCTGGTGAAGTCGTCGCCTGCCCCCCACATGCGCAGCGCCGCACGTGCGCGGGCGTAACGCACCACGTCGGCAGGATCCATGCCAGCGGTGAGCCGCGGGTCCCACGGCATACCGGCGGGGCCGACGCGACCACCGACCACCTCGAGTTGTCCGGCGTGCAGCATCCTGGTCAACGGGGGCAACGGCTCGGCGAACGTTTCCGGCCGTTCGAGGAGGAGCGTGGCGAGTACCTCGTCGATCCGTGCGCCTGGGGCGAAGTCGATCTCGCCGAGCCGGGGAAGGTCGTTCAGGGATTCGACAGCCGCTCCAGCGAAGCCCGCGGCGACCGTCGCCGCCGACCGGCGCAGCTCGGGGCTGACGGGCTCCTCCACGCTGGCGGTGGACATCTCGACAATGCCGTCGCGCAACCGGAGAGCGAGCAGGTCTCCCTCCTCGAACCCGCTCAGCCAGCCGTCGGGACCTGCCAACACCGGAGTCTCGTCCGGCCCGTCGCCGATCCAGTCGATGGACAGGGATCCACCCCCTCGCAGGGGTAGATCGTCCTCCTCGGCCAACCGCTCCCACAAAGCCAGGTCGCCGTTGGCGTAAAGGCGACCGGCTTCGACGTCGTCGCGGGTCAGGATGTGGGTGAAGACCGCGCCGTCGGCCAAGGTCATCAGGTTGACCCACCCGTCGGGCGATTCGTACGCCAACGCACTGTCGAGCAGCACGTCCTCGACGTCCGCCGCGTCCAGGCGTACGGCTTCCACCAGATCGGACTCGCTGATCGGGCCAGACGCGGACAGCTCACGCAGGACGGCGGACCACTCCGCCGGCGGTTCAGTCGGGCGAAGTTCGTGGACGCTCATGCCCGGCCATTCTCCTCTCACCCGGAAGACCGAGGTTCAGCTGGGTGGTGCATCGTACGGTTGGCGTTGCAGTACGGGGATCTCCCGCGTACGAAAGGATGACCATGGCAAGGATCTGCGTCACCGGAGCCAGCGGCAAGGCCGGCCAGGCCACCACCAGGGACCTTCTCGCGCACGGCCACGAAGTGGTCGCCACCGACCTCGCACCCGCCCCGGCCGACCTCGGAACCTCGTTCCTGCGCGCTGATCTGACCGACTACGGACAGGTCGTCGAGCTGCTGCAGGGCGTCGACGCGGTGGTCCACCTGGGCAACATCCCGGCGCCGGGCCGCCACACCCCGGCGACGACCTTCAACGCCAACTCGGCCATGAACGGCAACGTGTTCCTCGCGGCGGCACAGCTGGGCCTGCGGCGGGTGGTGTGGGCGTCCAGCGAGACGACGCTCGGCCTCCCCTTCGGTGACGTACCGCCGCGCTACGCACCCGTCGACGAGGACCACTTCCCCCACCCCACCTCGACGTACGCCCTGTCGAAAGTGGTGGGCGAGACCATCGCGGCGCAGATCTCGGGATGGTCGGGAATCCCCTTCGTCGGGCTGCGCCTGTCGAACATCTTCCTGCCGGAAAACTACGCGCGGGTTCGGTCGTTCTGGGCCGATCCGCACGCGCGGAAGTGGAACCTGTGGGGCTACGTCGACGTCCGCGACGTCGCCCAGGCATGCCGGCTCGGCCTCGACGCGCCGGTCGAGGGCAGCGCGAACTTCATCATCGCCGCGGTCGACACGATCATGGACCGGCCGTCCGCCGACCTCCTGCGCGAGGTGTTCCCCGAGGTGAAGGTCTCCCGCGACGTCGCCGGCTTCGAGACGCTGTTGGCGATCGACCGTGCCCGCGAGGCACTCGGCTTCGCCCCGCAGTACTCCTGGCGCGACCACGTAGACGTCCCGACCGCGTGACAACCAGCTCGAGCACGAGGGGTGTGCCGTCATGAGCCTTCTCCAGACCGCGAGCAGGGTGTTGTTCATCGGCGACAGCATCACCGACGCCGGTCGCGACCGAGGCGATCCCCGTGACCTCGGCGGCGGCTATCCGCGAGTCGTCGCACAGACGTACGCCGAAAACTCCGAGGGCGGTCCGGTCACCTTCCTCAACCGTGGCATCAGCGGTAACCGGGTGCGCGACCTGCGGGAGCGGTGGCAGGCCGACTGCCTCGACCTGAAGCCGGACGTCGTCTCGATCATGATCGGCGTCAACGACACCTGGCGGCGCTACGACAGCGGCGATCCGACGTCGGTCGATGCGTTCGAGCGCGACTATCGCGCGATCCTGCAAGCCACGGTTGACAACAGCCGTGCGGCGCTCGTTCTCGTGGAGCCGTTCCTGCTGCCGGTCAGACCCGGGCAGGACAGCTGGCGGGAGGATCTCGATCCGAAGATCGCCGTCGTACGCAGGCTCGCGGCGGACCACGACGCCGCCCTCGTCCCGCTGGACTCCGTGCTGACGCACGCGGCCACCACCCGGGCCGCCGACGAACTCGCAGCCGACGGCGTCCACCCGACTCCAGCCGGCCACGCCCTCATCGCACGAACCTGGCTGGAGACGGTGAACGCTTAGCCTCAGACGCCCATCGCGTGGTAGCCGCCGTCGACGTGGACGATCTCGCCGGTCGTCTTGCCGAAGAAGTCCGACAGCAGCGCCACACACGCCCGCCCGGTCGCCTCGCGGTCGAGGTCGGGATCCCAGCCGAGCGGAGCGCGCTCGCCCCAGATGCCCTCGACCTGCTCGATACCGGGGATGCCCTTGGCGGCGATGGTCTTGGTGTATCCGGCCGACACCAGGTTGACCCGGATGCCCTTCGGCCCGAGGTCCCGGGCGAGGTAGCGGGCACAGGACTCCAGGCCCGCCTTGGCCACGCCCATCCAGTCGTACGCCGGCCACGCCACGGTCGCGTCGAACGTCAGCCCGACCACCGACGAGCCCGCCCCCATCAACGGCAGCGCCGCCGTGGTGAGCGACTTCAGGGAGTACGCCGAGACGTGGAACGCCGTGGCGGCGTCCGCGTAGGAGGTGTTGAGGAAGTTGCCGCCCAACGCCTCCTGGGGCGCGAATGCGATCGAGTGGACCACTCCGTCGAGTCCGTCCACATGCGTACGCAGGGAGTCGGCCAGGCCGGCCAGGTGTTCGTCGTTCGTCACGTCGAGTTCGATGATCGCGGGCTCGACCGGCAGCCGCTTGGCGATCCGCCGGGTGATCGCGAGCGCCCGACCGAAGTTGGTGATGACGACCTGCGCGCCCTGCTCCTGCGCGACCTTCGCGACCGCGAAGCCCAGTGACGTGTCCATCGTCACGCCCGCGACGAGAATCCGCTTACCTTCGAGAATCCCACCCATTACTCAGCTCCCCATCCCTGTGCGGCTCGTCCTTCGGCTCAGCGCCATTCCTCTGCGGTTCAGTGGCCCATGCCCAGGCCGCCGTCGACCGGGATGACCGCTCCGGTGATGTAGGCGGCCTCGTCACTCGCGACCCAGCGGATCACCTTGGCCACCTCCTCGGTGGTCGTGGGGCGACCCAACGGGATCTGCGTGACGTACTTCTTTTGTAGCTCTTCGGACAGCACCTCGGTGAGCGCGGTCTCGACAAAACCGGGCGCGACAACGTTGGCGGTGATGCCTCTCGACCCGAGTTCGCGGGCGATGGAGCGGGCCATGCCGACCATGCCGGACTTGCTGGCCGCATAGTTGACCTGGCCGGCGGAACCGAGCAGACCGACGACTGACGACACGAAGACGATCCGGCCGCGGCGCAGCCTGAGCATGCCCTTGGCCGCCCGCTTGGCGCACCGGAACGCACCGGTCAGGTTGGTCTCGATCACGCTCGACCAGTCGTCCTCGCTCATCCGGAGCAGGAGGGTGTCGCGGGTGATGCCGGCGTTGGCGATCAGGACCTCGACAGGACCCTGCTTCTCCTCGACCTCCGCGAACGCCTGCTCCACCGTGTCCGGCTCGGTCATCTCGGCCTTCACCGCGAGGAATCCCGCCGGTGGCTCGCCACCGCGATAGGTCAACGCGACGTCATCGCCCGCCTCACGGAACGCCTGCGCGACCGCGAGTCCGATGCCCCGGGTTCCTCCGGTGACGAGTACTGAGCGACCCACGTCTGCCTCCCGTGGCGTGTGGATGGTGGTGAGCGATTTCCGCGTTCTGGCACGCTAGCAGCCGCCAGGTCGATCACTGACCGCAGGCGGCCGGGCGCGTCCCGTTCCGGCAGAATGCCCGTCATGGCCAGTCCAGCCGAGTGGGAGCAGGCCGCGCGGGCGGCACTTCCCGCCGACGTCTACGACTACATCGCGACCGGCTCCGGCGTCGAGGAGACCCTCGCCGGCAACGACCGGGCGTGGCACGAGGTCGCGCTGCGTCCGCGGGTGCTACGCGACGTGTCCGACGTGGAAACCGCGACGAGCGTCCTCGGGACGCCGGTTGCCTCGCCGGTTCTTGTCGCACCGACCGGCTACCACCGGCTCGCGCATCCCGACGGTGAGGTGGCGACGGCCAAGGGCACGGCCGAGGCAGGGTCGCTCTTCGTCCTGTCGACCAGGGCGACAGCGTCACTGGACGAGGTGGCGGCGGTGGCGGGGCCGTGGTGGATGCAGCACTACCTGCTTCGGGACCGCGACCTCACCGCCGAGATCGTGCGCGGTGCCGTGGACGCGGGAGCCCGGGCGCTGGTGCTGACCGCCGACACGCCGTACGTCGCGACGAAGGCGCGCGTCGGCGCCGTCCCAGTCGGTCCGTCCGTGCCACGGCTCGTACCCGCGATGGAGACCCGCGACGACGAAGGAACCTGGCAGGATCCCGCGGTGACGTTCAAGGACATCGGTTGGTTGCGCGAGCTTTCCGGCGGATTGCCCGTCGTCGTCAAGGGCGTCCTGCGCGGTGACGACGCCCGCGCGTGCGTCGACGCGGGCGCGGCGGCGGTGTGGGTGTCCAACCACGGGGCGCGCCAGCTCGACGGCGCGATCCCGACGGCCGTGGCACTGCCGCAGGTCCGGGCGGCCGTCGGCGAGGCGTGCGAGGTCTACGTCGACGGCGGCATCCGTACAGGCCGCGACGTCGTCCGCGCGCTCGCCCTCGGTGCCACCGCCGCCTTCGTCGGCCGGCCCGCGCTGTGGGCACTCGGCACGGGCGGCGCCGACGGCGTACGCGAGCTGCTGACATCGCTGCAGGCGGAGGTCGCCGAAACCCTCGCCCTGTGCGGGTGCCGCTCGGTCTCCGACGTCAACGCCGACCTGGCCGCCGTTCCTCCGGGCCGCGCGATGCGTGGATAGCGTTGCGTACGTGATCGCTCTCGCGAACGCCCGCGTCGTCATGCTTCGTCGCGTGTTGGACCCCGGCTGGCTGACCATCCAGAACGGCCGGATCGTGGGCGTCGGATCCGGCGACCCGCCCGCCGTCGACGATGCCGTGCACGATCTCACCGGCCGTTATGTCCTGCCGGGTTTCGTCGACCTGCACATGCATGGTGGCGGTGGCGCCCAGATCACCACCGATGACCGCGACGAGATCCTGGCCGCGGTCGCCTTCCATCGCCGCCACGGCACGACGCGGACCTTGGCCAGCCTGGTCACCGACGAGCTGGACCGGATGGCCGCTTCCGTACGCACCATCGCCGAGATCATCCGAGGCGGCGCCGATCCCGGAATCGTGGGTGTCCATCTGGAGGGCCCGTTCCTGAACCGCGACAAACGCGGATCGCACCATGCCGACCACCTCCTCCCGCCCCACCTACCGGCGTTGCGGCACCTGCTCGCGGCGGGCGACGGCACCGTGCGGGTCGTGACGCTCGCACCGGAACTTCCCGGTGGCATGGAGCTGCTGCGCGAGCTCGTCACGACCGGCGTCATCGCCGCGGTCGGACACACCGAGGCCGACTTCGACCAGGCACGCGCGGCGTTCGCCGCGGGTGCACGACTCGCGACCCACCTGTTCAACGCGATGCGCCACTTCCACCACCGCGATCCGGGTCCGGCCGGTGCGGCACTCGCCAACGAGGCGGTCACCTGCGAGCTGATCAACGACGGGTTCCACGTCCACGACGACGCCGTACGCATCGCGGTGGACGCCGCGGGCCCGCAGCGGATCGCGTTCATCACCGACGCCACACCGGCGGCCGGCATGACCGACGGAGAGTTCCGTCTCGGGCCGGTGCCTGTCTTCGCCCGCGACGGCAAGGTCACCCTGTCCGACGGCTCACTCGCCGGCAGCACGCTCACCATGGACGCGGCCCTCCGTCACGCCGTCACGTGCGTGGGCCTCCCGATCACCGACGCCGCGATCGCCACGGCGACGACACCGGCCACACTGCTGGGGATCGCGGACCACACCGGCACCATCGCGCCGGGCAAGGACGCCGACCTGGTGGTCCTGTCCGACCGCCTCGAGGTGGAGACCGTGATGGCCCGAGGGACGCCGGTCCACGGAGCCCTTCCGTAGGAGCACGGAGCCCTTCCGTAGCACCGGTGTCAGCGGTATGCCATGGACTGCAGGTCGTACAGCTCGGCGTACAACCCGTCCTGGGCCATCAGCTCGGCATGGCTCCCCTGCTCCAGCACCCTCCCGCCGTCGAGCACGACGATGAGGTCGGCCATGCGTACGGTCGAGAAGCGGTGCGAGACCAGCAGCGTCACGGTGCCCCGACTCTCCCCGCTGCGCGCGGCGGCTGCGAACCGTTCGAACAACGCGTGCTCGGTCTGCGCGTCCAGCGCCGCCGTCGGCTCGTCGAAGACCACCAGAAGCGGGTCGGTACGCATGAGCCCGCGGCCAAGGGCGAGGCGCTGCCACTGGCCGCCGGACAGGTCGACGCCGCCGTCCCATGCCTTGCCCAGTTGGGTGTCCAGGCCGTTCGGCAGGACGTCCAGCACCGGCGTCGCGCCGGCGCGGTCAAGAGCGGCGGACACCGCGGAGCGGTCGTCGATCCGCTCCAGGTCGCCGACACCCACCGACTCACCGGCGAGGAACTCGAACGCGACATAGTCCTGGAACGCCGTACCGATCCGGGCGCGCCACTTCGCCTGGTCGAACCGGTCCAGAGGTGTGCCGTCGAGGAGGATCTGACCGCTGTCAGCTTGGTAGAAGCCGCACAGCAACTTGATCAGGCTGGTCTTTCCCGCGCCGTTCTCGCCGACGAGGGCGACCACCTTGCCGGCGGGCAGTGTCAAGGTCACCTTGTCAGCGACCGGGCGCTCGGTGCCGGGATAGCGGAACGACACGTCGCGGAACTCGATGCCGCGTTCGAGCCGAGGCGGCACCACGACCGGATCGGGGACAGTTCGCCGGTCGTCGTCGACGTAGTCCTCGAGCCAGGTGAGCCGCCTGGCGATCTTCAGGACGTGGAGGAAGTGGGTCCCGTAGGACACCGCCGTGTCGACGATGCCGCCGATCTGCGTAGCGAGACCGACGGCCAGTACGACGTCGCCCGGTGTGGCCCGCCCGTCGATCGCGAGGAGTAGGACGAGCGTCACCGCACCGACGTACGCCGATGCCGTGACCACCGCGTCGAACGACTGCAGGCGCGCTCCCCGCCAGTCCGCCCGGTCACGTTCGACCAGGACCTCCTCGGATGCGGCATGGTGCCGACGCAGCAGCTCCCCCGCCAGCCCGAACACCCGCAGCTCCTTGCCGCTCCCCGGAGCGGTCGCCACCTCGAACAGGTGCCGGCGCAGGCGTTCCGGTTCGGTCGTTGCCTCCTGTGCCGCCACCTGCAGGTCCCGTCCCCGCTTGGCGAGCAGGAACGAGACGACGCCTACCGCCGGCAGACCCAGCAGGGCGGGATGGATCTGCGCGAGCAGGATCGCCGTCAGGATGAGCGCCGCCGCGACACGGACCACACCGGCCGTGCCGTTCACCATGAGAGCGAGGCTGCCCCGCTCCTCCCGGATCCGCTGCACCTGGTCGAGATACTCCGGTTGCTCGTGGTGGGCGAGCCCGTCCGCCCCGCCCACCAGTTCCATGAGCCTCCGGTCCGCATAGGCGGCCGAGCGCTCGATCACGGCGAAAACACAGTCGCAGTAGTAGAAGACGAGGACGAGTCCGCCCGCGACGACGAGAGCCAGAAAGGCCGCCGCGACCATGGCGTCGGTGAGGTCCCTGGCGACCGCCGCGTCGATGAGCAGCTTGACGAGGTAGGCGGCCACAGGCGGGGTCGACGCCATCAGGGCACCGGTGATCAGCTGGAACGTCGCGTGCCACGGCGCGGCCCTGAAACCGATCGCGAGACTGATGCGGTACGCCCGCCATGCCTCACGCATCACGGCCTCCTTCCCCGGCGACGGCGAGTTCGTCGGTGAACCGGGCCGCCTGCAGTGTGAACATGTGGGCGTACCGACCGCCCTGGGCCATCAGCTGTTCGTGCGTACCGTCCTCGTCGATGGCTCCGTCGGCGAGGACGACGATCCGGTCCGCCCTTCGTACCGTCGAGAAGCGGTGGGAGATCAGGATCGTCGTGAGTCCTTCGGTGAGTTCGAGGAAGCGGTCGTAGAGCTCGGCTTCGGCCCGAACGTCCAGCGCGGCGGTCGGTTCGTCGAGGATCAGGACGCGGGCGCCGGCCTCCACGGCGAACATCGCCCGGGCGAGTGCGACCCGCTGCCACTGGCCGCCCGACAGGTCGGTGCCGCCGGTGTATTCGCGGGAGAGCACGGTGTCCCAGCCGAGGGGCAGACCTTCGATCACGTCGAGCAGCCCGGCCTTGCGTGCGGCACTGCGGAGCCGGTCGAGGTCGCCTGCGAGTTCCGGCGCACCCATGCCGATGTTGTCGCGGACGGGCAGGTGGTAGCGGGCGAAGTCCTGGAACAGCACGGCGACCTGGCGGCGCCACGCGGCCGGGTCGAGATCGCGCAGATCGGTGCCGTCGACGCTGATCCGGCCGGATGTCGGAGCGTAGAGCCCGCAGAGGAGCTTGACGAGGGACGTCTTGCCGGCGCCGTTCTCACCGACGATCGCGAGCGACCGGTGCGCGGCGAGGGTGAGCGTGAGACCGGCGAGCGCCCGGCGTTCGCTGCGCGGGTACTGGAACGTCACCCCTTCGAAGCGCACGTCGCGGGTCGGGAAGTCCCGGTCGCCCGCCGGTCCGGCGATGGCGCGCGCCGCCGCCGGCGCGTCGGTCCGCAGGCGTTCGTCCAGTTCCAACAGCCGTGGTACGACGACAGCGGCAAACGACAGGTGCGCGTTGCCGTCGTTGAACGCGGCGTAGGCGTTCGCCCCGTTCAGCGCCTGCGCGTAGACGGCGAGGGCTCCCAGGGCCAGGTCGCCCCGAGTCGCCGCCCAGGCGAGCAGGCCGTAGGAGGCGAGGTTGAGCACGAGCACGGCTCCGGTCGATCCGAAGAGCGCCCGTGGGTGGGGCTTGCGGGCGTTCCACACCGGCTCGATCGCGGTCCGCCAGGTCGACTCGAACCGACTGATGAGCCAGTCGAGCATCCCCCAGACCCGAACCTCCTTCCCGGCCGGCGGCTCCAGCGCGAGGTCGCGAAGGTACTCGGCACGCCGTAGCGCGCTGCTCTGGCCATAGGTGATCTGGCCCACCCTGACGTACTCCCGCTGCATCACGTAGACGAGCACCGGCCACGCCACGAGCCAGATCAGACCGAGCCACCAGTGGAAGAAGGCGAGCACCACGGTCGAGCCCAGCGCCTGCAACCACGACGGCAACAGCCAGCCCAGCGCCTCGATCGCCATGCTCGGCCGGGTGGGGTCCATGCCGAGACCGCGGACCTTGCGGACGTCGGCGAGGACGTCAGGGTCCTCCAGATGCGCGATCCCGTGGGGCCGCCCGACCGCCATGATCACCTTCTCCTGGAGCAGCCGGTCGAGCCCCCGGCCGAGAGTCGCGGTGAGGGCGGCCAGCACCGGTTGACAGACCCGCAGCACCACGACGATGACGGCGAGGGCCACCAGCAGCCGGATCGTTGTCGTGCCCGCGGGGCTGTCGAGGCCGCCTCGCACAGCGGCGGGAATCGAGCCGACGACGAGACCGGTGAGCACGGCCAGGGCGATCGGTAGGACGGAGGAGAGAGCGACACCGACCGCGAAGAGGACCGTCCTGCCCCGTCCGACCTGGGGCAGCAGCCTCAGGACCGCGATGATGCCGAGCACCGCAGGCGGCAGGTGTATCCGCCTTCGCAACGTTTGATGGCCTTTGACGGAGAACATGACGCCACTATGACGTCATTGCGACATCATGGCAAGGCAAATGTGAGCCGAGCCCAGGGCCGTTGGCGGGGAATGATCACGCATACGCGATCATTCCCCACGAAAACACGGCCGATTCGGCGTGCGTCGCGGGGAATCGGCGTGGGTCGTCCATGTGCGGAGGGCAGGGCAGGACCCGCGCGAACGTGGCCGGCACCAGCCGCCCTGTGTCCGATGACCGGCCAGCGAGCGACAACTAGGGCGTGTCCCGTAGATCTTGGGTTGGTGGGTCGCGGAGCCAGATTCTGATCGATGCGATGTCGATTGTGCCGCGCCAGATGTAGTCGCGTTTGTCGTATCGGGTGGCAACGGCGCGATAGCCC